>NZ_DAMBQK010000016.1:0-108766 GCF_032062175.1 Atlantibacter sp.
ACAACCCGGGCTTTTTCCGCGTCAGACTGTTTGCCGTACCGCATTTCCAGGTGGAAGGCATGGACGTCAGTCTGTCACTGGTTTCTCAGATGCCGAAGGCAAAATCATAACCTGAGGCAAGGAAGCCGATGAAAACGGAACAACCGTTATGGGGAAGGGGCCAGATGGTCTCTCCCCAGCACTTCCAGCAACAGGCCGCGTATGCGGCCTGGTCTGGGGAATGCATCGCCCGGCTGGGGCTTTCCCACCCGTGGGGAATGATTGAGGCCACTTTCGAACCAGATGTACTGAAGCTGGGCCGCCTGCAGGCTCGTCATCTGCACATTCGTTTCCCGGACGGGACGCTGATTGATACTGATAATGCTGACGCCCTGCCACCGGTGTTATTGCTTGAGAGTGAAACGCAGGACGTGGTGGTGGTGCTGGCACTTCCACTGCTGCGCGCGAACGGCGGCAACTGCCTGAAATCCGATGAGGTTGCCGAGCGTCCGGTGCGATATCGTCAGCGCTGGCGGGATGTCCGCAATACCTTTGGGGATGACACCCGCCAGATTGCAGTGATGCAGCCGGAACTGACGCTGCGGTTTGCTCATCAGAACAACAGCGATTATCTGACCTGTCCGGTAGCCCGCCTGGAGCAGGATTCGCAGGGGACCTGGCTGATTGATGAGACGTTTCTCCCCCCACTGCTGACCATTCAGGGTAGTCGCTGGCTGGTCACTCAGTTGGAACAACTGATGACGCAGTTGCGTGTCCGCCTGAGCCGTCTGATGGCCATGCGTCGTGAAAGCAATGAGCGTATGGCCGATTTTGCCGTGGCCGATGTGTCTCTGTTCTGGCTGCTGAACGCCCTGAACAGCGCCGAGCCCGTGCTCGGGCAGTTTCAGCGTAACCTGCAAAGCCCGCCGGAACGCCTGTTCCCGGAACTTGCCCGTCTGGCCGGCAGCCTGCTGACCTTCTCGCTGGAGCATCAGGTGAGCGCCATTCCGGTCTGGCAGCATGAGCAATTGAATCATGTCTTCCCTCCGCTGTTTGACTTACTGGGTGATTTGCTGGAAGCCAGTCTGCCGTCACGGGTGGTGACACTTGCACTTGACTATGATCCCCGTCTCCACTTCTGGCAGGCTCGTCTGCATGATCCACGCCTGCGGGAAGGGGCTGATTACTACCTTTCAGTGCGTTCACCGATGCCGGTGGCGCAACTCCAGGAGCAGTTCCCGCGTCAGTGCAAGGTAGGCAGTCCGGATCACGTCCGAAGTATTGTTAATTCATCCCGGGTGGGAGTTCCCCTGATGCCGTTGCGCCATGTGCCCGCCGCCATTCCATTGCGCCTGGAAAACCAATATTTCAGCCTCGATGTCTCTCATCCTCTGGCCACGGAAATGCTGCAGGGTGGCACCTGCATGTTTTACGTTCCGGGGATGCTCGGAGAGCCTGAACTTGAACTCTTTGCGGTACTGAGAACATGAGTGAGCGTAAACGCGGCACCGCCGCGCCCATTGATATTGATGCGTTACTGCAGGACACCTGGTTGCAGGTGATCAGTCTGCACCACGGTCCGACATTCCAGGACGGGGAAGGGCGAACGCTGTGGGAGCGTTGTATCGCCGACGTGGAGCGGGTGCAGTGTGAATTGAAAGCGAGAGAGCTCGATGAGGCCAGTTGTCGGCATATTCTCACCGCGCAGTGCGCACTGCTCGATGAGGCGGTTAAAGGCCGCGGCGTGGACGACGACGCCAGCGTGCAGTGGTATGACATTCCCCTGCAGGGGCATTTCCTCGGCACCATGGATGCCGGGGATACGCTGTGTGACCGGATGCGTGATGTGCTGCGCGAACCGGCCCCCGATCGTGACGTTATTACCTGCTTTCAGCGCGTGATGATGCTGGGATTCCTCGGCAGCTTTCGCTCCCTGAACGACCCGGAGCGCCAAAAACTTGTCAACGCTCTCAGTGAACATGTTCCACCCTTCAGCTATCCACAAACCCATCCGATCCTGGCGGAAAGCCGCGGCGGACGGGGTATGGGCGGCTGGCTGGCGTCATGGCCCGTGCGTATTGCTCTGAGCGTGACGGTGGTCGCCGCCCTGTGGTGGGGGTTGAACAACTGGCTTGATCAGATGCTGCTGACCCTGCTGCCGGGAGTCGTGAAATGAATCATGCACAACAGCGAGGCCTTGCGCTGTGGGCAGCCCTGCTGAGTGCCGCTGTCTGCCTGTTTTTTCTGCCAGCATCCCGGCAGGCGGCCATTGTTATTTTTCTGGTTTTTCTGGGGCTGATTACGGCGTCCTGGTACATCGCCCGCCGTCGTGATCAGCACGACGTCACTCTGCGTCTGGATGATCTCCCGGAAGCGACGTACCGCCAGCCGGTGGTGCTGGTTTGTGGCGATCTGCCGATGGCCTGGCCACAGCAGTCACAGGTGCTGACTGTCACGCAGGGTTGTTGGATCCGGGTAGAGGATTTTCAGGACCTGGAGCAGGTGGCCCGCCAAATACTATGGCAGCGCCCGGACTGGGAGCGCCAGCTGTCGGTCATGGTCTGTGTCTGCCCGCAGAAGCACGCTGACAGCGAAGCGTTGACCAGCCGTCTGCTGACACTGCGCTGGCAAATCAGCCAACTGCGTAAGGAGACCGGGCATTCCGTGCCGCTGGTTCTGAATGGTCAGGTCGGCAGTGCGATGACAAATGACATGCTCTGGCAGGCGGCGCTCCCGGGTGAAGGCGTGAGGGTCTGGCGAGAATCCACCGCGCCCTGTTCGATTGCTGCGTGGGTCACCAGCGGCGGTGCGCCTGCAATGCAGCAGCAGGTGTTGATGAACAGCCTGATGGGCTGGTTTCACAGCCACGTCACCGCCGTATTTATGGATGAGAACCCCGATGTGCCGGCTATTGAACCCGCAGCGGTGCTTTGGGGAATGGGACCCATTCTGGCCGGGAGCCTGGCGTCTTCGGCCTGGACGGCGTGGTTGTCCCGTCACACGGCCATGCAGCAGGTAGCAGGCTGGCAGCCGGTAGGGACTGACAGCACGGTGATATCACCGCTGCCGGATTTTGCCCTGCCGCTGTTGCCGGAAGGCCGGGGACTCACCCCTCGTGGCCGCGCCTGGCGCTGTGCGCTGGGACTCTTCACGTTGGCGGCCATTGCAGCGCTGCTCAGCAGTGGCTGGAACAACCGCCAGTTGCTGCACCGCGTGAGCTTCGATATTACGCGTTATTACCGTATCCCGATGAATGATTACGATCCAAAAGCTGATGCCGTCGCGGTCCTGCGAGAGGATGCGGCACTGCTGGATGATCACGCGCGTAA
This sequence comes from Atlantibacter sp., assembly GCF_032062175.1. Lineage (NCBI taxonomy): Bacteria > Pseudomonadati > Pseudomonadota > Gammaproteobacteria > Enterobacterales > Enterobacteriaceae > Atlantibacter > Atlantibacter sp. The sequence continues at coordinate 3,309 of NZ_DAMBQK010000016.1, forward strand.
TGGTGCCCCGGTCCGGATGGGGCTCGGCCTGTATCAGGGTGAACGTCTGCGCCTTAGGGTGCTGGAGGCCATCCGCTCGTATATTCCGCCACCCCCACCACCCAAACCGCAGGCGAAACAGGCACCGAAAATTGTCCGCCTCAACAGCATGTCGCTATTCGACTCCGGCAGCGCGGACCTTAAGGCGGGCTCCACCCGCGTGCTGGTGAACGCCCTGGTGGGCATCAAAGCCAGACCGGGCTGGCTGATTGTGGTGGCGGGTCACACTGATAACACCGGCAGCCAGCAGATAAACCAGCCGTTGTCCCTGAAGCGTGCCGAAGCGGTACGCGACTGGATGCGTGACTCCGGCGACGTGCCGGAAAGCTGTTTTGCGGTGCAGGGATACGGCGCAGGCCGCCCTGTCACCACCAATGACACGCCGGAAGGCCGCGCGCTCAACCGCCGTGTCGAAATCAGTCTGGTACCGCAGGCGAATGCCTGTCAGCTGCCGGGCAACCCCCCGGCGTCATCGCAGGATGATGACGCTTCACAACACAATGGAGAGTAATTTCATGGCAATTCCTGTTTATCTTTGGCTGAAAGACGACGGCGGTGCGGACATTAAAGGTTCCGTGGACGTTAAAGACCGTGAAGGCAGCATCGAAGTGGTGGCGCAGGAGCACAACCTGTACATCCCGACCGACAACAACACCGGCAAGCTGACCGGCACCCGCATTCACACCCCGTTCCTGTTCACCAAGGAAATCGACTCCTCCAGCCCGTACCTGTACAAGGCGGTGACCACCGGTCAGACCCTGAAAACGGCGGAGTTCAAATGGTACAAAATCAACGACGCGGGCCAGGAAGTGGAGTATTTCAACACCAAACTGGAAAACGTCAAGCTGGTGAAAGTCGCGCCAAAAATGCACGACATCAAGGATCCTTCTTTCGAAAAGCATAACCACCTCGAGCAGATTGAACTGCGTTACGAAAAAATCACCTGGACCTACAAAGACGGCAACATCATTCATTCCGATTCCTGGAACGAACGCGCCACCGCGTAAGCCGCAAGCGGACAGAGTTTCTCTGTCCGCTTTTTTTGCTGAGCGTCCGCAGCCCGCGGGCCTTCAGCAAAGAAAACCACAAACTGCCAGCCCGACCTTGTGCGCTTTGGTCCCCTTCACGGGAAACAGCGAGGGGCGGTAGCATGCCCAGGAAACAATAAAGAGAGAATCTCATGGAAAACCCGGCAATCCTCCTTCGACGTCTTAATCCCTTCAGTGCCCGTGCGATGGAAGGGGCAGCGTCGCTTTGCCAGACCCGCGCCCACGCGGAAATCCTGCCGGAGCACTGGCTGCTGAAGCTGCTGGAGCAGGGCGAGGGCGACCTGACGGTCCTGGCGCGTCGCTATGAATGGGATATGGATACCCTGTGGCAGGATTTGCTCGGCTGGCTGGATAAACAGCCACGCTCTGTGCGCCACCGGCCCCAACTGTCTGACAACATTCAGACGCTGATGCAGCAGGCCTGGCTGACGGCTTCTCTCAACGGAGAAGCGCAAATCCGCAGTGTCCATCTGCTGATGGCCCTGGTGGATAAACCGAAACTGGTACGCTGTGACGGTTTGTGGCCGCTGCTGACCCTGGGACGGAGCCAGCTTGAGCGTTTACGCCCGCTGCTTGATGCGCAATCCGACGAACGCCCGGAAGCCCAGCAGGACGCAGAGCTGGCGCAGAGTCACAGCGGCGACGTGGAGTTTGTAAGTGGTGCGGTCGGGGCAGAGGTAAAAGAGGGTGAGCTCAACCCGGCGCTGCAAAATGCGCTGGATAAATTCACCCTCGACGTGACCGCCAGGGCGCGTGAGGGCAAAATCGACCCGGTATTTGGCCGCGATACCGAAATCCGCCAGATGGTGGATATCCTCTCCCGTCGCCGTAAGAACAACCCGATTCTGGTGGGCGAGCCGGGCGTCGGTAAAACGGCCCTGGTGGAAGGCCTGGCGTTGCGCATCGCTGAGGGCAATGTTCCTGAATCGCTGAAAACCGTCAGCCTGCGCACCCTCGACCTGGGCCTGCTGCAGGCAGGTGCGGGCGTGAAAGGCGAGTTTGAGCAGCGGCTGAAAAATGTCATCAGCGCCGTACAGCAGTCGCCGGATCCGGTGCTGCTGTTTATCGACGAAGCGCACACCATTATTGGCGCGGGTAACCAGGCGGGCGGCGCGGATGCGGCCAACCTGCTGAAGCCCGCTCTCGCCCGCGGCGAACTCAGAACCATCGCCGCCACCACCTGGAGCGAATACAAACAGTATTTTGAACGTGACGCCGCGCTGGAGCGCCGTTTCCAGATGGTGAAGGTGGATGAGCCGGACGACGATACGGCGTGCCTGATGCTCAGGGGCCTCAAATCCCGTTACGCGCAGCACCACGGCGTGCATATCACCGACGAAGCCGTGCGTGCTGCCGTCACCCTGTCGCGCCGTTATCTGACCGGCCGTCAGTTGCCGGATAAAGCGGTCGACCTGCTCGACACCGCAGCGGCCCGTGTGCGCATGAGTCTGGATACCGTGCCGGAGCCGCTGACCCGCATCCGTGCGCAAATTACCGCGCTGGGCATGGAAAAGCAGGCGCTGCTGGAGGATATCGCGGTCGGCAGTCAGCGCCACGGCGAGCGTCTGGCGGCGATTGAGCTCGAAGAGAATAACTGCATCACTGAACGCGACGAACTGGAAACCCGGTACGGTCAGGAGCTGGCTCTCACGGCGCAGCTGCTGGAAAGCCGCCAGGATATCTCCCGTCAGAATGAAACCCGCGACCTGCAACAGGAACTGAACGGCATACAGCACAGCAACCCGCTGCTCTCGGTGGATGTGGATGCCCGTACCGTCGCCAGTGTGATTGCCGACTGGACCGGGGTACCGCTCTCCTCGCTGATGAAGGACGAACAGACCGGACTGCTGAACCTGGAAGGGGAAATCAGCCGGCGCGTGGTGGGCCAGGACGTGGCGCTCAACGCCATCGCTCAGCGTCTGCGCGCCAGCAAAACCGGACTTACCCCGGAGAACGGCCCGCAGGGGGTGTTCCTGCTGGTTGGCCCGAGCGGCACCGGCAAAACCGAAACGGCGCTGACCCTGGCGGACGTGCTGTACGGTGGCGAAAAGTCGCTTATCACCATCAACCTGTCCGAATACCAGGAGCCACACACGGTGTCCCAGCTCAAGGGGTCCCCGCCGGGCTACGTCGGTTACGGCCAGGGTGGCATCCTCACCGAAGCCGTGCGCAAACGCCCGTACAGCGTGGTACTGCTCGATGAAGTGGAAAAGGCACACCGCGACGTAATGAACCTGTTTTATCAGGTGTTTGACCGCGGCTTTATGCGTGACGGCGAAGGGCGTGAAATCGACTTCCGTAACACCGTCATTCTGATGACCTCCAACCTCGGCAGCGACCACATTATGCAACTGCTGGATGAACAGCCGGAAGCGACAGATGTGGAACTGCACGAGCTGATGCGCCCCATCCTGCGCGACCACTTCCAGCCCGCGCTGCTGGCCCGTTTCCAGACCGTGATTTACCGCCCGCTGAATGAGGCCGCGATGCGCACCATCGTGCAGATGAAACTCGCCCAGGTCAGCCAGCGCTTACACCGTCATTACGGCCTGACCACGCACACCGACGAAAGCCTGTATGACGCGCTGACTGCCGCCTGCCTGCTGCCGGACACCGGGGCGCGTAACGTCGACAGTCTGCTCAATCAACAGATATTGCCGGTGCTGAGCCAGCAACTGCTGACCCGGATGGCTGCGAAACAGAAACCACAGTCACTTAGCCTTAGCTGGAGTGAGGAAGAGGGTATCGGGCTGACGTTTGACCGTACACAGGGAGTGAACACATGAGCAGTAATCCCCCGACAAGATTCAGTCATAACCATCATCTGCTGGCGGTGAAGGGCTGCGCCTGCGAAACGGACGTGCTGGCGTTTGAGGGTGATGAAGCCCTGAGCAGGCCCTTCCGCTACCGGGTGGAGTTCACCAGCCCGGAGCATGCCATCAGCAGGGAGAGGATGCTGATGAAGGCGGCATCCCTGACGCTGCAGGCCCCGGTGGACCCGGGCGCCGGGATTAGGGAGCAGCAGCCGGTGCGGGTGATACAGGGTGTGGTCACGGGGTTTGAGCGGCTGGCCACCTCGCGGGATGAAACGCATTACGCCGTGACGCTGCAGCCGCGCCTGGCGCTGCTGGACCGCTCGCACCAGAACGCGGTTTACCAGGACATGTCGGTGCCGCAGATTGTGGAAAAAATCCTCCGGGAGCGCCACGCCCTGCGCGGCCAGGACTTCCTGTTCTCGCTGGGTAACGACTACCCGCGCCGCGAGCAGGTGTTGCAGTACGGCGAGGACGACCTGCACTTCATCACCCGGCTGCTGGGTGAGGTGGGTATCTGGTTCCGTTTCACCACCGACACGCGGCTGAACATCGACGTGGTGGAGTTTTACGACAGCCGCCAGGGGTATGAGAAGGGCCTGGCGCTGCCGTCGGTGCCGCCGTCCGGGCAGCACGCGCAGGGCGTGGACTCGGTGTGGGGAATGGAGAGCCGGTATCACGTGGTGCACAAGCAGGTCAGCACCCGGGATTACAACTACCGGCAGGCTACGGATGACATGAACGCGCAGGCCGACGTGACCCGCGGGGATGCGACCACCTACGGGGAAGCCTACCATTATGCCGACAACTACCTGACGCCGGGCAGCGCGTATGACCGCCACCCGGCGCCGGAGTCCGGGGCGTTTTATGCCCGCGTGCGCCATGAGCGTTACCTGAACGGGCAGACGCAGACCGCCGCCGTGACCAGTTGCCCGGTGCTGTTCCCCGGCCAGGTGCTGAAGGTCACCGGCGGGTATGAAGTGGCGGAGGCGTTTGCCCGGGGTGTGCTTATCACGGGCATGACCAGTTCAGCCCGCCGCGACCGGGATTTTGAGGTGCATTTCAGCGGTATCCCGGACAGCGCGGATGTGGGCTTCCGCCCGGAGCCGGGCAGGCGCCCGGTGATGGCCGGCACGCTGCCGGCGCGGGTGACCAGCACCACGGAAAACGACATCTACGGACATATCGACAAAGACGGGCGTTACCGCGTCAGGATGCTGTTTGACCGGGATAACTGGGAGACCGGCTTTGAGAGCCTGTGGGTGCGCCAGTCCCGCCCTTATGCCGGGGACACGTACGGCCTGCACCTGCCGCTGCTGGCGGGCACCGAGGTGGGGATTGGCTTTGAGGACGGTAACCCGGACCGGCCGTATATCGCGGGCGTGCTGCACGACTCGGCGCACGGCGACCACGTCACCATCCGCAACTATAAACGCAACGTACTGCGGACGCCTGCGAACAACAAAATCCGTCTGGACGACAGCCGTGGCCGGGAGCACATCAAGGTCAGCACGGAGTACGGGGGCAAGAGCCAGCTGAACCTGGGGCACCTGGTGGACGGTGAAAGGCAGCCGCGCGGCGAGGGGTTTGAGCTGCGAACAGACGCGTGGGGGGCGATACGGGCGCAGAAGGGGATATTTATCACTGCGGATGCGCAGATTAAAGCACTGGGCCAGGTTCAGGATATGGCTGCGGCACTGGGTACGCTAAACCAGGCGCAGGGGTTGGCAAAATCGCTGAGTGAGGCCGTAGCCACTGCACAGGCCGAACTGGCACAGATTCAGGCGCAGAAGACCCTGTTGGAGTCCTCGCTCAAAAACCTGCAGCAGTCTGCCTTGCTGATGAGCGCCCCGGACGGTATCGCCCAGGTGTCGCCGCAAAGCATTCAAATCAGCAGCGGGCAGAACTTTATTCAGACCTCAGGAGAAAACACAGATTTTAGTGTCTTCAAAAAATTCACGGTAGCGGCAGGTGAGATAATCAGCCTGTTTGCCAAAACGCTGGGCATCAAAATCTATGCCAACAAAGGGAAAGTGGATATTCAGGCGCAGGGAGATGCGATGGCGCTGACGTCCCTGAAGGCCATGACCATTATCAGTAAAGATGATGAAGTGTTTATCCAGGCCAGCAAAAAGCTGACGCTGTGCTGTGGCAAAACGGCCGTGGTTATTGAGCCTTCCGGTGTGAATATTTACACGCCAGGCGATGTGAACGCTAAATGTGCCAGCTTTAATCAGCAGGCTGCGCAGAGCTTCAGTCCCGCACAGCCAACGCTGCCGCCAGAAGCTAAATGCGTGGAACAGGTATCATGATGGAAAATAACAACAAGATGACTGCCTGGCTCAACCAGCATACGGATGAATATCGTTATCTTTTAGTGGATCCCCTTAAAAAGATTGCCAGCGCTAACTTACTGAGCTTGCCTAAGTTACAACAACCGGGGAGAGAAACTATTTTTCCGGTTCTGCGCGCTGATCTTGCTTATTCACCAACACACTGCCCGCATCTGGTTTTGCTTGCCCGGCCAGGCGAATCATGTCAACCGCCATGGATAACTCATGCTGAAAATTATGCACAAAGTGAAGTTCTCCAGGAGAAACGGTACATCTGTGGATGGCTTTCCAGCGAAGAGGAGCCAGAATCGCTTGCCATTTCACTGGCAGAGCAATGTGGCAGGGTGAGTAACACATTTTTGCCGTTTTTTGAACCCTTACGCTTTGAACTGCTACAGGCCATGAGCCCGGAAGATGGCCTGGCCGGGAGTATCTGGCCCGTTAGTCACTGGTGGTATATGACTGTAGCGGGCGAACTAGCCTGCCAGATCGGTAAAGAAACAACTGATAAATGGCGGTTGAATTGGGGAGGCGAATGGGCACAACAAAACGTACGAGCTATTGGACAAATTCTGAAAGCCTGGGGTTCTGTCTGCACGACCATGCCTTCTGATTCGGCAATACAGGCTGCGATGATGTGGAAAAAAACGGAAGGAACGGGTCTGAATGATATCAGGGATAGCTATTTTCTGGCTGCCTACAGCCTTGGGCTCGGTGTTGATATTGCAGAACATCCGGCAGTAAAAGAACGGATGCAGCAAGTTATTGCCGATCCTTCCCTGCGTTTATCTCAATGCCTGGAGGCTCTGCCGGCGTCAATAAAGCAGGAACTTTGGAATAAAGCTCCAGCAGTCCAGCAGGACGAAAATAAAGGAATGCACCAACATGACATCTGACGATCAAATTGGCCAGTATGCTGACGCCAGCGAGCAGGCTGCATCAACCCCATCAGGGTGCAAAGCCTGTCAGCGAACCGGCTTACCGATTTTTCCACTACGGGTGGCGGCGGTGCCAAAAGCTCTGGTGAACTCTGGCTGGAAACCGGTTGTTCCAGAGCAGGATGTCGCGTTGACAGGAGGCGAATTTAAATACGCCTTGCGGACTCTGCGTATGGGATATTTATACGTGTTGCTGGATAAAAAAGTCTGGCAGGGCTACCAGGTAACGGCAGAGGGGTATCTGCGGCAGTTTGATCCTATGGCGATGCCAGAAGGGGATATGGTGGAGCCATTGAGTCAGTCTTGCCTGACAAAGGGGCATGATATTGCCGCGAGTTTTATCAATATTGATGACAAGAAATATTCACAGGCGTGGCTGGCGTTCAGTAGCGATCCATGGAGCACTGAAGTACTAAAAGCTTACCAGAGTGGGATCCGTCCATCGGAGCGGTTTACACAGGTAAGCCTGCCGTCGCTGAAAAAAACACCGTCATCAATTCCAGAAGCGCTTGCGCTGGATGCGTCACTGTCGGTCCTGAAAGCGAATGTGGCGGAGTTTGCGACTAATTTCTTCCCGTACACTGAGAGAGTAGCAGGTGAAGTATCGGGAAGTGCGCATGGATTTTACCCGCGGCTTGACAGCGCGTCTGCCCTGGGGATGCGTGTGGCTCAGATGAGTCAGCAGTATGGGTGTCAGATAGCCGCACTGGCGCTAAATGATGAAGTGGGCGTAGTGCAGGAGCTGAATAATGCCCGGATACAGGTGGCCGACGCCTGTCAGGCGTACACCTCAAAGCCGGAGATTTTACATAAGCATTTCATTTCTCAGGGTATCTGCCAGTATCTTGATGCGATGAAAAAGGCGATTGATAAGCGTAGTCAGCCGGCATATCAGTTTCCTGAAAATATGCCGACAGTCTGGGGGGGTAAGAGTATTCCTGCGGAACAGGTTGCCGAAGAAACGTTTGCTGAACAATACGCCCGTTTGCAAAAAAGTTATGACGAACCCGCGCGAGCAGCGTTCGCCACTGATTACGGGAACTGGATGCAGGGTTGGGAAGAGAAAAATAAAGCAATCGGGAAAGAACTTGCCGCCTGGTATCGGGCAGACTCCTGGCTGAAAACCATTATAAATGATTATGCGCCGGATAGTTGCGCGCGAGGCTGGGATAAGCAGTTTCAGACAGTCTCTGCCTGTATTCAGGGAGGCGGAATGGATGCCGAAACCGATAAAGTCTGGCTTGAGTGGGTGAAAACCGCCAGTTCGCCTGCATATATCGGGTTTGCAGGAATGCAGTCATCATTGCTGGATACTATTCTGAGTGGCGGCAATGTCTACAGCAACAGTAAAACGGGGTTACTGTCGGATGAATTCGGCAATTATCTGAAGAGTGTGGCAATAAAGCGAAGCTGGGCCAGCCGGATGGCCGCGCTCAGCGGATCGGTCGCACGACTGAATCAACAACTGGATGAAGCGGCTTATAGAGGATTTCACCGGATGATGCAGGCCGGGATGCTGACGGCGACCGGGGAATCCGTTGTGGTGTTCGAGTACAACACGACCATCGGTCAGCTACAGAAAGATATTAAAGCGGGCTCCTGGTACTCGGCGATAATGGCTAAAAATGACACTCCTTTTGGCGGTATCGGAAAGCGTGGCAGTACCTCGGCAACAGACTGGGTTGTGGGGATTAAAGATAAGGCGCTGCTTTCACAGAGGATCCGGGTGCAAAAGAGTTTCCTGGGAACGCTGGAAGAGATAGAGAAAACCCTGAAGGAGATCGGGCAAACCGATCTGCCCCTCAATAATCCGGCACTGCTGAACCACTTCCACGACATGCATATCTCCGATATTTCATTGCAGAATAAGGCGGGCGTCAATGTGATGGTGAGCCGCCCGCAAATAGAGGCGTTTAATGAGCGAATGCGGCGGTATATCAGCGGCAACGGCTTTGGTGTGGTGCTGGCGATGGGAATGCTGGGACTACAGATAGCGGACTGGGGGGCGAAAGCAAAAGGCTTGCAGGATGCGATGGGTAACGATCCCGACGCGACTGCCGATTATGCCATTAATCGCCTTCTGGTATTCGGCGCGATTGCTGAAACAACGGGCTTTGGGCATATGCTGACCATCAAAAAGAACTGGCTGGTGCTGGGGGAAGACTTTGTGCATCCGCTGGTTAAATTTGGCGGCGTGCTGGCGGGTGTGGCGTCGGTGGTTGATGGGGTGAGGATGTGGATTCACGCAGAGGACGCTGAGAAAGCTGGCGATGAAGATGCTGCATTTTTATATAAAAAAGCAGCTCTTGCTACATTGGCAGGGGGGCTAATCAGTGGTGTCGGAGCATATTTAGGTGTATTTACTCTATTTAGCGAAACATGGTTTTTGGGGCCTGCCGGATGGGGAGCCGCATTAATCCTGGCGGGTATGATATGGGCGTATGAGGCAAATCAGGAGCGCAGTACCCCATTTGAAATCTGGCTGAGAAGTTGCTGTTTTGGCATTCCCCACGACAGCGATATTGTGTGGCAGGCAAGCAGCCTTGCGGATCTGAATACCGCGCTAGCGGCCTATAACGCTATTACCAGCGGCATGGTGGCTGAGGTGGCGATTACTGGCACCGCGCCCATTCAGTCTGTTGATTATAATCGGGTAGACATTAAGCTGTGCCTGCCGGGTTATCACGATTTCGCTTCATCCTGGGAACTGTGCCTGACTGGCGGTACGGATAATCGCGTATTATTTTCGAAAGCGTATAACCTGCCGGACAAGGTGGATCAACCGGCAATTAACAGAACAAGTCAGTATTCCGACAGTTATCAGCAGGCCGTTGAGAACGACAATCTGATTATACAGATTACCATCTGGGTGAAACAGAATCGTAATCCTGTCGTCGCGCTTGTGGCCAGCTACTGGCCAGATAAATTGGATGCGCATAATAAGCTGGCGCTGACGGTAACTGCTGAGTGAAGTTGGTTGGCAACGGGTATGGCTGGCAATGAAAAGTCAGAAAATAATTAACAGAATGATGGAAAAATGGCGATGAAAGAATCTCGCTTAATCCCGCAGGCCAGTAACTGGGATGAAGATTTACCCGAACCGACGGAAGAACAGCGTGTCTATCCCCGGCTGATACGGGTGAATAAAATTAATGATATCTGGATGGAAATTCCACGTTACGAAAATATCACATGGGGAGGGTTATGGTTCTTTGCCATTATCTCATTCATCCCTCTTTGTATCGTTTTTATATCTATACATGATCTCGGATTTTCTTATAATTCATTTTTAAATGTGATATTTATTTTTATTTCTATTTCAGTGTCTCTTTTTTGTTTTCGAACAATATTATTTGTCCCTCGTGGTACTCCTGTCCGCTTCAACCGCAAGCGGCAGAAAGTCTACGTCTACGAGCATCAGCGTGGCGTCTGGCCGTGGAAGCGCTGGCCGACGACCATCAAAGTGTTCAACTGGGCAGATATTCACGGCGAGCGGGTGTTTATGGCCGGACGTGCCGATTACGGCCACCGGCTTTACTGCGCGGTCTGTAAACCGGGCACGTATGAAGTGCTGGACCGCTTTATCCTGAGCTGGACAGTGGGCGACATCAATATGATTTACGGCCTGTGGAGCCACTGCTGCCAGTATATGCAGGGTAAGGCTGTGTCGGATAAGCCGCTGAAGACAGATGTTCCCCTGAGCTGGACGCCGTTTAAAAATATTCACTGGCCGGAAGATATCGACCGTGAGTCAACAACAGCCTCTGATTAAGCTGGTAATAAAGCGTCAGAAAATAATTAACAGGGTTATGGTGATATGGCGATGAAAAAATCCCGCTTAATTCCGCAGGCCAGTAACTGGGATGAAGATTTACCCGAACCGACGGAAGAACAGCGTGTCTATCCCCGGCTGATACGGGTTAATGAAATCAATGATATCTGGATGGAAATTCCACGCTATGAAAATCACGGATGGGGAGGGTTGTGGTTTTTTTTAATAATTTCAATTCTTCCGCTAATTATTGTATTTCAGTCAATCAGTAGGAGTGTTATTCATTTTGATCTATTCTTTTATACATTATCATTTTTTATCATTTCCTTTTTCCTGTTTCTCTTCCGAATGGTGTTATTTGTTCCCCGCGGCACTCCCGTTCGCTTCAACCGCAAGCGTCAGAAAGTCTACGTCTACGAGCATCAGCGTGGCGTCTGGCCGTGGAAGCGCTGGCCGACGACCATCAAAGTGTTCAACTGGGCAGATATTCACGGCGAGCGGGTGTTTATGGCCGGACGTGCCGATTACGGCCACCGGCTTTACTGCGCGGTCTGTAAACCGGGCACGTATGAAGTGCTGGACCGCTTTATCCTGAGCTGGACAGTGGGCGACATCAATATGATTTACGGCCTGTGGAGCCACTGCTGCCAGTATATGCAGGGTAAGGCTGTGTCGGATAAGCCACTGAAGACAGATGTTCCCCTGAGCTGGACGCCGTTTAAAAACATTCACTGGCCGCAAGCGCTGGACCAGGAATCCAGAACCGCCCCGGAATAAAGTCCGTGAGGCAGAGTTCTTGCCCCGGAACCGATACTGAACAGCATCCGGCAGTGCAGGCCCTGATACAGCAGGCCACTGCCGCCCCCTCCCTGCGTTTATCCCGGTGTTTGCAGGCCCTGCCGGAGACGGTAAAGCAGGAACTCCGGGCCGGAACCCGGCATGACAAAAACAAAGGAGTGTCCCGCCATGACATCAGACGAACAGATTGACCAGTATGCCGCTGCGAGTGAACAGGCCGCCGCAACCCCGTCGGGGTGTAAGGTCTGCCAGCGAACCGGTTTGCCCGTTTTTCCCCTGCGGGTGGCGGCGGTGCCAAAAGCCCTGGTCAGCTCAGGCTGGAAGCCGGCCGTGCCGGAGCAGGATGCAGGGCTGACGGGCGGTGAATTTAAGTACGCGCTGCGGACCCTGCGCATGGGGTATCTGTACGTGCTGCTGGATAAGAGAGTCTGGCAGGGTTATCAGGTGACAGCAGAGGGATACCTGCGGCAGTTTGATGCGTTGTCGGTGCCGGAAGGCGACACGGTGGAGCCGGTGAGCGAAGCGTGCCGGGAGCAGGGACACTGCATCAGCGCCAGTTTTATAAACCTGGATGAGAAAAAATACAGGGAGGCCTGGCTGGCTTTCAGCAGCGACCCGTGGAGCCGGGAAGTGCTGGCAGACTACAAATCGGGGAAGCGCCCGGACAGCCGGTTTAGGAAAATATCCCTGTCCACGCTGAAAGAAAGCCCGGGCAGCGTGCCGGGGGCGCTGGTGCTGGACCCGTCGCTGGCCTCACTGAAAGCAAATGTGGCGGAGTTTGCGACGCAGGTGTTCCCCCGCACGGAGAAAGTGGCAGGGGAGCCGTCCGGGGGCGCGCACGGTTTTTATCCGCGGCTAGAGAGTGCGGATGCCCTGGGGCTGAAGGTAGCCCGGCTGGGGGCGCAGTACGGATGCCGGATAGCGGCCCTGGCGCTGGATGACAGCGTGGGCGTGATACAGGAGCTGAACAACAGCCGGCTGCAGATTGTGGAGGCGCGGCAGGCCTATATTAATTCACCGGGAATATTACACAAGTCGCTGGTTTCACGGGCAATTAGTGGTTATATGGAAAGCCTGAAAAAAACAACAGAGGAAAACAACCAGCCACGCTACGAGCCCGCAGCGGATATGCCCACTGTCTGGGGCGGTGAAGTTATTGCGAAGGAGCAGGTGGCGCGTGAAACCTGGGCCAGCCAGTACGCCCGTCTGCTTAAAAGCTATAGTGAAACCGATCGTGCCGCCTTTGCCGCTGACTATGAAGGGCGGCTGAAAAAATGGCAGCAAAGAATTGAGGCAACCGGTAAAGATCTCGCAGCCTGCTATCAGTCTCAGCGCTGGCTGAAGCTAATAAATCACGACTATTCCCCTGAATCCAGCGCGGCTAGCTGGGCAGCGCAGTTTGCCACGGTGACGTCCTGCCTTCAGGGGGGCGCTCAGGACACCGAACTGGATAAAATCTATGCTTCCTGGGTAAAAACGGCAGACTCTCCTGTATATATCGGATTCATGGGGCCGACTCCCTCGCTGCTGGGAACCGTCTTTGCCGGCAGCAGCGGATATGCTTATGTAAAAACCATGTTTGGTTCAGACGAATTTGCTGATTATCTTAAAACGCCTGCTTTGCAGGAGGCGTGGGCCAGTCGGGTAATATCGCTCAGCGGCTCGTTAAACCGGCTGGCGCTGAAAGCCGATGATACTGCTCAGCAGGGATTCCGCCGCATCATGCAGCAGGCGCTTATTACCGCCGCGGATCAGGAAGTCACGTTTGTGGAATTCACCACCACCCTTGGCAGGTTTCAGGAGATGGTGCGTAAAGGCGCCTGGCTGCAACCCGTGATGGCTGAAAACAGCAATACCTTTGGTGGAATGGTGCAACGCGGTGGCACGGGTGCAGCCGGACAGGCCATGTTTATTAGCGACCCACTCCTGCAGGCGAAAGTGATAACGGTCAGAGTCAGCATCCCGGAGCCGTTGAATACCGTAAAAAACATGCTCAATAAGAATGGAAAATTCAGCGCCGATACCCTGGCAGCATCGCCTCTCAGGGTTTCGCAAGTGTCCCTTCAGGCGGAAGCAGGTAACCTGATTTCGACGGTAAGCGAGGAACAGCTTCAGGCTGTTTATAATGAGCGTACCCTGCGTTACGCCAGTGGAAATGGTGTGGGGATTGCACTGTCGGCTATTATGCTTGCCCTGCAGATATCTGACTGGAATAAAAACGCTGAAAGCGTGAACGATGCCACAGGAAATGACAAGGATGCCCGGCTGACTTATTCCATTAACCGTCTGATGGTGCTGAGTGCCGCGACTGAAATCGCTGGTTTTGGTCACATGCTGACGATTAAAAACAGCTGGGAAGTATTACCCAAAAATTATGTTCATCCTTTAATTCGCGCCGGGGGTGTGATTGCGGGTGTGGCGGCGATAGTGGATGGGGTGAGGATGGGGGTAAATGCGAGAAATGCCAATAAGGAAGGCGACAAAAAAGCTGGTGAAGCATATTACAAAGGGGCTATTTTCACAGCTCTTGGGGGATTTATAAGTGCAGGTGGTGCATATTTGGGATTATTCAGCCTCTTAGGTCCTGCTGGTATAGGGGCATTATTGATAATAACTGGTGCTATATATACTTTTGAGGCACAGCAGCTTAGGAGCACACCATTTGAAGTCTGGCTTCGTCGCTGCTGTTTTGGTATCCCAAAATCCCAGGATGTTGTCTGGCATGCTGAAAGCATGGATGATATGAAGGCCTCGCTGGCGGCGTTTAATGCTGTTGTGAATGGCATGGTGGCCGAAGTTGGTTTTGAGGGATTGTCGGAAATACAGGGGCAACGATTTACTAAGCTTGAGTTGCACCTGAATTTACCGGGATGCAAAGAGGCGACCTCAGCCTGGGAACTCAGTCTCACCGGCGGAGGGAGCAATGAAATGCTGCTTGCAGAAACGCATAATGTGGAAGGCAAAATAGACGGCAGGCGGGCTCTTCCGGCCTCAAATTACTGTTCTGGTGGGTATAAGCGTTTTACCACCGATAATGGAATGGAAATCAGGGCTGAAATCTGGGTGGGAGAAAGTCGGTATAACACTGCAACATTGCAGGCCACTTACTGGCCGGATAAAACCGATCTGAATTACAAGTTAGGACTGACAGTTAATACAGAGCGATAAAGGAATAGCACTGTGAGAAAAAAAGATGATGTCCCAGTAGATATGGGATACAGGATGCAGAGTCGTCCGGGACAGGAAAGGAAATTTTCAAAACTGACACCTCAGGCAGAGAAATGGGAGGAAGATCTCCCGGAAAAATACGATCTCCAGCAGCCAACACCACCAAAACTTATTCGTGTGAATGAAATTAATGAGACATGGATGGAAATTCCTCGGTACGAAAATATTATTTGGTCAGGAATGTGGGCGATTTGTATTGGTAGCGCTATTTTTATCAGTTTGAATTATTTTTTCTTTATGTTGCCAGATTTTTTTTCGGAGATGTCATGTGATGATAAAGCTGAAGTGTTATTACTTAATTTTAGCTTTATATCCTTGTTTATGTTTTTTTTTCGGATGGCTTTGTTTGTTCCCCGTGGCACTCCTGTCCGCTTCAACCGTAAGCGCCAGAAAGTCTATGTCTATGAACACCAGCGCAGTATCTGGCCCTGGAAACGCTGGCCTGTGGTCATTAAGGTTTTCGACTGGACCGACATTCATGGCGAAATGCTTCAGCAGTCTGGCCGCTACGATTATGGTCACCGCCTCTCCTGCGCGGTATGTAAACGCGGCACCCTTGAAGTTGTCGACCGTTTTATCCTGAGCTGGACAGTGGGAGATAACCGGATGATCCGGGGCCTGTGGAACCACTGCTGCCTGTATATGCAGTATAAGCCGGTGCAGGAAACGCCGCTGCTGACCAGAAAGCCCCTGAGCTGGACACCGCTGAACACTATCCGCTGGCCGGAAGAGCTGGATAAGGAATCCAGAACCGCCCCGGAATTACAGAGCGATAAAGGAATAGCACTGTGAGAAAAAAAGATGATGTCCCGACAGATATGGGGTACAGGATGCAGAATCGTCCGGTACAGGAAAGGAAATATTCAAAACTGACACCTCAGGCAGAGAAATGGGAGGAAGATCTCCCGGAAAAATACGATCTCCAGCAGCCAACACCACCAAAACTTATTCGTGTCAATGAAATTAATGATACATGGATGGAAATTCCTCGGTACGAAAATATTATTTGGATTGGAATATGGCTTTCTATAATTTTATTTTTATTTCCAGTTGCCATTTTGATGATTTTTGCTTTAGAAACTGGAATTGCAAATGATTTATTTTTTAATGTCATTAGTGCTTTTATTTCTATTTCTTCCTCTTTTTTTAGTTTCAGGATGGCTCTATTTGTCCCCCGTGGCACTCCTGTCCGCTTCAACCGTAAGCGCCAGAAAGTCTATGTCTATGAACACCAGCGCAGTATCTGGCCCTGGAAACGCTGGCCTGTGGTCATTAAGGTTTTCGACTGGACCGACATTCATGGCGAAATGCTTCAGCAGTCTGGCCGCTACGATTATGGTCACCGCCTCTCCTGCGCGGTATGTAAACGCGGCACCCTTGAAGTTGTCGACCGTTTTATCCTGAGCTGGACAGTGGGAGATAACCGGATGATCCGGGGCCTGTGGAACCACTGCTGCCTGTATATGCAGTATAAGCCGGTGCAGGAAACGCCGCTGCTGACCAGAAAGCCCCTGAGCTGGACACCGCTGAACACTATCCGCTGGCCGCAAGCGCTGGACCAGGAATCCAGAACCGCCCCGGAATAAAGTCCGTCAGGCAGAGTTCTTGCCCCGCAACAGAAAATGCGCAATACCCGACAGTACAGGCGCTGATACGACGGGTTACTCATCTATGCTGCCTATTATTGTCAATTTGCGTTATTAGGCCCTGCAGGACCGGCAGCCATTTTGATAATGGCCGGAGCCGCAATGGTAATACAGGCTGAGAATGCCACCAGATCACCTTTTGAAGTTTGGCTTAGCGATAGCTGTTTTGGCGTGTTGAATAAGCGTGGCGCCAACGATCCTGTTTGGGATATCCATAAAGCTGAAGATTTATATGATGCCCTAATGGCGTATAAAGTGATTATTAGTGGAATGACAGCGGAAGTGGACTACCAGGATCTCATTGGCAAGCGGGGTAATTCTGAGGATGCTATAAAAATGCGCGTCAGATTGCCGGGTTGCAACAGTACCGAGTCGGCATGGCAACTAAAGCTTGTGGCACATGGCAATGGCGCGACTAAGCATTTGCTTGCGAGTCAGTTCGGTCTAAAAGACGTTGAAAATAGTTTTTCGACAATAAAAGAGGATGGTTCCCACATTTTACGTAACCCCCGCCATCCTGACCTTCCGCTGAATAATACTTTAACGCAGCACTGGGAAAGTAATGCACTGGTACTTGAGGGGCTGGTATGGGTAAACAGCACACGATACCAGCAAGCAGTACTTGATATACGTTATTGGCCGGATAAAACCGATCCGCAAAGTTTGATGACCTTGACTTTGAAAATCAGGGAGTAGGATGCCAGGGATGAATAAAAATAAACGAAGGCCTAAAGATTCACTGCGGGCTGGGCCAGAAGAGATAAAAACTGCAGTTGATCAATATTTTTATCGTGAACCCCGCCTCACTCCCCGGTTAAAAAACTGGGAAGAGGATTTGCCTGAAAACCATGCCAGACAAACTGTACCTGGCAAACTGATACAGGTGAATGAGATTAACGATATCTGGATGGAAATTCCCCGCTATGAAAATATTATGTGGGGGGAGCATGGTTAGGGATCTTTTCATCAATAGTTCCTTTTTTAGTGATAGTTTGGTTGTACGTAGAGTCAGAACCTCATAGTTTAGATTTTGAGACATTGTTAACTTTTTCTTTTCTTTTCTTTTCTTTTATTTATTTTCTATGATTTTACTAAATTTAAGGATGGCTTTATTTGTCCCGCGGGATCAACCCATCCTTTTTAATCGTAAGCGGCAAAAAATCTATATCTTTGAGCATCACCGCAAAGCCTGGAACCCCTGGGTGAAATGGCCGACCACCGTTAAGGTGTTTGACTGGGCAGATGTCCACGGTGAGATCAGTCGCGAGTCCGATCGCTACGATCAGGGGTTTCGTTTGTATGGTGCCGTCTGCCAGCCCGGCACCCGCAGCGTTACGGAACGTTTTATATTCACTCACGCCGTGTATTACATCGAGCCCCAGCGTCAGTTATGGAGCCACTGCTGTCAGTACATGCAGCATCAGCCGGTGGTTATGGACCCGCTCTACCCCGGCCGGCCGGATAACTGGCACCCCCGGAAAAGCATGCTCTGGCCGCAAGCGCTGGACCAGGAATCCAGAACCGCGCCGGAGTAAAGCGCCAGGGGTGACTGATCCTACAAAAAAATTAATGAATATTATTGTGAATTGAGAACAGAGCAATTGACGAGGAATACGGGCTCGTAAGAATAGGAGAGATGAGCCTGCCATTCTATTGTTGCAAGGAAAAAGGAAAGGATATTTTTGAACTTCAGAAAATATGAAGCCCAATGATATTAATTTCATTCAGTTCTCTTTGTTATTTTCAACGTTTTATTAATCTGAGTTTATTATGCCAGTGAAAATAAAAAATATTCCCGGCCCAGCACTACGCCCGGCTCCGCCAAAACTTTCACGTTGGCTTGCTGCTTTGGCTTACATGGTGGCATGCGGAATATTATTGATCCGCTTTCTGGATAAATATATTGAAAATGATAATTTCTGGTGGTTTGCCATAGGTATCCCAATGGGAGGATGGGGGATATTTTTCGTTTTGCGTATGTCTTTATTCGGTCTTCGGCATATGCGAGCCAATGCGTACGACAGACGTCGCGAGCAATATATTTTAAAGCAAATTCGTCGGGGGCGACGTGCGCTACAAATTCTGGCGGCTGAATGTGCGACAGCTCATGCTTTAGATTTGCAATTCACTACGATAGCGGAGCCATTACTGCGTAACATCAATGTGTTGTTTCCGCAGACCACCAGGGAGGGCGGCGACAATATTCGCCATAGTCATTTACCTATAACTGAAGGGAAAGCGGTGGCGTCAGACGTTACCACTGCATTTAACGCATTATTAAAAAAAATCGCCGTGCAGCTTGCCGCACTGCCAGAAAACCCGGTCGCGGTTTTACTGGAGTCATCCTCTTCGCTTCCTGAGGATGAAATCAAAGCTCTCTGGCTGCAGGCCTGGCAGAAGAGCGGTATGAGTCAGCCTACCGATTTTGTTAGCGGGCAAGGGCTGATGGCTATCGATCACTGGCTGGATCACCGCATACATGAAAACACGCTATTGCTGGTTGTCGCCCTACAAATTGCCCCCGAATTGCCTGAGATGACCGCTGAGGTAGTCGTGGGGTTGTTATTAGGCAACAGGTTGACTCAGAAAAGGTTGATGCCGCAAGCGCTACTACACCGCCCCGAAGCGTCTGGGATGAACGCTGCCGCATTACAGGAAGGCGTGCTGCAGGCTGCTGGCTGGGTACCTCTGACGCCGAATGGGGCTGCGCATCTTTGGCTGACTGGCCTGGATGACACGAGCGATATCAGGTCCGGTACGATCATCGTCCAGGGCAAGCCTCCGCTGACCAGCATAAAACAGGATGCGGGCCTGCACGATTTTAGCAGTTATCTGGGTAATCCCGGTTGCGCGGCTCCCTGGCTTGCGATTGCCGTTGCGGCACAAATTATTAGTGATGATCCGTTACCACATATGATTATCAGTGGTGAACAGGGCAGCGATATTGTCTGGAGCACCGTGGTATCCCCTTATGCTTCCCACAAGGAGAGTAATTTGTGAAGCGTATTTTTTTGCTGATGAAAAAATCAGAGTTCTGGTTCTGGGCCATAACTATAAGTATTTTGCTGGGGTGTCTGGTGATGTGCGGGCTAGTCTGGCTGGACCCGGAACGAGTTGGGTTACAGTCGGGTAGCCTGGAGCGGAAAAATTGGCTCATAAGTCTATGCCTGGGAACAGGGCTCCTGGCATTGTGTCTATTAGTTACATTTTTTAACACCAACACAGCGGGCAAAAAAAGTTTTGATAACGATGTGCTGCAAGCGCTGGGTGACGATGATCAAGCTGTATCAAAAGAAGCCAAATCAGTAAATGCACCGCAGGCCGAATTGGTGGCCATCAAAACCTATTTACGCCGCCGCTACAACTTTTTCTGGCGTCGTAAAGTCCGTTTGTTACTAGTCTCCGGTGACGAAAAAGCTATCAATCAGTTGGTTCCTGGTCTGCAGGAAAAGCACTGGCTGGAAGGCAATCGCACGGTTCTTATATACGGCGGCAACCTGACCAGTGAAGTCAATAGCGAAAAATATACCGAGCTGCGTAAATTGCGCCGTGGACGTCCGCTGGATGGCATTGTCCACGTGTTAGGGGAACATCAAAATCTCACGCCGCAAATGAGCGACAACGCTCTGCGCGGGCTTGAGAAAATCGGCGAATTGTTGCGTTACCAGCCGCCGGTGTATTTATGGCAGCTATGCGGAAGTCAATGGTCTCAAGCCGGGCGTAAATCGCAGGCAGTGGGTATTACGTTACCGTTGAGGGCACTACCTGAAGGTGTGGAAACACAGCTTGGTAAGTTGCCGTCGCAACTGCGTGAGCAGGGACTGGCGCAAATTGCTGAAAAAAGCCATTACGATTTCTTGCTGCGTCTTGCTCAACAGCTTGAGCAAGAAGGGCGTAAACTCTGGATGTCGAGTCTGACGCCCTGGTTGTACGCTTCGCAGCAGCGTATCCCGCTGCGCGGGCTAATGTTTAGCCAGGTTGTTAAATCTGTCACCTCCGCTGAAGAGGCAGGCGAAAACGCCGTTTTGCCTTCACATCAGCATGCCCTCACGCTTCCGGCAACATGGCAGGGCATCATTGCTGACTGCACCCGCGTACGTGGCCGCCGCGTCGGCATGGCCTGGGAGCGAACGCTGGCCTGTAGCGTGATGGCCTTTTTGGGGTTTTGGGGGGCCGGGCTGTTACTCTCATTCGCACTCAACTATACCCAGATTTCCTCTGTGGCGGACAAAGCCCATCCTCTGGTTGAGCATCCCTCGGTTTCAGATCACCAGCTCACGGCCTTACATGCGCTGCGTAACGATGCCGGTCGCCTGCAACATCATGTTCAGGACGGTACACCCTGGTATCAGCGTTTCGGTCTTGATCATAACCCGCAACTGCTGAGCGCCATGCTTCCGTGGTATGGCGTGGCGAACAATCGCCTGCTCCGCGATCCGGCCAGTGCCGCGCTGAGCCAGGCGCTCACCGCGCTGGCGAACTCAGCGCCGAACAGCGACCAGCGTGCGCAGCTGGCAAAACCCGGCTACGACCAACTGAAAGCCTGGCTGATGATGGCGCGCCCGGACAAAGCGGATGGGGAGTTCTACGCCCAAACCATGAAGGCGGTCCAGCCGACCCGGGCGGGTATTTCCACCAGCCTGTGGCAGAGCCTGTCGCCGGACCTGTGGGCATTTTACATGGACGAAATGCCGCAACAGCCGCAGTGGAAAATTACCCCGGATGCATCTCTGGTCAGCCAGAGCCGTCAGGTGCTGTTGCAGCAAATTGGACGGCGCAACGCGGAAAGTACGTTGTATGAGAACATGCTTAAATCCGTACGTCGTAACTTTGCGGATGTGTCTCTGGAAGACATGACCAGCGGTACAGATGCCCGCCGTCTGTTTACCACCGAGGAAGTGGTGCCGGGCATGTTCACCCGCCAGGCATGGGAGGGGGGAGTTCAGCAGGCCATCGAAAAAGCCGCCAGTTCCCGCCGGGATGAAATCGACTGGGTGCTGAGCGACAGCCGAAAAGCCGTATCCCCGGACCTGTCGCCGGAAGCACTGAAAGCGCGTCTGACGCAACGTTACTTTACTGACTTTGCAGGCAGTTGGTTGAGCTTCCTTAATAGTCTGCGACTTAACCCGGCGAAT
Source organism: Atlantibacter sp. (assembly GCF_032062175.1). Lineage (NCBI taxonomy): Bacteria > Pseudomonadati > Pseudomonadota > Gammaproteobacteria > Enterobacterales > Enterobacteriaceae > Atlantibacter > Atlantibacter sp. The sequence continues at coordinate 25,060 of NZ_DAMBQK010000016.1, forward strand.
AACATTGCAGATGTGACCGACCAGCTGACGCTGATGAGCGACGTGCGTCAGTCGCCACTGATTGCCCTGATGAATACCCTCGCCTGGCAGGGGCAGACCGGTCAGCAAAGCGAAGGCCTTTCGGACTCCATCATCAAATCGGCGAAAGACCTGGTGGGGGGAAAAGAAAAACCCGTGATTGACCAGTCTGCATCAGGCCCGCAGGGGCCGCTGGATGACACCTTTGGTCCGCTGCTTCAGCTTCTGGGCAAAAACAAAGGCAACAACGTTATGTCGGCTGATAATTCACTGAGCCTGCAGACGTATCTGACCCGTATCACCCGCGTGCGTCTGCGCCTGCAACAGGTTGCCAGCGCTTCTGACCCGCAGGAGATGATGCAGACCCTGGCACAGACCGTGTTCCAGGGCAAAAGCGTGGATCTGACCGACACCCAGCAGTACGGCAGTCTGATTTCGGCGAGCCTTGGTGAAGAGTGGAGCGGTTTTGGCAGCACGATGTTTGTGCAGCCACTGACCCAGGCGTGGGAAACGGTGCTTCAACCGTCGGCGGCGAGTCTTAATGACAAATGGAGTCGCTCCGTAGTGGCGAACTGGCAAACGGCATTTGACGGACGCTTCCCGTTTGCCGTCAGCAAAAGTGATGCCTCCCTGCCGATGCTGGCTGAATTTGTACGCAAGGACAGCGGACGTATAGAGCGCTTCCTGTCGACGGAGCTCAGCGGTGTGCTGCACAAGGAGGGCAGCCAGTGGGTGCCGGATAAGGTCAACAGCCAGGGGTTGAGCTTTAACCCGGCCTTCCTGCAGGCCATTAATCAACTGAGCCAGTTGTCGGATATTTTGTTTACCGACGGCAGCCAGGGTATCAGCTTCGAACTGCAGGGGCGTCCAGTACCACAGGTGGTGGAAACCCAACTCACCATCGATGGACAAAAACTGCATTACTTCAACCAAATGGCCGACTGGCAGAGCTTCCGCTGGCCGGGAGACAATTACAAACCAGGGACCATGTTGACCTGGACCACGGTCAACGCCGGGGCGCGTCTGTTTGGTGATTACAGTGGGACCTGGGGCTTTATTCGCTGGCTGGATCAGGGCAAGCGCCAGCAGCTTGACCACAGTCAGTGGATGATGAGTTTTACCACCCCGGATGGCAGCACGCTGCAGTGGGTGCTGCGCTCACAACTTGGCAAGGGACCTCTGGCATTGCTGGCCCTGCGCGGCTTCACGCTGCCGGACCGCATTTTCAACGTCGACAGTGCGGCCACGGCTCAGGCGCTGATGGTCAACACGGAAAACAGTGACATGGACGGAATAGAATAATGAGCAATCTACAGAATCTGGTTGCCGCCTGTCAGGCGGACGACGCGCTGCTGCGACAGCAGGCGCAGGGACGAACCGAAAACTGGCGTCGCTGGTATGCACCGATAAGCGACGCCAGCCCGACTGGCGAAGATCCCGGTTACGACGATGATTTTCAGCGTATCCGTGAAGAGGTCAACAAACTCTCCGGCATTGATACCGCTCTGATTTGCCAACTGGCGGAAAAATTACTGACGACCACCGCTCAGGATATTCGGGTTGCCACCTATTACTGCTGGGCCCGCCTGCATCAGAACGGCGAGACCGGTTTTGCCGAAGGGCTGGAACTGCTGGCGGGAATGTTGCAATGCTTCGGCACACAGCTGTATCCACAACGCGATCGCAGCCGAAAAGCCGCACTGGAATGGCTAACAGGCTCCCGTGTACTCGACAGCCTGTCACTCTGGCCGGAAGTCGTACAGGAAGAGGCACAGCGCACCACCGGGGCGCTGTTGCTCATCCAGAGCTGCCTTGAGGCAGAACCGGAAGCGTCCCGGCCGGAGCTGAATGCCCTGTACAGCGCACTTGAATCCCGCCTGATAAAGGCGGGTGGCGTGGATGCCGTGGTGCCTCAGAACGCCAGTAATATCACTCAGAACATGCATATGTCTGACGCAACGGGCAGTGCTGCGCCAGCACTGACTCGCATCACGTCCGGTCAGGATTTGCTGGCTCAGGCCCGGATCCTGACGGAGTATCTGCGTGAGCAGCCAGATGGCTGGCTGGCATCACACCGGCTGATGAAGAGTCTGCGTCATGACACCCTGAGAGCCATTCCAGCCCCCGATGCGGAGGGAAAAACACGTATTGAACCTCCACGGGCGGATCAGCGGGCCATGCTCAAACGTCTGTACCTGCAAAAGAGCTGGTCGGAAATTCTGGAGCAGGCGGACAGTACCTTTTCTCGTGGCGCGAATCATCTTTGGCTCGATTTGCAGTGGTATATCCATCAGGCTCTGGTGAAGTCAGGGCAGGATATCCTTGCGGAGATTATCGTTGCGGACCTGAAAGGTTTGCTTCGTCGCCTCACCGGGCTGGAAACGCTGGCGTTTAACGACGGGACGCCGTTTGCCGATGAAGTCACGCTGAACTGGATAAACCAGAGTGTGCTGGACGATATGTCCGGTTGGCGCAATGAACCGGTCAGCGTCGTCAGCGCAATTGAAAGTGATATTCTGGCCCTTGAACCGGAAGCGCTGGAGAAAGCTGACGCTGACGGTCTGGATGCCACACTCCTCTGGCTACAGACACGACCTGGCACGGACTCAACAAAAGATAAATGGCTGCTGCGCCTGCTGATGGCCCGTGTGGCGGAACAGAAAGGCAAGAATGAGCTTGCCCTGCATTTGTTGGGCGAGCTCGACAGCACTGCACAATCCATCACCCTCACGCAGTGGACACCCGCGCTGTTGTTTGAAGTCAAATCACGACGCCTCAGACTGCTGCGCATGAAAGCCACTCGTGGCGAGACGGATAAAGCCCGTTTGCAGCCAGAGATGGACAGGCTGCTTGGCGCACTGATCGCACTCGATCCTGCCAGTGCTGCAGTGCTGTGCGGATAGCGTGAACTGAAATTTACAAGGAGGATGACAAATGGCGAAAGGTTACTATCTGGTGCGGGGAGATAAGACTACCTGCGGTGGAAAGATCCTTGAAGGCGACCCAGATAACACGATCGCGGGGATCTCTGTTTCACGCGAACAGGACAGCGTGACGTGCGGGAAACATGCCGGCACTTACAAAATTATCGGGGCCATTCCACAAAACAGGGTGAATGGCCGGAAATATGCGGGCACGTTACACAGTAAAAGTGGCTGTCCGTGTGCGGCAACGTTAATTCCTTCCCATCAGGAACGCACCTACGAAGTTTAAAACCTTCACTCTTGACCGGCACGCTTAGCCGGATGGTCACACAATACTCAGGTTATCTATGGACGACTTAACCCTGCGTTATTACGACGCTGAAATGCGCTACCTGCTGGAAGCCGGCGAAGAATTCGCCCGTGCTCACCCGGAGCAGGCGGCAATGCTTAACCTCGACAAAGCGGGCGCGCGCGACCCGTATGTGGAGCGTCTGTTTGAAGGCTTTGCCTTCCTGATGGGACGCCTGCGCGAGAAGCTTGATGATGATTTACCCGAACTGACCGAAGGGCTGGTCAGCCTGCTGTGGCCACATTACCTGCGCACCATTCCGTCGATGTCCGTGGTGGAGTTCACACCGCAGTGGCGGGAAATGAAAGAGCCGATGCGCATTGGCAAAGGCTTTGAAATTAATTCCCGGCCCATTGGCGAAAAAGGCACGCGCTGCCGGTACACCACCACCAAAGAAATTACACTTCAACCGCTGTCGCTGGAGCAGGCCAGCCTGGCGACCGATCCTGATGGTCGGTCGGTTATCACGCTGCGCTTCAACTGTAGCCAACTGGCGGACTGGAGCCGTGTCGATCTCAGTTATATTCCGTTCTACTTCAATGCTGATGCGCCGCTGGCCTGTGCCATGCACGAAGCCTTCACCATGAATGTGGCCAGGATGTGGTTGCGCCTTCCCGGTGATGTGGACAGAAGGCCGCTTGGCGGTCATTTCACCGCAGTTGGGTTTGGTGATGACGATGACCTGTGGCCGAAGGGCAACAGTAGTTTCAGCGGTTACCAGCTGTTGCTGGAGTACTTCACCTTCCGTGAGAAATTTATGTTTACCGGCCTGCGTGGGCTGGAAACCGTGGCTTTCCCGGCTGAACTCCGCTGGTTTGAAATCGACGTGGTGCTGGCTGAACGCTGGGAGCATGACTTCAGCTTTACCGGGAAGCATCTGCGCCTGAATTGCGTGCCGGTGATTAACCTGTTCCCGCTGGAATCCGACCCGCTGACGTTAAACTCCCTACAGACAGAGTACATGCTGCGTCCGATGCGTGTGCAGGACGGCCATACCGAGATTTACGCCGTGGACTCGGTCATATCATCCAGCCAGCATACCTACGTACCGTTCTCCAGTTTCCGCCATAAAGGTGGGATGATGCGCCATGACGCCCCGGAATATTACTACCACACCCGCGTGCGCCGCGGCCCGTCCGGGCTGCATAACACCTGGCTGATTCTTGGCGGCGAAGCCTTTGATAATCACACCGTGCCGGAAGATGAAAGCCTGTCGCTGACGCTCACCGGTACCAATGGTCAGTTGCCGCGGCGGGCGCTACAGAGCACGGTGCTCGATACGGTGATGAAAACCACCTCGGTCAGCATTGTGGTGCGCAATCTCTGCGCCCCGACGTTGCCCTGCTATCCACCGGCGCAGGACCGCTTTCACTGGCGCGTGCTGAGCCACCTCGGCAGCGGTTTTCTTTCGATGATGGATAACGCCGACGTGCTGCGCGGCACCCTGGCACTGTATGAGTGGACAGATAGCGAGATGAACCGCCGTCGTCTGGAAGCCATCATCGAGGTGAAGCACAGTGAAACTGAGCGCTTCGAACAGGGCTATCTGGTGCGCGGTGTGCAAATTGAAGTGACACTGAACAGCCACGGCTTTGCCGGTCGCGGCGATATCTGCCTGTTCGGTGAGATGCTGAGCCGCTTCTTTGCCCTCTACACCGATATTTACCTGTTTAATCGTTTGATTATCATCCTGCAACCCACCGGAGAACGCCTGGAATGGGAAGAGAAGCACAACCGCCGCATTCCCGGCTGACCCCGCGGCTGGAAGCCGACCTTCACCGGATTAACTTTTACCGTTTCTGCCAGCTACTGGAGAAGCGTAACCCGGGCAGACCGCTGATGGGCTCAACCAGCCATCCCGCCGATGACCCGGTGCGCTTTGCCCCCCATCCCGGGATGGGGTTTCCGGCCAGTGAACTGAAAGCCGTCGAGTACGACGAGGACGATGACAGCAAGCCGCCGGTTATCCGCACCACGTTTATGGGGATGTATGGGGTTGATTCACCGTTGCCGACGGCCTATCTCGACGACATCACCCAGCGGCGGGAAGGGCATGAGGCGCTACAGGGGTTTCTGGATATCTTCAGCCATCGCATCCTGACGCAGTTTTACCGCATCTGGCGTAAACACTCTTACCCGGCCACGTTTGAGCCTGGCGGTACTGACAGCACTTCACAATCACTGCTGGGGCTGGTGGGGTTGGGCATTCCGGGGACCGCAGAGCATATCGCCACCCCGGTTTCGCGCTTTTTGTCACTGCTTGGCGTACTGCAGCAACCCGGAAAAACGCAGGAGGGGATGCAGTCACTGGTGAGCCTGCTGGCACCGCATACCACGGTGAAGGTCAGTCCATACTGCCTGCGGCCGGTTGAGGTCAGTTATCCACTGGGGTTTTACGGCGATGAAGACTTTCTGATGGATGGCAACACGCCGCTCGGTGAAGAAGCTATGGATGTCAGTAGCCAGTTGCTGGTGTCGCTGGCGACAGATAATGAGCAGGAGGCGCAGGGATGGAAGCCTGATGGCCTGCTGTATCAGGATTTTCTGGTCATGCTGCGGGTCTATCTGGGCTGGCGATTCAAAGCCAAAATCATGCTCACGGTCAGTACCCGTCTTCTGAGCGCCCCGCCTCTCGGTGATGGCCCTTTCTGGCTTGGCATGAACGGCGTGCTGGGCGCAGACAGCGCAGAACTCTCAGACGATATTCCACACACCTTTACGACGGAACTGGGCTATTACACAGGACTTCAGCCCGCAACACCACAACAAGGAAACCGACGTGTTACGTACAAATTTGACTAAATCTACACGCTGGCTGTTGCCAGTGCTGGCTTTGAGCCTGACGGGCTGCGGTGTGACGCAGGGCGTCGCAGATGGCACAAAATCAGTCTATACCTCTCTGTTTTACAAGAAAATTAAGGTCCTGCATCTGGATTTCACGGCGCGTGAAGCGCTCAACACCGATGCACGGGAAAGCAACTCCCTGTCCGAACCTGTCGTGGTACGGGTCTACCAGCTAAAAGACCGTAAGGCCTTTGATAAAACGGTCTATCAGCAGTTGCTCCTGGATGGCGAAACTGTGCTGAAAGACGAACTGCTGGCCAGCCGTGATGTGGTGGTGAAACCGGGTGGTGATGCAAGCCTCGATATGCCGATGGAAGAGGACGCACAGTTTGTGGCCGTGGTAGGCCTGTTCCGTCATCCGGATATGGTGAACAACACCTGGAAGCGGGTTATCAAACGCAACGATTTGGATCCGGACAAGCCGCGCATTCTGGAAGCCGGGAATAATCAACTCACGTTACAGCCGCTAAAGGATGACTGATGCCAGAGGGACACAACACGCCATCGCTGTATGAAATGCTGAGCGGTAACTTCACCGGCGGCCTCGCCCTCAGTCAGGTTAGTGAGCAGAACCAGGTGATTTTATCCGTACTCGATAACATGCAGCGTGTGCTTAACTGCCGCGCCGGTACGCTGGCGCATCTGCCGGACTACGGTCTGCCGGATATGACCAAAATCTTGCAGGGAATGCCGGGTACAGCCCATCAACTCATGGGCACCCTGTCGGCCGTGTTACTCAAATACGAACCGCGGCTGAAGAAAATTAACGTGGTGCTGCTTGAGCAGGACATGCCGGGCGAGCTGCGTTATGCGATTGATGCCGAACTCAGGGGGATTGGCCTGGTGCGCTACGGCACTGAATTTATGCCCGAAGGCCGTGTGCTGATACGCCACCTCAGACAGCAGCAGTATCTTGATGCCCGGACCCGCCTCTAACCTCACACCAGACCGAGAAAGCATGACGGCTAAAGCACGTTTTTTGAAGAAGCTACTGGACCAGCAACCCCGCAGCGCCAGCTTTAACACCCGGGCAGAGGCCGATATCGCGGCGTTCCGCCAGCGGATAGGCCAGTTGCAGGAGACCATGGAGACATGGCTCGCCGGGACAGAAATCCGCACTGAAACCACAAACACCTCCCTGGTTGAATTACTGGTAAGCAGTAGCGCGTTTTCCGTCCCGGGCATTGCTCTGCACTACCCGCAACGGAGTATCCGGTTTACGCCCATTTTTCTTTACGGGCAGGGTGTGACCGGGTGTATCGAAGCCAGTCTGTGTACAGCGGGTGATATCCGGCCTTTGTACCGCCTGTTTATGCGCAGCGGAATGCAGGATGACTGGACATGGCGCCCGGCCGGAACGCTCAGCGGGAAACCTGCCCGGTTTGATGAAGACGCGTTCTTTACCCTGATTGCCTCCCTGCTTCCTGGGTAGCCACTGCCTCTGAACCTGATTTTCCTTAATCCCCACGGATGACCTTAATATGTATAACGAACACCCCCGCCCGGTGAGAACCGGCGGCGATCCGCGCCCATTGTCAGAATTTATGGCGTTGCGCGATGAGATGAGTAAGCTGACGCATCCGGCACGCCCGGACGTCGACTGGAAACAGGTGGAAGCCCTCTCGCTCTCCCTGTTTGAAATAAACGGTGTGGAGTTGCAGACCTGCGCCTGGTACACCCTTGCGCGCAGCCATCTGGCGCGGATCAGCGGGATGAACGAGGGGTTGAACATCCTGAATGCGCTGCTGAGCCACCAGTGGACGCAACTCTGGCCGCAGCCGGCGCATGCCAGGGCAGAGATACTCAATGGTCTGCTACAGCGGTTACAGAAGCTCTTTCGTACCTTTTCGCTGAGCCCCGCAGATGTTCCTGCCCTGGCGCTGGCGGAAAAGCAGCTCCAGGAGATGAAGGGTATTCTCAGGCGCCAGGAGTTGAGTCACGTCTGCCCGATGAAACCGATGATGCAACTGATCCAGAGCGCGTTAAGCCGACTCGAAAACAGCCCTCATCCTGAGGATGTCCCTGCTGACAGCATGATTCCTCACCAGGCGTTGAGCCTAACGCAAGAAGCGGCTCCGGCCAGTCGTCTGGTCTATGTCATCCGGAAAGAGCCTGAAGTTGGCGTTCAGGTAACAGAGAACGTCCCGGCAACACCGAAACGCTGGCCCGCTTTTATGGCCGGCATGGCGACTGCACTGGTACTCAGTGCTGCCACCGTTTTTAGCGGGCAGGCGCTCCAACGTCCGGATGAGGCAACACAGGCGATGGCCGCATCCGTAGCCCGTGTACCGGAACCCATGACCCCCTCGCAGATAGACGCCTTCCGCGCAACGAATAACAGCCCATCGCATTCCCAACCGTGGATTGCGCATATCACGAACCAGGTCAACTGGATCACCCGCCAGGCGCCAGGCTGGCGTCTTCGCTACGCTCAGGGACTGGTCTCGCAGGCGCAGGCTCTGTGGCCGGATGATCCTGCAACCCGGGCACTGGTGCAGCAGTGGGCGCAGTATCAGGCAGCCAGAACGCTGCCTGCCAGTGAACTGAACGGCTGGCATGACGGCATGATGCAGCTTCATGCCCTGTCGGCACAGTTGGATGCGCTGGACAGGCAGAAGGGTAAATATCTGACAGGCAGCGAGCTGAAGACGATTGTCTGGCGTATTACCAGCACGTTTGCCGGTACCGTCCCGGTGGAAGAACAGCTCCGGCAGTTGGTTTCCGAAACGGGAGAAGTAAATTCCCCCGGAGCCAGTATTGAGCAGGCCGCACGACACCTGGATTCGCTAATCCACGTTCTGGAACAACTGTCAGTAGATAAAACCGGGGTTCCGGCAGGAAAACCTGTTAGTGCCACCCCGTAAACGCAAGGGCGTCGTAACGGAATAGAATTGACTGAAGGCGTTACGGCCCGCTACTACGCTGCAACATCACTCTGCGCTTCGTTAACCTGGTGTTCGAGCGAGGCGCGCACGTCGTGCAGGGCTTTCTCCTGTTGGGCAAAATACGCTTCCATATTGTTCAGCGACGAGACCAACAGCCAGGATTCTTCTTTTTCCAGCTCCGCCAGTTCGTTCACCAGGGTATCGATTTGCTCGCGAACCTGCGACATTCTTTTACGGATCCGTTCCAGATCGTTCAGTCTGTCGCTGGCCATCAGCGGCTCAAAGCCGTGTTGCAGGCGGGCAACCAGTGAGCGAATGGCCTTCACATCGCCGCGCTGCTTCGCCTGATTAAGCTGTACCATAATGGCATTCGCTTCTTCTTTTCGATCCTCGGCGACTAAATCTGGGTGGCAGAGCTTGCTTGCCTGGCGCCACAGCCGTTTCAGCTCGTTGCGGTCCTCTTCCGACAGCGCCTTGCCTTTACGCAACCGAATCTCCGCATCGTGGTGCTGTTCGCGGTATTTCTCGAACTCTTCGTTTGCCCGGTCCCGGGCCTTCCGCGCAGGCTCTTCTTCGCGGGTTAACCCCGTTTCCAGTTCCAGCGCTTCGGCGAGTAGATTGGCAATCAGATCGCTTTGCTGTTGCAGATGCTTACGCGCATCGGCAGCCTGTACGGAATCCGCCGGCAGTTCGCGCCAGCGTTGAGTGAGCGTTGCCAACACCTCCACCGCCTGGGCCATATAGTGCTGGCAGCGGCGATAATCTTCTTCACGGCGACGCGCTTCAGCCTGCTGGCGGCGCAGGTTCAGCTCCGCCAGCGTTTTGCGCAGAGAAAGGATCTGCTGCATTAACGGCCCAAGGCGCGAGAAATAGAGATCGTTAAACTCATCCAACTGCTGTACCCGCGCATTGCGGCGGTCAATGAGATCGCGCAGGCGCTCCTCCAGCGCTTTCAGTTCCAGCTTACTGGCCGCCATTTGCGGATCGCGCCACTGCGTCATGGCACGCTGGCTTTGCAGCCAGGCAGTAATCGCTGCCATCGCGGTGGTGTAGTTTTTCGCTTCGAGCGCCGTGATGATGGCCTGTAGCTCATCGCCAAACGCTTCGTTTCTCAGCCGTACCAGTTGGTTCTGAATGATGTCGTCATCTTCCAGCTCAATGGCATTTTTAATGATTTCCAGCCGTTTGATCGGTGTGCTCATGATGCTTTTCGCTTCAGCGCTTAAGTATTTGAGTTAAGGTTAGTTGTCGCTCAGTGCAGCGCAAATAATACACACGTATCATGATCGGCGCGATGGGGGAATTCTTTAGTTTCTGTCTGCTGTGACGCCTGTTTTAATCCCGGTAGGGTTATACGGAAGATTTGCCCTATAACCCCCCAGAAAAATTAAAAATCATGGCGCGAAAGCCCTACATCCTTTAACTGCTCATCACTCATGCCCTGCAAAATCCGGCGCGTCCGGTGAAGGCGATACCCTTTTTTTAGCGCTTCCCATAGCCAGATAAACACGATAAACGGACGTTTTGAACGATTTTCATTGAATTCCATGATGTTTTCCTCACTGGTTAGAGGCTTTATCATCATGCAATTCCAGCCAGGCAATACAGAGCCAAAAACTACTTTTATTTAACATACAGATTGGTTAAAACGTTATCTGAATGCCGTTTTTAGCGGCAAACTGTACCGGTTTATTAATCTGTATGATGCCACTCAAGGATACAGCATGACGCGTTACCAACATCTGGCCAATCTGCTGGCCGAGCGTATTGAACAGGGTCTGTATCGCAGCGGCGAGCGTTTGCCCTCGGTGCGTTCGCTGAGCCAGCAACACGGCGTGAGCATCAGCACCATACAGCAGGCTTACCGGCTGCTCGAAAACCTTCAGCTTATTACGCCGCTGCCGCGCTCCGGTTATTTTGTTTCGCCCCGTAAGGCGCAGCCGCCGGTCCCGGCCATGACGCGTCCGGTTCAGCGCCCGGTGGAAGTATCCCAGTGGGATGAAGTCATGACGCTGCTTGATGCGCGCGGGGATAAAGATATTGTCCCTTTTGGCAGCGGGTCGCCAGATCTCGACCAGCCTGGGCTCAAGCCTCTGTGGCGCGAAATCAGCCGGGTGGCTCAGCATCAGCCGGAAGCGGTATTGAGTTATGACATGCTCACCGGGCGCCCGGAGTTGCGCGAGCAAATCGCCCGTCTGATGCTGGACGGCGGGGCAGTGGTCTCGCCGGATGAAATTGTCGTGACCAGCGGTTGCCACGGCGCGCTGGCGATAGCCCTGCTGTCGGTGTGCAAAGCCGGAGATATCGTAGCGGTCGAGTCGCCGTCTTATCACGGCACCATGCAGATGCTGCGCGGGTTCGATATCAAAGCCATCGAAATCCCCACCGATTCGCAAACGGGTATCAGTATTGAAGCGCTGGAACTGGCGCTTGAGCAGTGGCCGATCAAAGGCGTGATTCTGGTGCCAAACTGCAATAATCCGCTCGGTTTTATCATGCCCGATAACCGCAAGCGGCAAATCCTGACATTAGCCCAGCGTCACGATATCGTGATTTTTGAGGATGATATTTACGGTGAGCTGGCGGCGGCTTACCCGCGTCCTTCCACCCTAAAATCGTATGATGTCGATGGTCGCGTATTGTTGTGCAGTTCCATTACCAAGAGCGTCGCGCCGGGCCTGCGCGTGGGCTGGATCGCGCCGGGGCGTTACTACGACAGGGTGGTGCATATGAAATATGCCGCCAGCAGTTTTGGCGTACCGGCGACCCAGATGGCGGTCGCCGCCTTTATCCGCGACGGCCACTATCATCGCCACGTGCGGCGTATGCGCCAGATTTACCAACAAAATATGGAAACGTACACCTGCCTGGTGCGGCAATATTTCCCGTGTGGAATTTGCATGACGCGCCCGCAGGGCGGCTTTTTGCTGTGGCTTGAGTTGCCTGAAGAGGTGGATATGGTTTCTGTTAGTAAGCAACTACGGCTTCAGAACATTCAGGTTGCTGCCGGCTCGCTATTCTCGGCGTCAGGGAAATACCGCAACTGTCTGCGCATCAACTGTGCGCTGCCGCCGAACGAGCGCAACCGCAATGCGCTTAAGCAGATTGGCGAGGCGGTGCAACGTGCGATGGAAGGAGCCTAAAAGCCGGTATAGCCCGCCAGGCTATACCGGCCGCTTCTCTTTAGCGCGCCATCAGGGCAAACACGCCCCAGCCGACATATTCCCGCGTCCAGGTCACATGACGTACAGGTGCCTGGGTTAGCGTCTGCCGGACTTCTCCAGCGAACGTATCGTCAGGGTTCTCCTCCAGCCAGCGGCGCATCGTTAGCCACTTAGCGGCTTCATATCTGTCCCAGCCTTCCTGGTCTGCCAGCACCATTTCCACCACGTCGTAGCCGAGCGGGTCGAATGAGGCGACAAGCTCAGGAAGCGTAAGAAAATCGCTGGCAGACGTGACGCCACATGCTCTGGCCGTCTCATCATCAGCGGGATGCAGACGCCAGTACGGCTCGCCGATAAGGATGATGCCGCCAGGCCTGAGGCTCTTTTCCAGCAGCGCAATCGTGCCGGGGACGCCACCCGCAATCCAGGTGGCACCCACACAGGCTGCCACGTCGCATTTCTCCTCAGCCACAAAACCGGCGGCGTCGCTATGGATGAAATTAACCTGCCCGGATACACCGAGTTCTTTAGCACGCAGGGTGGCCTGTTTGCTGAATAGCGGGCTGATGTCGATGCCGAGGCCGGTGATACCATAATCGCGCGCCCAGGTGCAGAGCATCTCCCCCGATCCGCAACCCAGGTCGAGGATCCGCGCACCCGGCTTCAGACGTAGCACCCGGCCAAGCGTGGCGTATTTCTGTGGCGTGAACGGATTGTGGATGCGGTGCTCGCTTTCACTAATAGTAAAAATACGTGGGATATCCATTGTGTTCTCCTTAACGGTTATCAAGCTCAGCCCGAACATTGTTGAGACCCGCGGTATTGATGCGGTAGGGCTGGCCATTGACGGATTTGATCAGTTTTTTGGTTTTGAGTTTTTTAAACACGGCGAGCGTGCAGTCGGCCAGCAGCCCTTCGCGGCTGTAGCATTCAACGGCAGTGACGCGGCCTGAAGCATCGCGGACGTAGGCAATACGTCCACCTTTGGCGAGAACGTGTAAGGTACGTTGTTCCTGACGGGATAAATTCATACTGGAAAACCTGTGTCATCATCATGTGCAAAACGTGCAAACACACAGCGGTGCCCGCATATAATTTCGGCGCATTGATAATCAGTCCGGCCTGAACAGGTCGGGGCGCTGATTATCGGATGATGACATTCTCCAGCATCAAAGCCTCGGGTTGAGTTGAAAGGTATTTACGGGGTGAATAATAACACACGGTTTTTACAGGGATATCACCGATCCTGAAAAGTGTGATCCGTTGCGGGAAACGTTATCCCGCCACGCCACAGAGTGCTACATGATGGCTATCGGTACTCAGCAAAAAGCCGCTCACCGATCTGTGCAATCGCCACATTGGCCATTTGCATTGTCGCCTCCGTTTGGGTGAGATAAATCGCCACATAAAACGGTGCCTGCTTCGGCGGGTAAACCGCGGCAATTATCGCCCGTGAACCGTAACCGCCCGCCCCGGTTTTATCGGCAATCGCCCAGCCTTTGGGCAGCGCGGCGCGCAACAGCGCATCACCGACTTTATCTTCCCGCATCCAGTTATCCAGTGTTGCCTGGTTTGCCGGCGTGAGTACCGTTGAGGTGAGAATTTTTTGCAGTCCCGCCGCCATGTTTTTCGGCGAGGAGGTATCGCGCGCATCGCCAGGCGTGGCTACATTCAGCGTCGGCTCGGTGCGATCCAGCCGGGTCACGTTATCGCCAATGCCACGCATAAACCGGGTCACTGACCCCGGCCCGCCAAGATACGCCAGAATGCGGTTGCCCGCGGTATTGTCGCTGTAACTCACCGCCGCCATGCACAGCGTGCCCAGCGAGATCGTCGCGGGAGCCAGATAGTTTTTGGCGATCGGCGCGTAGTCCAGCAGTTCATCGGGTTGGATCGTGACCTGTTCATCCAGCGATCCGCCGTTTTTCTGCAACTGCTCAAGCAGCGCGGCACAGGCCAGCGTTTTAAAGGTGCTGGTCAGCGGGAACCGCTCATCCTGCCGATAGCCGAACACCGGCTCCCCCTGCGCATTCACTACCGCCATCCCTATCCTGGCGTTAAGCCGCTTTTCCTGTTGCTGTAGAAAATCTGTCATTGCCGGGGACGTGATTGCCCTCGCAGGCGGGATCAGAGCCAGCACAATAAAAGCGGCCGCGCCAATGATACGTTTCATGATTTGTCCTTAAATGCCACGTTCGGCACGGTTTTGATCAACGGAGACAGAGACGTTTATAAAGTAAGCCGTGATAGCCGTCCACCGGCACCGCCTCGGTTAAGATTGCCTTTCAGAGAGTTTCGGTAAATAACGCCATGCGGCAATGCCGCAGAAAAGCGCGCTGATTACCAGAGACGCACCTAAGGATTGCCCCCACCCGGAAAGCGCCAGACCACAGCCAATCAACAGATAATAACAGAGGCCGAACAGCGCCCCTGCGGTTCCCCGACAGTCTCCATAGGCGCTTAGCGCCGAACCCAGCACTACCGGTATCGCCATTGAAAACGCGGCGGTAACCAGCGTCATGGGTATCAGGAACATCACCGAATGGCTGAGCCAGAAAACGCCGATGCTGCCAATAAGATTAACCGTGCAGGCGAAAGCCAATAGCCACTCCAGGCGCTTGCCTTGCTTCAGTAACCCGCGATTTATCGACGAACCGATAACCGACCCCGCCGCGAGAGCGATACCGCTGTAACCGAATACCTGCGCGTCATAATGCAGCCGTTCGAAAAGAAACGGGGCCAGGCTGTAATAGCTAAACAGGCTGACATTAAAAGAGGCGACAAGCAGGGTCGCCAGCCAGATTTTGCTATCGCCCGCCATACAAGAGACAACGGCTATAATCGGGATGTGGGTGCGTTGCGCCGGGCGTGTTTCCGGGAGCGTCAGGCAGCCAGCAAGGAGCAGCACGGCCAGGCTCGCCAGCGCGATAAAAACGCCATAGAAACCCCAACGGGATGCCAGTACACCGCCTGCATAAACGCCTATAGCGGGACTGATGGCCAGCGCGATGCCAATAAATGAGAAAATACTGGCAAGCTGATGGCCGCTAAACCTGTCGCGCAACATCGTTTGCGTCACCACCGATCCTGTGGCCGCGCCAAAGGCACTTATCACGCGAGCCGTGAGCAACAGGGTAAAGTCGTTGGCAACTAACGCGATCGCTGTTCCCAGGGCATACACGCACAGGCCCGCAATAATCGCGGGCTTTCGTCCCAGGGCATCACAGAGACGCCCCCAGAAAAGCACGCCGAAAGCGAAGCCGATAAAATAAACGGACAGGGTTTGCGCGGCGTCATCTGCGGTGACCAAAAAATGGTCGCTGATATGCGTAAGCGCCGGGCTGTACAGGGTTTCCGCAATCTGCGGGAACATAAGCAATGCGGTCATCATGACCAGTGATAAGCGGCTGAACATATTCGCCTCCTGAATTAAAGAGGCGCTATTGTAGATAAGTCATTTTTTCCACATTATAAACATAATGACTTTTTATATCGGAAATAGGACATAATGGCCTGGCTTAATGCGCATGACGCGTTCAATCCCGACATGCTGAACAACGCAGTGATCGGTATTCAGTCCGAGTTAGGTCATCACGACTCGGGCCTACATCAACATGCGATGGCGCAGATCCTGTTTACCCGGCAAGGCTGCATAAGACTGACGCTCAATGAGGGCGCGTTATTATGTCTTCTGCCTCCCACCAGAGCCGCCTGGATCCCCGCTGGCGTCAGCCATCGCGCAGAAATGAAAAATACGGTGGACTACCGTTCCGTCTGGTTTCAGCCCTCTGCGTTTCCTTCACTTCCTTGCTCCCCAGCCATACTAAATGTGTCGCCTTTACTCCATGAACTGCTGGAGCGTATTTCTGAACAGCCGTGGGAGGCGCGCTGGGACGGCGTGCCGCTATGCCATCTCGCCGCGCTGTGTGCGGCAGAAATTTGCGCGGCGGCGCATGAGCCTATGATGCTGGCGATGCCCAGGGACAAACGGCTTCGGCATCTTTCCGGCAACGAACTCCCACCGACGCTCCAGGCAACGGCAGCGCGCTCCGGTGCCAGTGAAAAAACCGTTAGCCGTATTTTCCGGCGTGATACCGGCATGTCTTTCCAGCAGTGGCGGCAACAGTGGCGGCTGATGAAGGCGGTTGAGCTTCTCTCTACCGGGCAGCGCATTACGGATACTGCGCAGGCGTTAGGTTTCTCCAGCGACAGCGCATTCGTGTACTTTTTCCGGACCATGACAGGCCGTACCCCGGGGCACTATTTCGCCACGCACCGTTTTGGCGGCAATGGCTGACGCCGATGACCTGCTACACTCAGCCGAGGCCATCTCCCGGAGGACGCATGAAATTAGGCTTTGCGTGTAAATATCTGGATGCGGACTTCAAACAACCGTTTCCCTTCAAATCCACGACGCGCACCCGATTTTTGAGCCTGGACAATGATGCACGAGCAACGCTGCTCCATACGCTCGCCACCACCAACCTCACCAACTTGTCTCTGATTTTCGAACAGATGGCCCGGCAGCCGCCCGCGCTGCGGATGATGCGTATTGGCAGCGATCTGCTGCCGCTCTATACCGTGCCCGAAGCCACGGCGCTGTATAACGAAATTTTGCCGGATCTGCGCCCGCTGTTCACGAAATGCGGGGAATTTGCCCGGGCAAGCGCTATCCGCCTGTCATTTCATCCGGGGCAGTATTCGGTGCTGGCCTCAGACAATGTGCTGGTGGTGGAAAGAGCGCTGGAAGATGTCGAATACCACACGCTGTGCGCCAGGCTGATGGGCTACGGCCAGGCCTTTCAGGATTTCAAAATCAATATTCATATGAACGGCAAAGCGGGTTTCGACGGCTTTAAACGCGCGTTCGGCAAGCTCAGCCCGGAGGCGCGGCGCATGCTGACGGTGGAAAATGATGAGATTTCCTGCTCGCTGGATGACGTATTACAGGCGAAAGCGTTATGCCCGATTGTGGTGGATATCCACCATCACTGGGTGAAAGAGAATGAATTTCTCCAGCCGGACGATCCGCGTATCGCGCTGATTACCGAGTCCTGGCGCGGGGTCACGCCGGTGATGCATTACTCCATCTCCCAGGAGGGCATCATTCCTGAACAGGGGTTCCCGGATCAAAACGCCCTGAGCGTGGCGAAAACAAAACTCAGGGCGCATTCGGATTTTTACTTTAACCCAACGCTTAACGACTGGGCGCTGTCGTTTGACGGCTTCGACATCATGTGTGAAGTGAAAATGAAAAACCTCGCCCGCGACAGGCTGTATCACACTGCGCTATCGCGGTAGCGAATCACTTCACTTTCACCTTGCTCGCCACCAGTAGCGCCGTTAACAGCATCAGCGCGCCGGAGATCGCCAGCGGCGAAAGCAGCCCCAGCGTATCCAGCGCGTAACCGCCCGCGGCCGCCCCGCAGGTATTCGCCAACTGGATCACCGCGACCTGGATTGATCCTGCTTTTTCTGCCTGATCGGCCAGCGAGCGGGTGATCCACGTTGACCAACCCACCGGCACCAGCGCGAACGACAGCCCCCAGACAACCGCGATCCCTGCCGCGACCACCTGATGGGTGCCCCACAGAATCAGCACTAAGGCGCTTATCGCCAGGATCAGCGGCGCGCAGGCCAGCGCCAGCTTCACGGAACGTTTCAGAATATGGGAAGAGAACGACGTGCCGACAAAGCTGGCGATACCAAAGCTCAACAGCACCAGCGTCAGCCCATCAACGTCAAATCCCGCCAGGTTCATATAGATGGGGCGAATATAGGTAAAGAAAGAAAATTGCCCGGCGAAGGCCATAAAAATCGCGATCATCCCGGCCAGCACGCCCGGACGCTTCAGCAGACCAAACATATTCTGGTGATGCTCGGTCTGCCCTGGCATTGCCGGTAACGCCTTCCAGACCCAGATTATGCAGGCTACGCCCATCAGCGCCGCCGCGTTAAATACGTGCCGCCAGCCGATGATCCCGCCGAGGAAACTGCCCAGCGGCGCGGCAATCACCAGCGCGATCGACACCGCGCCGAAAATCACCGACAGCGCTTTGGGGATACTGCGGGCAGGCACCAGACGCATGGTCAATGACGCCGACATCGCCCAGAAACCGCCCAGCGCCAGCCCCAGACAAGCGCGGCCAACCAGCAGCAGCGTGAAATTATCAGCAAACGAAACCAGCAAACAGGAGAGCGTCAGCAGCACGGAAAAGGCGATAACCACCCGCCGGCGATCGGTTTTGCCGATGATCTGGGTAATAAACAGGCTGGCGAACATAGCGATAAACGCCGTTACCGTAACGGACTGCCCGGCGACGCCTTCCGAGACGCCGAGATCCTGCGCCATCGGCGTCAACAGGCTCACCGGCAGAAATTCCACCGTAATCAGGCAGGCCACGCAAAACGCGACGGCAAATACTGCCGACCAGTTGGGGCGAGCTATCTCAGTAGTAAAAGGCGGCGCCTGCTGCACATCGATCATTCTTGTTACCTGGTTTGGTGTTTATCGTGAAAGTTGCGCAGTGTAACAAACTAAATCGTGATCTGATTAACATTTTGGCAACTTAACCCGCAGCAACGGGTTGCCAGACGCATTAAACCTGCCAGTAGAGCGGCTCGCCAAACACCTCAACAAAATAATCAATAACCGCCCGAACGTTGAGCGGCTGATGGCGCGTGTTGGGATAAATCGCCGCGATATGCAGCGGCTCGATCCTGATAGACGCCTCCACATCCGGCAGCAGCCTGACCAGTTCCCCCGTCTTTAACCGATCGCCAATAAGCCAGTCCGGGAACAGCACCATGCCCATACCATTGAGTGCGGCGATCAGTAATGTTTCCGCGTTGTTCGACGTGAGCAGGGGCGAGATCGGGTAGTGTACCCATTCCCCACCAGGCGCTTTAAGCAACCAGCGATTCGGGCCGGACGACCCCCGATACACCAGGCAATGATGCTGGTGAATATCGGCAGGTATTTTCGGTGCGCCGTAGCGGGCGAGATAGGCGGGTGACGCGGCGAGATGATAGTGCTGCAAACCGAAAACGCGCGCCTGAAAAGAAGAATCCGTCAGCGGTCCGATACGGAAAAGCACGTCTGCGGCATCGCGATGCGGATCGATATAGTCATCCGTCTGCGTCAGATCGATCAGCAACTTCGGGTAGCGTTCAGACAGCCCCGCCAGCCAGGGTGCAATATGCCGCTGGCCGAAAAACACCGGCGCATTAATACGCACCTGTCCGGAGGGTTGCAGGGTTCGCTCCCGCATTTTACTCCGCGCCTCTTCAATCTGCCCAAGCGTCATCCGGGCATGATCGATAAACAGATGCGCGTTTTCAGTGGGGATAATCGCCCGGGTATTGCGATAGAAAAGCTGTTGACCCAGAGCATCCTCTAACTGC
Organism: Atlantibacter sp.; assembly: GCF_032062175.1. Classification (NCBI taxonomy): domain Bacteria; kingdom Pseudomonadati; phylum Pseudomonadota; class Gammaproteobacteria; order Enterobacterales; family Enterobacteriaceae; genus Atlantibacter; species Atlantibacter sp. The sequence continues at coordinate 44,648 of NZ_DAMBQK010000016.1, forward strand.
TGAATCACTCGCGACACTTGCGAAGCGGAGATGCCTTCCCGCCTGGCAACCACTGAGAAATTCTGTGCCTCGTAGACGTCGATAAATATTTTCAGCGCGCGAAGGGTAATGGAGCCTGGCTCATTCATTGATGCATATCCTGCAAAGGTGTTTGATTGATTATACGGTTTTTCTCATCCATCAACCGCTATATGCTTCTCCGCCTTGATTCCAGAAGGCGGTTTGCTATGCATTTTTTACTGATTTTATTTGTGATTGCGGGAGGGATGGGGCTCTCGATAGAAGCGGGGCTGCTCGGGCCGTTGGGAAATGAAGTGGGCGACTTATGGGCGACTTTCAGCATTTTTAGCGTCGGTGCGGCGCTGACTTTTCTCCTGATGCTGTTTTTTAGCCCGCGTAGCAGCCCTTCATTTTTCGCCCAACCGGCATGGCAACTGCTGGGCGGCGTCCTCGGCCCGGTTTATGTGATTATCCTGACGGTCGCTACTCCGGCGATCGGCATTGCCATGACCATGATTGGCATTCTTGCCGGGCAGGTATTTAAAAGCCTGATCATCGATCACTTCGCGCTACTGGGCACGGCCCGCCGGCAGATCGACGCAAAACGCCTCATCGCCCTGTTATTTATTATCGCGGCGCTGGCATTAATGGCAAAAGGGTGAGGTAACACGATGGTTATTATGATGATTATTCTGACATTTATCGGCGGCGCGATGCTGAGTTTACAAGCGGCGATCAATGGTCAGTTGGGAAGTAAAGTCGGGGTTTTCCGCAGTGCGTTTCTCACCTTCTCGGTGGGCGCGCTGATCACCGCATTGCTGATTTTCTTCTTCGAACCGAAGCAGGCAATAAGCTTACTGGATGTTCCGAAATGGCAGTTGCTTGGCGCGCTGTGCGGTGTGCCCTATATCGTGATTATGGTAGTGGCCGTGCAGCGTATCGGCACGGCGGTTGCGACGGTGGCGGTGATTTTCGGGCAACTGGCGATGAGTATGCTGATTGATCATTTCGGATGGCTGGGCAATGACGCCATACCATTCTCTTTCAGCCGCCTGGGTGCGGTGATTTGCCTGGGTATCGCACTGTTCTTTATCTATTCCAGCAACCGTAAGCCTTCCCGTCATACTGCATGAGCCGCAGCGAGCTGGCGGCACAGGAACGGTAAATAACAAAATGCGGCGTCATGGCCGCATTTCCTGCCGATCGGAACCTAAAAGCAGGCCATGAAAGGAACTCTTTCATTTTTTTAGCAAAATATATTCTGTTGATTAACTCTTTCATCTTTCTCACTTCCCGGCCGATGTCAGCGCCATCGCCCCTGCGCTGCTTTGTGACCCTCGCCCTTCACTTTTCATCCCATAGTCTATGATTGATTTTCGTATGGAACCTGGTGTCACGGTATCTGGAGACCGTTTCAATCCCCCTCTCTTTGCGGTGCCGACCTCTTCAGGACAACCTGGAGACGACCGGCCCGTGGTGGCATTCAGGTCTATTTTCGCGTTTAAGCTACTGGAGCTCGCCTCGGCGACCAACGCGCGATGGCGTGCATTGCTCACTTTCGGGTTAAACGAGGCATTGATATGGGATCGAAAACGTTTGTAAAAAGCTGGGGCAGTGAGTTTGTAACGGATAGCACCGTGCGCTTTCGCCTGTGGGCACCGGGGCAGGGCAGCATGACGCTGAGACTCAACGGCGAAGAGCTGCCAATGATGGCCGCCGATGACGGCTGGTTTGAACGTGAGGCGACCGGCGTATCACCCGGCGCAGAATACCAGTTTGTGCTCGCCGACGGGATGACGGTCCCTGACCCGGCCTCCCGCGCGCAAAAAGCCGATGTGAACGGGCCTTCGCTGGTTGTCGACCCTGACCAGTACGCCTGGCAAAATACCGGCTGGCAGGGGCGCCCCTGGGAAGAGACCGTGGTGTACGAGATGCACTTCGGTACGTTTACCCCGGAAGGCACTTACCGCGCGGCAATCGAAAAGCTGCCGTATCTTGCCGAACTCGGCATCACCATGATTGAAGTGCTGCCCGTTTCGCAGTTCGGCGGCAATCGCGGCTGGGGCTACGATGGCGTGCTGCTGTACGCGCCGCATTCCGCCTACGGCACGCCGGATGATTTCAAAGCGTTTGTCGATGCCGCCCACGGTTACGGCCTGTCGGTGGTGCTGGATATCGTACTCAACCACTTCGGCCCGGAAGGCAACTATTTGCCGCTGCTGGCCCCGGATTTCTTCCATAAAGAACGCATGACCCCCTGGGGGCCTGGCATCGCCTATGACGTGGACGCAGTGCGCCGATATATCGTCGAAGCGCCGCTCTACTGGCTGAAGGAGTATCACCTCGACGGCCTGCGCTTTGACGCCATCGACCATATCCATGACGTCCCGGAAAAACACGTGTTGAACGAGATCGCCGAACGCATTCGCGCGGAAATCACCGACCGTCCGATCCATCTCACCACCGAAGACAGCCGCAATATCATCGATTTGCACCCGCGTGATGAAAAGGGCGCTGCGCCGCTGTTTACTGCGGAATGGAACGACGATTTCCATAATGCCGTTCACGTGTTCGCCACCGGCGAAACCCACGCCTACTACGAAGACTTTGCCGAACAGCCGGAACAACACGTCGCCCGCACCCTGGCGGAAGGGTTCGCGTATCAGGGCGAGCACTCCAGGCATGCGGGTAAAACGCGCGGCGTGGACAGCACCGGCCAGCCGCCCATTGCCTTTGTTGATTTTATCCAGAACCACGACCAAACCGGCAACCGCGCTCATGGCGACCGGTTAATTGAACTGGCGGGCGCGGATCGCACCAAAGTGCTGCTCGCCACGCTGCTGCTGTCGCCGCATATCCCGCTGCTGTTTATGGGCGAAGAGTATGGCGAAACCAACCCGTTCCTGTTCTTTACCGATTTCCACGGCGAGCTTGCCAAAGCGGTGCGCGAAGGGCGCGCCAAAGAGTTTAAGGGCCATCACGGCCACGATGGCGAAGACGTGCCCGATCCTAACGCCGAGCAAACCTTTACCCGCTCGAAACTGGACTGGCACCGCCGTTGCAGCGAGCAGGGCAAACAGTGGCTGGCGCTGACCCGGCAACTGCTACAACTGCGTCAGCAATATATCGTGCCGCTGCTGGCAACCGCGCAAGGGGCTGGCGAGGTGGTGAAAACCGCGCCGGGCTTTGTCGCCGTGTGCTGGCCGTTCCAGCAGGGCACGCTGTCGGTGGCGCTGAATATCGGTGAAAACACGCAACCGCTGCCTGATTTGCCTGGCGAGACGATTTTCGCCTGGCCGAACGTGGCAAATGACCTGCCGCAAAATTCCATTATTGTCCGCCTTGCTTCGGGAGAGGCTAACTGATGATCCCAACCGCGACATATCGTATTCAGTTTCGCAACGGCATGACCTTCGACCGCGCCGCTGCGCGGGTTCCTTATCTTAAGCGGCTGGGTATCAGCCATTTATATGCCTCGCCGATATTTACCGCGACTTCGGGGTCGACCCACGGCTATGACGTTACCGACGCCAATGAAATCGACCCGTCTATCGGCGGGCGCGAAGGGTTCGACCGCATGGCGAAAGCCCTGAAGGATGCCGGGCTGGGGCTGATCCTGGATATCGTGCCGAACCATATGGCGACATCGCTGGAAAACGCCTGGTGGCGTGATGTGATCGAGCATGGCGAAAACAGCCGCTATGCCCGTCATTTCGATATCGACTGGACGCGCCGCCTGACGCTACCGTTCCTCGGCGATACTTTCGAAGCGGTGCTGGAAAGCGGCGATATCCGCATCCAGGCCGATCCGCAAACCGGCAAACCCGCGCTGGCGTATTTTGAGAACCTCTATCCGCTGACGCCGGAGAGCTGGCAGGGCCGCGAGCAGGACGTGCTGAACCTGACCGATAAAGCGGCTATTGCTGAAATGCACGAGCGCCAGCCGTACCGCCTGATGTCCTGGCGGGATGCGCCGCGCGAGCTGTCATTCCGCCGCTTCTTTGAAGTCACCGGGCTGGTGGGGATGCGGGTGGAAGACGACGCGGTGTTTGACGACACCCACCGCCTGATCCTTGAACTGGTGCATTCCGGGGCGGTGGACGGGCTGCGTATCGACCACGTCGACGGGCTGGCCGATCCCAAAGCCTATGTGGAAAAACTGCGCCAGCAGGCCGGGCCGGACTGCTATATCACCGTGGAGAAAATCCTTGGTAAAGGCGAGCATCTGCCTCAGGACTGGCCGATTTCCGGCACCACCGGGTATGAGTTTATTTCGTCACTATCGGAAGTGCTGGTGGACGACGAGCAAATCGCCGCGCTGCGCAGCGTCTATGACAGCGTGGCGGGCCAGCCGGTAGATATTAAAGCCGAGCTGCGCGCCGCCAAACTGCTGATGGTGGATCGCAACTTCGAAGGGGAGTTCACCCGGCTGCTTAACCTGGCGGTCAACATTGCCGAAGCCGATAGCGTGGCGCTGGACGAACCGACCCTCCGGGCGGCGCTGCGCGAATTGCTGATTGCTTTCCCGGTGTATCGCACCTACGGCACGCTCCAGGGGATGCCGGACGAAGGGCAGGAACTGTTAGCGAAAATCGTCGATAAGGTGAAAACCAGCGAGTTTGCGCCCGATCCGGCGGCGCTCGATTTCCTGACCCGTATTCTTCATGGCGAGGTGTCCGCTGGCGCGTCGGCGACCGCCGGGCACTTCCGCACCCGCTTCCAGCAGCTAACCGGCCCGCTGATGGCGAAATCGGTAGAAGATACGCTGTTCTTCCGCCAGAACATGGGCCTGGCGCTCAACGAAGTCGGGGCCGAGCCGGTGCAGCGCGCGTTTTCGCTCGACCGCTTTCATAAAGAGATGAAAACCCGGCTGGCGCGCCAGCCGGATGCGATTTCCAGTACCTCGACCCACGATACCAAACGCGGCGAAGACGCCCGCGCCCGGCTGTATACGCTCACCGAAGCGCCGCAACTGTGGGACGAATGCTTTGCCCGCTGGCGGCAGATGAACCAGACCAAAGTGGTGTTCCTGAACGACGGCACCGCGCCGCGCGGCGTGGATACCTGGATGCTGTACCAGGCGCTGGCGGGCGTGTGGCCTGCCATGCTGCATCCGCAGGATGCAGCGGGTATCAACGCGCTGAAAGAACGTTTCCTGGCGTTTGTCGAAAAAGCGCTGCGCGAAGCCAAGCTGCGCACCGACTGGGTCGACAGCAACGAAGCCTACGAAAACGCAGTGCTCGACTACGCCCGCCATATGCTGGACCCGGCGAACCAGGCATTCTTGCAGGATTTTTGCGACGGTTTGCAGCCGTTTATCCGTGCGGGCCTGGTCAACAGCCTGACCCAGACGGTGATTAAGCTGACCGCGCCGGGCGTACCGGATATCTATCAGGGCAGCGAGGCGCTGAATTTTAGCCTGGTTGACCCGGATAACCGCCGTGACCCGGATTTCGCGGCCCTCGAACGGATGCTGGAGGATGAACGGCCCAACTTCAGCGCTGAAGAGAACTGGTTCAGCGGCCAGGTGAAGCAGCGGGTTATCGCCCGGGTGCTGCATTTGCGCCAGCAAAAACCGATGCTGTTCCGACGTGGCGACTATTTGCCGCTCGCGGCATCCGGCAAGCGGGCGGATAACGTCATCACGTTTGCCCGGATACAGGACGACGACGCGCTGATCATTATCGCCCCGCGCCTGGTGTTTGGCGCGCTGCACGGTGGCCTGGAATTGCCCCATACGGAACTCTGGACGGAGACGGAAATCCCGTTGCCGGAACAGCTGGCTCACTGCCGCTACCGCGACATTCTTAGCGGAAAAGAGATCTTACTGACGGATCGTATCGACCTTAATTCAGTCGATTCCTGTTCATCCGTGTTGTTGCAACGGGTTAACTCCACAGACAGATAAAACGTTAACCGCTGCATTTGCTGAAATTTCTGGTTTCAAGAGAGGGATTCATGTCTAAAGGTAAACCGTTTGAAATCCTGGCGGGGCACGGCCATCAACTCGGCGCCAACTACGATGGCGAGGGCGTGAACTTCGCGATTTTCTCGGCCCATGCGGAACGTATCGAGCTGTGTCTCTACGATCCCACCGGCAACGTTGAAATTGCCCGGCGCGATCTGCCGGAATGTACCCACGAGGTGTGGCATGGCTACGTGCCGGGCCTGAAGCCTGGCGCACTGTACGGCTTTCGCGTCCACGGCCCTTTCGACCCTGAGAATGGCCACCGCTTTAACCCTAATAAACTGCTGATCGACCCCTACGCCCGGGATCTGGTGGGCGACCTTGAGTGGAACGAAGCCCATTTCGCCTACGATCTGTATCACGACGATAAAGATCTGACCTTCGACGAGCGCGACAGCGCGCCATTTACCCCGAAATGCCGGGTTATCGATCCCAATGAATTTAACTGGCACGATCAGAACCGCCCGACCGTTCCGTGGCCGAAAACCGTGATCTACGAAACCCACGTCAAAGGGTTTACCCAGCTTAATTCCGCGCTGCCGGAAGAGATGCGCGGCACCTACGACGGCATGAGCCATAAATCTACCGTTCAGTACATCAAAAGCCTCGGCATTACTTCAGTAGAACTGCTGCCGGTACACTGGTTCCCGGACGATCAGCACCTGTTGGATCGCGGGCTGAAAAACTTCTGGGGCTACAATTCGCTGGGCTTCTTCGCGCCTGCCTCGCGCTACTTTGGGCCACGCGGCATCCAGGGCTTCCGTGATATGGTGCGCGCTTTCCATGATGAAGGTATCGAAGTGATCCTCGACGTGGTGTACAACCACACCGCCGAGGGCAACGAACTGGGCCCGACGCTGTCATTCAAGGGCATCGACAACTTCTCCTATTACCGCACCATGCCCGGCCAGCACCGTTATTACATCAACGATACCGGCACCGGCAACACCGTGAATACCTCCCATCCGCGCGTATTGCAGATGGTGATGGATTCCCTGCGTTACTGGGCCGATTCGATGCATATCGACGGTTTCCGCTTCGATTTGGGTACCATTCTTGGGCGCGAGCCGGAAGGCTTTGACCAGCGCGGCGGTTTCTTCGACGCCATCATGCAGGACCCGAAATTGTCCCGCCTGAAGCTGATTGGCGAGCCCTGGGATATCGGCCCCGGCGGCTATCAGGTGGGCGGCTTCCCGCCAGGCTGGGCGGAGTGGAACGATAAATACCGCGACACGGTGCGTGAATACTGGAAGGGCGACAATGTCTCGACTGATTTCGCCGCGCGCCTGCTGGGGTCCGGCGATCTCTACGATCAGCGTGGCCGCCGCCCGTGGGCCAGCGTCAACTTTATCACCGCCCATGACGGCTTCACCCTGAACGACCTGGTGTCGTACAACGAGAAGCACAACGAGGCCAACGGCGAAGATAACAACGACGGCCATAACGATAACCGCTCCTACAACTACGGCGCGGAAGGCCCGACCGACGACGAAGGCATCAACGCGGTGCGCGAGCGCCAGAAACGCAACTTCCTCGCCACGCTGTTCTTCTCCCACGGTACGCCGATGCTGCTGGCGGGGGACGAGTTTGGCCGTAGCCAGATGGGCAATAACAACGGCTACTGTCAGGACAGCGAGATCTCCTGGGTGCACTGGGACAACCTGCCAGAATCCAGTGAGGCGCTGCGCGAGTTCACGCGCCATCTCATCAAACTGCGCGCCGAGCAGCCGCTGCTGCGCCGCGATAACTGGCGCGACGGCATGGTGATCGAATGGTTTAACGCCGGCGGCGGCCCGCAGCAGCCGGAGCAGTGGGACGAAGGCTCAACCCTGGGCGTGTACATTGGCCGCACCGACTTCCAGACCGAAGAGGGCATCTGGCATGACATCCTGATGCTGTTCAACCCGTTTGAAGGCAACGTACCGTTCCGCATCCCGCAGTTTGGCGAAGGCGGCTGGGTGCTGGAATTGAGCACGTCGGAGTCGGTAGAACCGGGTCTGGTGATCACCAAAGAGAAGGATTTTGAACTGGAAGGGCGCAGTATGGCGCTGTTCAGAAGGCCTTAATTTAATTCCACAAAAACCAGCCCGCGTAATGCGGGCTGAATTTTTTACGCCGGGCGCACCTTCCTGCGCGAATCCAGTGAAATCAACGCCACGGATGACAAAATCATCAGCGTGCCCAGCCAGTCTGGCAACGTAAACGAAATCCCCAGCAGCGCCAGCGACAGCAGCGCGCTACTTAGCGGTTCCGCGCAGCTCAAGATGCTGGCTTTCGGGCCGCCGATCATCTGCGCACCTTTCAGGTAAATGCTGAAGGTGAGGGCAGTACCCACGACGACCAGATAGAAAAACGCCATCAGCACGTGGCTGTTAACGGTCACGCCGTTGTGCTGGCCGGAATAGAACGGCAGCAGCGCCGCGCCGCCAATCAGCATACTCCAGCCGACGATCGGCAGCGTGCCGTACTGGCCGATAAGCTTTGACGGATAGGTAGTGTAAAACGCGGCGGCAAACGCCGAGGCGATGCCCCAGAACAGCGCGGCGCCGGATATTGACAGCGAGGTCGGGTTGCCGTGGGTGACCAGCAGAAACGTGCCGATAAGCGATGTCACCACCGCCATCATCACGTAGCGCGACGGGCGTTTTTTCAGGATAGCGGCAAACCACATCACAATGATGGTCGGCGACAGGAACTGCAAGATCGTGGCCGTGGCGGCGTTAGATTTCTCAATGGCGACCAGAAATGTGAACTGGACCAGCAGCGCGCCGAACAGGGAGAAAATAATCAGGCTGATGGCGTCGCGGCGGACTTTGAACATCGCGAAGATTTTATCACCCTGCATAAAGGAGAGCGTCAGCAGGATGAAACCGCTAAACAGCAGGCGGATCATGGTCAGAAACGGCGCGGATATCTGGCTTTGCTCCATAATGTACTGCGCGGCCACGCCGGAACTTCCCCAAAATATGGCGGCCAGCAGAACGTACAGCATCCCTTTTTTTGCGTAACTCATTTGTTTCCCGGCAGTCATGTTAATAAGCCGCTAAAGCATAACATAGTATTAATAACCGATGCTTCAACCGTAGTGCCGGAAATGCACTGCAAAGTTTGGGGGGTATTCACGATAAAACCCGCCACGGCTATTCACCGGGCGGGCTTAATAATAGCAGGGATTATTTTACGGCCTGCTGGGCATTTTCCATTGCCTGTTTTTCTGATGCGGACAGGATCGCTGACTGGCGCTGCTGTTCCGCTAAATAGCAGGTATCACGGCTAATGCCTTTAGCCTCGCAGTCAGACTGGCGCTGCGCCGCGCTGGAGCAGCCCGCGACCAGACCAACAAATGCGATACAACCCGCCATCATAATTAACTTTTTCATCATCCAACCTTATAAATAATTATCCTGATAATTCAGGTGTGAAACTAAGATAGTTTTTTAAGGTGGAAATAACCCATCGGATTAATACGAATAACCGCAAATAAATAATGAGGTTTACGCATTTTATCCGTGCGTTATTAAAATAATAACAATAATTGATAGCTAACTTTACAACGCGGTTTATCGCTTCATTTATTGTTATCTGAATAATGACAATTGCGCTGCTTATCGTGATAGCGGCAATCCCTGCGCAGAGATGCGCTGGCGCTTTCGCCACCCTTTTAAATCCGTGCTATGATGCGTTTTTATCCATAACTCCCTGTCACTGTTCATTAATACGACGTTTATGAAAGATACTGGCGATCAATCCCCAAAAGACACCTCCCATACCATCGGCAGCGCATTGCGCCGTCGCCCGCTGGCGCGCGTGAAATTGTCTGAAATGGTGGAAGAAGAACTGGAGCAGATGATCCGCCGCCGCGAGTTTTCCGAAGGCGAGCAGCTCCCGTCAGAACGCGAATTAATGACCTTTTTCAACGTTGGCCGCCCATCGGTGCGTGAAGCGCTGGCGGCGCTGAAGCGCAAAGGGCTGGTGCAGATTAATAACGGCGAGCGCGCCCGCGTATCCCGGCCCTCCGCCGATACCATCATCAGCGAACTGTCCGGCATGGCGAAAGATTTCCTGGCGCATCCCGAAGGCATCGGTCATTTCGAGCAGTTGCGCCTGTTCTTTGAATCCAGCCTGGTGCGCCATGCCGCCGGGCACGCCACCGATCGGCAAGTCGAACGGCTGGCGAAGGCGCTGGAGCTTAACAGCCAGTCGCTGGATGACAACGCCGCGTTTATCCGTTCAGACGTTGAATTCCACCGGGTACTGGCGGAAATCCCCGGCAACCCGATCTTTATGGCGATCCATGTCGCCCTGCTTGACTGGCTGATCGCCGCGCGCCCCACGGTGCCGGATGATGAGCTTTATCAGCATAATAACGTAAGCTATCAGCAGCATATCGTTATCGTCGACGCGATCCGCAATCGCGATCCCGATGCGGCGGATCGGGCGTTGCATGACCATCTCAACAGCGTTTTCGCTGCACGTCACGCCTTCGAGCAAAGCAAAAAATCCCGCAAGAAAACGTAACGATCGTTTAGTGAAGTAGATCCCATTCTGAATCTTTCCCCCGAAAGTGGCGCTTTTTCGTTCTGGTATAACAGGTATAAAGGTATATAGTTACGTCACATTCATCATTCATGAGGTTGCTATGTCCGCCACATTAAAAGGGGTAATGCCCGCACTGCTTACGCCGTTTGATCAACACCAGAGACTGGATACCGAGAGCCTGCGCCGTCTGGTGCGGTTCAATATTGACCAGGGGATCGACGGGCTGTATGTCGGCGGTTCAACCGGCGAAGCCTTTGTCCAGAACATCGCTGAGCGCGAAGAAGTGCTTGAAATTGTTGCTGAAGAAGCCAAAGGGAAAATTACGCTGATTGCCCACGTCGGCACCGTCAGCACCGGGGAAAGCCAGCAACTGGCCGATGCCGCCAGCCGTTACGGCTTCGATGCCGTCTCAGCGGTCACGCCGTTTTACTATCCGTTCAGTTTTGAGGAGCATTGCGATCACTATCGCGCGATTATTGATTCTGCAAATGGATTGCCGATGGTGGTGTATAACATTCCGGCGCTCAGCGGCGTGAAGCTCAGCCTGGATCAGATCAATACGCTGGTGACGCTGCCTGGCGTTGGCGCGCTGAAGCAGACCTCCGGCGATTTGTACCAGATGGAGCAAATCCGCCGCGCGCATCCGGATTTGGTGCTTTACAACGGCTATGACGAAATTTTCGCATCTGGCCTGCTGGCGGGGGCTGACGGCGGTATCGGCAGTACCTATAACATTATGGGCTGGCGCTACCAGGGCATTGTGAACGCGCTGAAGGAAGGGGACATCGCCCAGGCGCAGCGCTTGCAGACCCAGTGTAACGACGTCATCGACCTGCTGATTAAAACCGGCGTGTTCCGCGGCCTGAAAACCGTGCTGCACTATATGGACGTGGTGGCCTCGCCGCTGTGCCGTAAACCGTTCGCGCCGGTGGATGAAAAATATCTGCCTGAACTGAAAGCGTTAGCGCAAAAGCTCCAACAAGAAAAACAACAACTGAAATAAAAAACCGGATGCCGGAGCCATCCGGCACCTACCCTACAAGACGCGTTTCGGGAGACTCATATGAGTATCACTACCCAAAATATCCCGTGGTATCGCCACCTCAACCGGAGTCAGTGGCGGGCATTTTCCGCCGCCTGGTTGGGGTATTTGCTTGATGGTTTTGATTTTGTCCTGATTGCCCTGGTACTGACCGAAATTCAGGGAGAATTCGGTTTAACGACGGTGCAGGCCGCCACCCTGATCTCCGCCGCATTTATTTCCCGCTGGTTCGGCGGCCTGATGCTGGGCGCAATGGGCGACCGCTATGGCCGCCGACTGGCGATGGTGTCGAGTATTGTGCTGTTCTCGGTGGGGACGCTGGCCTGCGGCCTCGCGCCCGGTTACACCACCATGTTTATCGCCCGGCTGGTGATCGGCATGGGAATGGCGGGCGAATACGGCTCCAGCGCGACGTATGTCATTGAAAGCTGGCCAAAGCATCTGCGTAACAAAGCCAGCGGCTTTTTGATTTCCGGGTTCTCGGTCGGCGCGGTGGTCGCGGCGCAGGTGTACAGCCTGGTAGTCCCGGTCTGGGGCTGGCGCGCGCTGTTTTTCATCGGCATTCTGCCGATTATCTTCGCCCTGTGGCTGCGTAAAAATATCCCTGAAGCCGAAGACTGGAAGCAAAAACACGCAGGCAAAGCGCCGGTGCGCACTATGGTGGATATTCTCTATCGCGGCGAGCATCGCGTCCTTAACGTACTGCTGACGATTGCAGCGGCAACCGCCTTGTGGTTCTGCTTCGCGGGCCAGTTGAACAACGCGGCGATTGTGGCGGTGCTCGGTTTGCTATGTGCGGCGATTTTTATCAGCTTTATGGTGCAGGGCAGCGGCAAGCGCTGGCCGACCGGCGTAACGTTGATGGTAGTAGTGCTGTTCGCGTTCCTCTACTCGTGGCCGATTCAGGCGCTGCTGCCGACTTATCTGAAAACCGAACTGGCCTACGATCCGGCCACGGTAGCGCGGGTACTGTTCTTTAGCGGGTTCGGCGCGGCAGTGGGCTGTTGCGTGGGCGGTTTCCTGGGCGACTGGCTCGGTACTCGTAAAGCCTACGTCTGTAGCCTGCTGGCGTCTCAGCTATTGATTATCCCGGTGTTTGCCATCGGCGGCGCCAACGTCTGGGTGCTGGGCCTGCTGCTGTTTTTCCAGCAGATGCTCGGGCAGGGGATCTCGGGAATTCTGCCGAAGCTGATCGGCGGCTACTTCGATACCGATCAGCGCGCTGCCGGGCTGGGCTTTACCTACAACGTTGGCGCGCTGGGCGGGGCGTTAGCGCCGATTATTGGCGCGCTGATTGCCCAACGCCTTGATTTGGGGACGGCGCTCGGTTCGCTCTCCTTCAGCCTGACGTTTGTGGTGATCCTGCTGATTGGCCTGGATATGCCGTCCCGCGTTCAGCGCTGGGTGCGTCCTGAAGCCCTGCGCACCCACGATGCCATCGACGGCAAACCCTTTAGCGGCGCGGTGGTAAAAAGCGTAAAGCCGCGTGAACTGGTGAAAAGCAAAAGCTAAGGCTTAAGCGCCGCCATTGTCTTTAACTTATTCGCCCGGGCCTGTTCCGGGCGAGCCTGCACCAGCAGGCTGTACAGCATATCCAGCACAAATGCCTGCGCCACGCGGGTAGCCAGCGAGTCGCCCTGTAATTCTCCCTGATGATGGCCATTAATGAGCGTGATATCGGCGTGTTCCAGCAGCGGCGTGGCGAGATTATGCGTCAACGCCACGGTGGTTGCGCCGGCGGCTTTCGCCAGCCGTAACGCCTTTACCGTTTCCGGTGACGCGCCGGAATGGCTGATAGCGATAGCCACATCGTCGGGCCGCAGCAACGCCGCCTGCATCGCCATCTCGTGATTATCCTGCAACGCCACCGCCCGCAAGCCCACCCGCATCAGCTTGTGCTTCATCTCCTGGGCGCAGATCCCTGACGAACCCACGCCGAACAGGTACACCGTCCCGGCGTTCAGCAGCGCATCCACCGCCCGCCGCACCTGGTGCGCATCCAGCAGGGTGCGGGTTTGCGCCAGCACGCTGCTCACCGTTTCCTGAAGTTTGGCGCTGATGGCGTCCACGTCATCATCCGGCGTGATATCGGCATCCAGCATCGCATCGCTGCGAGCCAGTTCGATGGTGAGGTCGCGTTTAAAATCCTGAAAGCCGCGAAACCCCAGCAGGCGGCAAAACCGCACGATGGACGCTTCGCCCGCCTGGGTATCCTGCGCCAGCCCGGCGACGGTCAACAGGGTGACCCGCTGCGGGTTTTGCAAAATAAACTGGGCGATGCGCTGGCTGGTGCGGCTCAGGCTGCTTTGCATCGCCCCGAGGGTGGCGAGGATTTTACCGGGTTGCAGTGGCGGCATAGTGAAGGTGTCGGGTGTGTGATTCATCGCTATCCTGAACGGGTTTACGTCAGATGCCCCAGAACATCAGGTTAATCGCGTTTTTAATGTCATTTTCCCATTTGCTCAGATCGGCAACTTCCTCGCCGATGACCGCGGCCGGGACACTGGCCATATCGGTGGTCATTACCCGGTAGTGCTCATCTCCGATAGGCACAACCGGGTAAAGTTCGAGGGAAACTTTATCGGACAGTAAACGGGCGCTGGCTAATGGGATCACCATACGCCGTCCTGGCGTATCAATAATGTCACTCTGGACATCAACAAACAGACTGTAGCGGCTCTCCCGCTTGTAGCTATATACCCGGAATTGCATATCACCAGTCCCTGTTTTCGTCTGCAAAAGATCCGTTTGCGTCGATAAAGCGGGCGACTTCAGCCATGCCTTCCTGATTTTCAGTCTGCCAGCGTTCGGCACGAAGACGACGGGCTTCATTCTGCATGGCGCTATTAACCAGGCCCGAAATATTAACGTCTGCGGCTTTAAGCAACTGATAGTTATCGCTATCAATGGTAACCGTGATTCGCTGCTTCATAGTACATACTCCACATGCATACTTGTCGTATGCATGTCAGTATATACCAGTCAACCCGGGAACAGCGCATCCCGGTGCAGTTTGATCACCACTTTTTTCAGCGGTGCGCGAAGCCGGTCGTGGCAGCCGGGCTTGTGCGGTTCGCCGGGCATAAAGATGGCGAACATGCCCGGTTCCAGCGTGAGGGCCTGGGCATTGTGGATGGCGTTGCATAGCTGGTAATCCTGCTCCGGATGCCACTCCTCCAGCTCGCGCGCACTCTCTGCGATGCCGTAATGCACGGTTTCGCAGCCTTCCAGCAGCAGTTGAATATCAATATACGCGCGGTGCAGCTCGGCTTTTTTCTCCTGCGGCGGCTGGGTGGTCAGCGTCATCACGTTCATAAACAGCCGTTCGCCGTCCAGGGTGTAGCTGTCCGGCTGCTTTTGCGCCGGGTTTTCCGCCAGCGCCTGAACGATAGCGTCGTACAGCGGTTGGGCTAAGCCTGCCGCCGTTAAATGGTCGATATGGCCTGTAATCATCCGTTACTCCTTTGCGAATAAAGCTGCACCCAGTAACCCGGCGTCCTGGCGGCAGTGGGCGGGCAGCAGTTCGACGTGATAAACCGCCGGCTCCTGCGCCAGCGCGGTTTTGACGCGATCCAGATAGCCCGGCGCGAGGCCGACGCTGCCGCCAATCACCACGCACTGGCAGTCAAAAGCGGCTTTGATATCGGCGATTAAGCGTGCCAGGGTGCGGGCAGACCGTTCGACAAGCGCCAGCGCCTGGGGGTGGCCCTGCTGCGCGTGGGCAAAAATGGTTTTTGCATCCAGCCCGGCTAAATCATCGCGCGCGGCGGCGGCAATCCCTCGCCCGGAGGCGATGGCTTCCACACAGCCAATCCGCCCACAGCCGCAGCGCGGTCCGTTTGGATCGGCGAGAGTGTGGCCCAGATGCCCGGCCAGCCCGCCAGGCCCTTGTAACAGTTTGCTGTGGCTGATAACGCCGCCGCCGACGCCGGTAGAGACGGTTAAAAACACCATGTGTTCGACAGAAGCCGCCAGCGCCTGGTATTCCGCCCACGCGGCGGCCTGGGCGTCGTTCAGGGCGATGCCCGGCAGGCCGGTGATTTGCGTCAGAGTTTGGGTGAGGGGGAAGTTTTCCAGCCCGCCGAGGTTAGCGGGGTTAATCGACGTCAATACGCCATCCTGAATAATCCCGGTGGAGGCGATGGCGAAGCGCGTGGCCTGTGCGGCAAGCGGGGTGACCAGCTCGCGTAGCGCCGTCTCCAGCGCCTCGGGAGTTTTGCTGGCGGGTGTCGGCCGTTCACGGCGCGTGAGCAGGGTTAAGCCATTGTCGATCAGCGCGGCTGCCAGTTTGGTGCCGCCAATGTCTATCGCCAGGGTGGTCATTTTTTCACGTCCTGTATGGCGTCCCGGAACCACTGGCAAACGTGCTCCAGCCGGGTGATTGCCGAGCCGACGGTGACGGCGAATGCACCGTGGCGCAGCGCCTGTGCCGCCAGTTCCGGCGAGTTGTAGCGGCCTTCCGCCATCACCCGGCAGCCTTTGGCCGCCAGCGCCGAGACCAGCGCCAGATCCGGCTCTTTGGGCGTGACGTCGGTGGTATAGCCGGACAGCGTGGTGCCGATCAGCTCCGTGCCCAACTGGTGACAATGCAGGCCGTCCTCCAGCGTAGAGCAGTCCGCCATCGCCAGCAGGCCGTGCTGATGAATACGCGCCAGCAGATCCTCAACGCTTGCCGGGCGCGGTCGCGCGGTGCCGTCAAAGGCGATGATATCGGCCCCGGCAGCAGCAAGGGCGTCGACATCCTCCAGCCACGGGGTGATGCGTACCGGGAAGTCCGGCAGGTCGCGTTTGATAATGCCGATAATCGGCGCACTCACCACGGCGCGCGTAGCTTTAAGATTATCGATACCTTCAATGCGCAACCCCGCCGCGCCCGCCTGTTCCGCCGCCAGCGCCATGGCCGCGACAATCTCCGGCTTATCAAGCGGGCTGCCCGGTACTGGCTGGCAGGAGACGATGAGCCCGCCGAGGTGAGAAATGCGATTTTCCAACTGCATGAGCAATGACATGATCACTCCAATTATTGCCTAAATATGAAATTACACTCCAAATGAAGATAAAGAGCGTGCGGGAGGGCTGCAACCTTTCATACCAGGTTATGTGAAGTGGGTTGGGTTTTTGGCGCGGGGATTACTCGCCCGCTTTTTGCTCGGCTTTGATTTCGCGGATCAACCGATCGGCATATTCCCCGACGATCATCTCCACGGCTTCACTGCGGGTGATATTGCTGAGCAGCGCCAGCAGCTCGATTTTTTGCAGGATCGACATTTTCAGCGACAGTGAAACCGCTTTTTTCTTCTCTTTATCCAGAGAGACATAGCTGACGGGTTCGCTGGATTTACGCTCGGCGTTAACGTTCAGCGCTTCGCCCATGCGGCGCAGTTGTTTTTTATCCAGCAGTCCAGGGCTGGTGAGCTGGTAAGTGTGGTGCGCTTTGCTGTACTTGATTTCAGCGGAGTAAAACTCTCTGAGCTCTTTGAGCACCCGGGTCAGGGTGGGTTCAGAGCAGGCCAGCGTCGCGATGATTTTGGCGGCAGAGACAGGCTTGCCCGGCCCCAGCAGGGTGGCCAGCATATAGACTCGAGCTTGTCGCGTACTCAGTTGCATAATGAAAAACAGCCTGCGTTCAAAGTTTAAGTTCCGCATGCCAGACGACGCGGCGCAAAATCATCGCCAAACGTCCGATTACTGGCAACGTGTTCCCGGTAAAAAAATGCGTCTCGTTGTCCATTGATTGCATATTGGCTAATTTTTCACCGTGGCGGTGAGCAGTCGAACGCTGTCCTGTGCCTGCTCGCTGGCGATGCCGTAAACCTGCGCGCGGGCAAGAATACCCGATGCCCAGCGGCGATGGGTCGCCGGTTCGCACATCGCGCCCTGGGATTTAAACACCGCCTGGGTGGAGTTCAAAATACGCAGCGCATCGGCGTGATCGGTGGGCGACACCATCAGCGCCGCTTCGATCTTGCTGATTTGATTCGGATGGATCGCGGTTTTGCCTACCAGCCCGTGGGCCATATCCAGCGCCAGCTCGCGGTCCATGATCTGGTGATCGTCGATGTGCTCGCATACCGGCGCGGTCAGGGCAAAATCCCGCGAGGCGAAAACCGCCACCAGCATTTTGATCGCATAGCCCATCGGGCCGTCGTACAGCGTCTGATGGCGCGAACGACGCAGGGAAATCACGTTCATCAGATCGTTACCGCCGATACGCAGGGCGATGATCCGTGAATGACACGGGTGATCCACCAGGGTAGTGGCCAGCTCGCGCATCTGCACCACATCGAACACCTCTTCGGTTTCCAGCGTCGGCATCATACATAAGTCGGTGGGTTCAAGGATGCGCCACCAGGCGGGCAGCGAGGCCAGCGTGAATTTCGGCAGCACGAAGCCGTCAATGGCGCTGAGGTCCATCTCCTGCACCAGCCGCTCGCCCATCACGGTATCGCGCGGCCTGATAAACACCAGCGGCCAACTCGCGTTGCCCTGGGCGGCTTTCGCTTGCGTGAGTTGAATCAGCAACGCGCGTAAATTTTCCAGCGCTTGCGGAATATCGCCTTCGCTGACCGCGTCTTCCAGGCAGATCACCAGCGAGCGCAGGCCGCTGATTTTATTGTTCAGGATGGCGTCAGCAATATCGGTGCGGGTCGCGGGCATATACAACGTCGCGCCCAGACGCCAGGGTGAAAGCCGTTTATCCATCAGAGCACCTTTTTAATGATTGTGACTGCCCGATACTGGCCGATGGCGTCGCCCACTTCGGTAATGGCGATGCCTTTTTCCCGCGCCAGATAGACCAGCAGCGCCACGTCAGGATCGTCCACGGAGCGTACCAGCACATGGTCCGGCACCCGGCGCAATACCGCGCGGGTGGCTTCGGCGATGCCGGGCTTGATGCGGTTGATACTGGAAATCTGGTAGGTTTCTGCCAGCGTCTGGATGACGTGTTCGCTTTGCTGCTGAAGCTGCGTTTTTCTCGCCGCCGACAGGTCGCCGCGCGGCAGCGCACTGAAATCCAGGCGCTGGCGGTATTGCGCCACGGTGTCCACCAGCATCCGGCTGCATTCAAATTGCGCCAGGTGATCGCAAATCACACAGCCATGTAAACCTTCGGCGGACCAGATGGAGCGGGAAATCATGCCGGACACCGGCGCGCCCATAATGCCGAACGGGATCAGCCAGTCGTCATCGCTGGCGGTAAGCCACGCTTTGCCGCACGGATCGGCCAGCACCGCGAGGCGCGGCTGTTGCGGGTAGCCAGCACGATGTTGCAAACTGCGCCGCAGCTCGCCGGAAATCGCGCCTTTCCCGGTCCAGCCGTCCACAAATACAATGCCGTCGCTGCCGTGGCGCGCTTCAATCCACGCCAGCGCGGTTTCATCAATGCCCCGGTCGCGGATGATGCTAATGCCGTAATGATGGGATTCTTTGCCCATCTCGCGCAGGGTTTGATGCAGCATTACGCCCAGCGGCACGCCCGCGCGCACCAGGCTTGCCAGCACAATCGGCGTATCGCTGAAGCGTTCCGCCAGCGCCTGCGCCAGCATAACCACCTCTTTGGCTAAACGCTCCGCGCCGCGATCCAGCGCCTGGGAGAAAATATCCAGATGCCAGGCGGTGGGCTCCGGCTCCTGGCTGAGCATTTCCGAATAGTGGCGCGCGCCGGACTGGATCAACTGCTCTTTCTGGTCAACCGGCGTCATTTCCAGCTCGACCGGGTTGAGTAAAAAGTGGACGTCCTGCGCAGCGTAAGAGCCGGAAAACGGCGTGAAATCAGTCATACAGTTCTCCAAACAGCGTTTGCGTGATGCGCTGGGCAAACTGGCTCTGGCGCGGCAGGCCAAACCAGGTGCAGAGCCGCATAAAGCGGTGGTCGCTTAAGCTGTCCCCGAGGCCAATCACCGGGAAAACCCCGCGCTGCTGGCGCAGTTTTTCCAGCAGATAAGTGACCGCCAGCCCTTTTTCCACCACTGTTGGCAGCCAGGCAACGTTATTGCTGTTGCGATGGATGTAGTAACCTTCGGTGGGGAAGATCTGTTCGATTTCGTCGGCGATGGCGTTGAGTTCGTCCAGTCGGGTGCTGTCGCGGTGTTTCATGACCAGATACACCGGCACGTCGCCGTATTCGTAATTAATCCGCGCCCAGCCGTTGATATTGCGCGCCGCCATCAGCTCGGTAATCGCGCTTTGCATGGCGAGTAATTTTTCCGCATAAGGCTGTAATTTCGCCAGCATCAACGCCTTCCAGGTGTCGTCGGGCTGGCCTTGCGGGTCGAGGATCACCGCGCCGTGGGTGGTTACCGCCCACGAGCGGAACGGGATAGTGACGCGGGCGATCTCTTCGGTGCCGCGCGCGGTCACCGGGATCAGCTCGGCGTGCTCCAGCATCCAGTCCACCAGCATCGCCTGCTCTTCAGTCATAAAGCTGCGCGGCTCAAGGCTGCGATCCAGCGCGCCGGTGCGAAACGGGGCCAGATCCAGCTCATCCACCATTTTGCGGCGGGTCTGGAATAACGTGTCGTCGAGATCGGAAAAAATCACCGGTCTATTCATAGCTAATCACCTCTACGCGGGGCGCAACCTGGCGTAGCGCATCCAGCAACACCGTATCGATGCTGGTGGCGGGGGTTTCTACGCACAGCAAAATGCGGTCGAACTGCTGGTGCGCGACGTTATAAACAAAATTGGGGATGCCAAGGCCGTAATTGTCGGTAAAGGCAATGGCGGACTGGATGGCGAACCCGGTCGCGATCGGCGAGCGGGTGGTGGAACTGTATTTGACCTCAGCCCCGGCTTTTTCCAGCCGTTCCGCCAGCAAAAACGGTTCCCAGACAAATTCGCTGGTGCCCAGTACCAGGATCTTTTCACCGGCCCGGGGAAGGATATGCGCGCCCAGATCCGCCGCTGGCGTATCCATACCCAGCCGCCCCCAGCGTTGCGGGCCGGTAATCGGTACGCTGCCCGCCGCCGTGACGTTTACCGCAGGCATCACCGGAACCGGCGCATCAGGATTCGGCTCCCAGTGCCAGTCGCCCTGCACCAGCGAGACGGTAGTCACGGGCAGTGTGCAACGCCGCGCCAGCGCATCGCCGCTCCAGTCGGTGAGGGTGACCGCAACCACCTGGGTTAACTGAGACAGCCCGGCGTTTTGCAGCGCGTCCAGCAAATTAATAAACGTGTTGCCGGTGGTGGCTTCGTCGTCGATTAGCACCAGCGTACGGGCGTTTACCACCCGACGGCGCAGTTCGGCGTCGTCTGGCAGATAGATCAGGTGATCCGTGGCGTGGCTGTGGTTCTCTTTAAACTCGCACAGCAACTCACCGGGAACCGGATGGCGCGTCGAAGTCAGATACACCGGGTCCGCCACCCGATTACGCAGTTCATCAAATACGCCTGCGCCAAGCCCGACGGCGGTTTCCGCCATGCCGATAAACAGCACCGGGCCCGCATCAGGTTCGGGAAACTGCTCCGCCAGCTGTCGATACACCGATCGCATAACGCCAGGCGCAACCGGAATATGGCGGCCCAGCACTTTGCTGACGAACAAAAAGGCGCGCTTCGGATTGCGGCGCTCGGCCAGCTCAAACAGCTCGTCTACTTGTCGCATGCCGCCAGTGGGCGTCACGCGTAATGTGCCGCTGGAAAGCGTGCGGCTAAATTCACTCATGGTTATTCTCTTCGCTTAACTGATTGGCAAGCACCGGCGGGTAGCTGACCGCTTCGGTCACGGGCCTGACGATGGCGGGCGCAAAGGCGCGTTCCGCTTCATCCAGCACATCCTGCTGGCTTATCAGCCCAAGCTGGCGGAAGGCGAACAGGCCGGGCAGGTTTACGCCGCTAAACTGCGTGTAACCGATGCCGCCGGAAGGACGCATATTGATTTCCAGCAGCAGGGGTTTGCCGCTGGTGGTGTTGCGGGTTTGCACGTTGACCAGCCCATCGGCTTTCATCAGGCGCGCGCAGGCTTTTGCCAGCTCAAAGGCGTCGCCGTGGTTTTCCAGATACTGTAACGAGCCCTCTTTGCGACGGCCCACCGCCGCCAGCACGTTGCCGTCTTCTACCAGCATATCGACTGAATATTCCGGGCCGGGCAGGTAGGGCATCAGCACCAGCGGTTCGAATTCGCCGGCCTGTTCCAGGGCGCTGAGATAAAAGCGCGCGTTGACTTTGCGGCTGTCCGGGTTAATAAACTGCGCCATCGGCGAGACGCTTTCATCAAACCGCCAGAATCCCATGCCATAAATGCCTTTCACCGGTTTGACGCACAGCGATTTGCTGGCGAACGGCGAGCGGGCAATCAGCGCACGCAGCGCGTCCACCGATTCCACACGCAGGGAAGGCACCACCGGCAAACCGGCTTTTTCCATAGCGTGCGCGTATTCGACTTTGTCGTCGGCCAGCGCAAACATGGTGGGCTGGAGAGAACCGGTGGTGAGCGTTACGCCGCTAGCGGTAATTGCCGGGCGGTGGGCTTCAAACCAGGCGGCGTGGCGGCCAGTATGAATCGCCTTTACGCCCAGTTTTTTCACTGTGGAAAGGATAAACGCCAGCCGCTGGTCGGCGTCTTTCGGTTCAATCAGGGCGATATCCGCCAGGGACAAGATCTCATGGCGATCGTTACGGTGCGACGCAACTACCGTCACATCGGTCTGCTTAAGATGAGCGAACGCGCGGATGCCCTGAATCAGGTCGCGCTGGGAAGACAAGCCTTCCATTAGCCAGATTTTATTGGTCATTTTTTTTATTACCGATGGGACGGAGTTGAATGGCTACAGTTAGTTTACAAGTCTAGGAAGCGGTAAAAAAGTTGTCAATCATAATATGATCTGATTTTAGCGAGGTTTACTTCTGCGTTTTACTTCGCGTTTTGTTAAGGTTTTTCCGTAAATCATTTTGCGTTATATGTTTTTAATTTTATGAAAAATAAACAATTTACCTTTCTTTAAAAATTGGTGGGTAAAATGATCTTGTTCATTAACAGCATCATGATATGATTTTCATCTGAAGGATTTTGGCGTAAAAAATCACCCTTTTTCACGAGCAACTTTATGGAGATCTGACCATGGTTTCATTAACTAAAAACCAAACTGTTTCACTCAGCAAGCAATCGTCGGCGCTCAACCAGCTGCATTTCGGCCTCGGCTGGGACCCTATTAAAAAGAAAGGGATGTTAGGCAAACTGTTTGGCGGTAATGATTCCATCGATCTCGACGCGGGCTGCGTACTGCTCGATAAATCCGGCGGCAAAATCGACACCGTCTGGTTCCGCAAACTGAAATCATCCTGTAACTCCGTGGTGCACAGCGGCGATAACCTGACCGGCGAAGGCGACGGCGATGACGAAGTGATCCGCGTGGATCTGACGCGTCTGCCAGCCCAGGTGGAATACCTGGCGTTCACCGTCAACAGTTTCCGTGGCCAGAGCTTTAACGACGTGGAAAACGCGTTCTGCCGCGTGGTCGATCAGAACAACAAAGAGCTGGCGCGCTATCAGCTGAACGAGCAGGGCTCTCACACCGGCATCGTGATCGCCTCCCTGCGCCGCAACAACGGCGAGTGGGATTTCACCGCGCTGGGCAAAGCCTGTAGCGGCCGCACCATTGACGATATGCACAGCGACATCGTCGCGGCGGTGGTGCGCTCATGAACATGACGGCGGGAGGCAATGCCTCCGTTCCTTCTCAAACCTTGACGGTGCGCGTGCTGTCCGGCGCAGCGGTTGACGCCTCCGCGTTCCGGTTGTACGCCACCGGCAAAGTGAAGGGCGATGCCGATATGGTGTTTTACGGCCAGCCTAAGAATGATGACGCGACCATTGCGCTGACCAATGACGGTAATAACGCCGCGTTTACCGTGGATCTCAACCGTCTTCAGGCCGATGTGCAAAAAGTGGCCTTTACCGTGACGTGCGACGGCAACCAGACCGTGGCGGGCCTGCAACGCCTGGCGATTCAGGTCGAGGCGGCGGGCACGGTGCTGCTGAACGGCGTGGTCGATCTCAATGGCCGCCAGGAAGCGGCGCTGATTTTAGGCGAACTGTATCGCCGCAACAGCGAGTGGAAATTCCGTTTTATCGCCCAGGGCTTTAACGGCGGGCTGAAACCGCTGGCAGAGCATTTTGGCGTGGATGTGGCAGACAGCCCGGCACCGACGGCGGCCCCCGCGCCAGCGCCAGCGCCCGCAGCGTCTAAAATTAATCTCAGCAAGGTTTCCCTGACCAAAGAGAAACCGGCAATCAGCCTGACCAAGCGCGATAACTTCGGCGAGATCCGCATCAACCTGAACTGGCATCGCGGCAACCCGGCGACCGGATTACGCGCGGTGTTTGGCGGCAGCAAAGGCATCGACCTGGATTTAGGCGCGTTTGTTGAACTGAGCGACGGCTACAAAACCGTGATTCAGGCATTGGGCAACCGCTTCGGTTCCATGGACAGCGAGCCGTATGTTCAATTGCAGGGCGACGATCGCACCGGCGAGTTTTCTACCGGCGAGTGGCTGCACGTGAATGGCCGCGAGTGGAAGCATATTCGCGAAGTGCTGATTTTCGCCTTTATCTACGAAGGCGTACCGAGCTGGGATAAGACCGACGGCGTGGTGTCGCTGTTCATCCCGGACCAGCCGCCAATCGAGACGCGAATGACCGAAGGGCAGAACAACCGCAACATGTGCGCCATCGCCCGTCTGGTTAACGAAAACGGCAATATAAAAGTAGAACGAATTAATCAGTTCTTTAATGGACATAGCGATATGGACAAGGCGTTCGGCTGGGGCTTTAGCTGGAAAGCGGGTTCCAAGTAATTTCTTTGGCAGAGGGTGACAGAATGAGTTTTTTCAACAAGGTAAAAGGGGCGTTTAACGCCAGCCGCGACGAGTTAACCAAACAGGTTGGCCGTTTTAAGAACAAAAAATTTATGCAGGGGACGGTGGCGGTCTGCGCGCGCATCGCGGTATCCAGCGATGGCGTCAGTTCCGAAGAGAAGCAGAAGATGATCGGTTTTCTGCGTGCCTCTGACGAGTTGAAAGTCTTCGATACCTCTGAGGTTATCGACTTCTTTAACAAACTGGTGAGCAGCTTCGATTTCGATATGGAAATCGGCAAGGGCGAAACCATGAAGTACATTCTGGCGCTGAAAGATCAGCCTGAAGCCGCTCAGCTGGCGGTGCGTGTGGGGATTGCGGTGGCGAAAAGCGACGGCAATTTCGACCCGGACGAGCAGAAAGCGGCGCGTGAAATCGCCCTGGCACTGGGCTTTGAACCGGCCGAATTCGGTCTTTGATAGCATTTCTTAAGGGTTTCGTATGGTATCTACGCATATTGGCTTTCCAACAGAAACGGTCGTGGTATTCGTTGCGTTGGCAGTGGGAGCCATTTTTATCGACCTGTTCATGCACCGGCATGACAAACCGATCTCGCTGAAAAGCGCGGCGCTGTGGTCCGTCTTCTGGGTCGTGGTGGCGATGGCGTTCGCGGGGTTCCTGTATGTTCACCACGGCGCGGAAGTCGCCAGCCTGTTTGTGACCGGTTACGCGCTGGAGAAAGTGCTGTCGGTCGATAACCTGTTCGTGATGATGGCGATTTTCTCGTGGTTCGCCGTGCCGGACCGCTACCGCCACCGCGTGCTGTACTGGGGCATTATCGGCGCCATCGTGTTCAGGGGGATTTTCGTTGCGATTGGTACCGGCCTGCTTAGCCTGGGTCCGTACGTTGAAATCGTCTTTGCGCTGATCGTCGCCTGGACGGCGGTGATGATGCTGAAAAGCGGCGACGACGATGACGAGATTGAGGATTACTCCCAGCATCTCGCCTACCGAATGGTTAAGCGCTTCTTCCCAATCTGGCCGAAACTGAGAGGGCATGCCTTCCTGTTGAACCAGAAAGAAGTGGACGAAGAGCTGGCGAAGCCGGAAAACAAAGACATTACCATTGGCCGTGGCCAGAAAGCCGCGCTGTACGCGACCCCGCTGATGCTGTGTGTGGCGGTGGTGGAACTGTCGGACGTGATGTTCGCCTTTGACTCCGTACCGGCCATCATCGCGGTCAGCCGCGAGCCGCTGATTGTGTATAGCGCCATGATGTTCGCGATCCTCGGCCTGCGTACCCTGTACTTTGTTCTGGAAGCCCTTAAGCAGTATCTGGTGCACCTGGAAAAAGCCGTTATCGTGTTGCTGTTCTTTATCGCCGCTAAACTTGGCCTGAACGCAACCGACCATATCTGGCACCACGGTTTTAATATTTCGGCAACGACCAGCCTGTTAGTCGTTCTGGGTGTGCTTGCGTTGGGTATCGTGGCGAGCATCATGTTCCCCGGTAAACCCGATTCTGAGGAGAAAAAGGAGGGCTAACCTCCTTATCCCCGGCAAATAACAACATCAACCAGAGAGGATTGAACAATGAGTGTTTCTCTTTCAAAAGGCGGGAACGTATCACTGAGTAAAGAAGCGCCGACCATGAAGAACGTGCTGATTGGTCTGGGCTGGGATGTGCGCGCTACCGATGGCCAGGACTTCGACCTCGACGCCTCCGCCTTTCTGCTGTCTGCCAGTGGAAAAGTACGCAGCGATGCAGATTTCATTTTCTACAACAACCTGAAATCCGCTGACGGCTCCGTGACCCATACCGGCGATAACCGTACCGGTGAAGGCGACGGCGATGATGAAACCCTGAAAATCAAACTGGATCTGATCCCGGCCGACGTCGACAAGATTGTCTTCGTGGTCACCATTCACGACGCGCAGGTGCGCCGTCAAAGCTTCGGTCAGGTCTCCGGCGCGTTTATCCGCCTGGTGAATGACGATAACCAGACCGAAGTGGCGCGCTACGATCTGACTGAAGATGCCTCCACGGAAACCGCGATGCTGTTTGGCGAGCTGTACCGCCACAACACCGAGTGGAAATTCCGCGCGGTAGGCCAGGGCTATGCAGGTGGACTGAGCTCTGTTTGCGCCCAGTACGGCATCAATGCCTCTTAATTTGAATACACAACGGGCAGTGAACGCTGCCCGTCTCTCTCCCTAAAAGCAGGAGCTTTAAAATGGCAGTTTCTCTCGTAAAAGGCGGTAACGTATCCCTCACTAAAGAAGCACCGACCATGAACATCGCCATGGCTGGCCTGGGCTGGGATGCGCGTGTCACCGATGGACAGGGCTTCGACCTGGACGCCTCCGTGTTTATGGTTGGTGAAGATGGCAAAGTGCTGAGCGACAGCAGCTTCATCTTCTTCAACAACAAACTCAGCGCCTGCGGCTCCGTTGAGCACCAGGGCGACAACCGTACCGGCGAAGGCGACGGTGACGACGAGCAGATCAAAATCGATCTGGCCAAAGTCCCTGCTGAGGTGAAAAAGCTGGTTTTCGCGGTCACCATCTATGACGCAGAAGCCCGTAAGCAGAACTTCGGTATGGTGAGCAACAGCTACATGCGTATCTTTAACAATGACAACGGTTCTGAAATTGCCCGTTTCGATCTGTCTGAAGATGCGTCCACGGAAACGGCGATGGTGTTTGGCGAACTGTACCGCCACGGCGCAGAGTGGAAATTCAAAGCGGTAGGACAGGGCTTTGCAGGCGGGTTGTCTGCGCTGGCTTCGCAGCATGGTGTTAACGTTTAACGTTTGACGCTGTGGTTATACAAAACCTCGGTTCGCCGGGGTTTTTTATGGCTGGTGTTTGAGGGGGAATTGTTTTGTTCGCCTGGGTTCAGTGGAATTGTTCCATTCGGTGGAATTGTTCCGTTCGCCTGGGCTTTCGAGTCAGTCTCTGGCGCCAGTGTACGCGAACGGGCCAGTGCGGCTCGCCGCCGCCCCCCTGGCGACCCCGGCTCCCCCGCGATACGTTCAGGCTTTTAATGCAACCAGTGCGTCGCTGAAATTATGAAAAAAACTCACAGCGACAAAGACAGCTTTGTAAAAAATAAAAAACTTGAAGTTGGGGGTGTTGAGTCCGGCATCAAAATCGTCGAGCCACAAACGCCTGGCGAACGGAACAATTCCACCGAACGGAACTTACTCCGGCAACTCCGTCACCCTAACCCGCTGTACCGGCGAGCGGCGCTTCGACCAGGCGGGATGGAAGTGCCGCCAGTGGGCATCCTGCGCTGCCGCCAGCAGTTCATAATCCCCACGCGTATCGCCCCAGGCGCGCAGATGGTATTCACCCAAATGCCCGTACACGTTCTCCAGCCGTTTTACCTTTTGCTCACACCGGCAGTTGTGGCCGGTGATGCGGCCCGTCAACATACCCTCGTTCACTTCCAGTTGGGTGCCGATAAGCTTAATCCCCAGGCGATCGGCAAAGGGTTGCAGCACCAGGGCCGGTGAAGCGGAACAGATGGTCACTTCCGCACCGGAATTGACTTCCGCCGCCACCGCCAGCAGGCCGGTAGGGCGCATCAGACGGTTCCAGTAGATCTCGCAGAACGCCTCGGCTTTCTGGCGTAGCCAGCGTTCGTCCACACCGGTCAGGAAGGTTTGGATCAACACTTCTTTCAGTTCGTCCCGGGTGAGCTTTTTGCGCATGCAGCGCAGCGTCGGCAAGGCCAGGCGCACCATGCGCGCCGCGAACACGCGCTTGCCGAAGGCGAAGCGGAGAAAGGGAATAAAGCTGTCGTGGTGCGTCAGGGTGCCGTCGAAATCAAAAACTGACAGAACCTTTGCAGCGTGTGGCGTGGTGCTCATTCCAGAAACTCCCGTAAACAAATTCATCTTTCCATTCTGTTAAAGGGGATGATAGCAGAACCCCTGCCGGGTGGCAGCGCTGTTGGCTGAAGGTGATAACCCTGGCAGACAAGCGATGCTGTTATTTCTTAGCCAAAGGGCGGGGCTGTTCAGTCTAATCATTTAAAAAACAAAGAGATAAGCTCAATTTTGTTTGCCTTTATTAAAATTCTAATCTTTTCATGACGTTATCATTTTACTGGCGTAACTTCACGCTTTCAGGCCGGACCTGTCTAAAGTAATGACCTGCCGGGTCGTTAAATGATGTATCTCTCCTTGCATAAGCTTATACATCATGTGGAAAACAACGCACTCTCGCTTCACCCTTATGCTTATCGGCTTTTTTGTGGTTTTACTGGGCGTGACGTTTTTGGTCATTCGCCAGTTTGTGGCGCCACAGCTTATCGCGACGGAAAGCGAACTGATCCGCTACACGGTTGATGCCCAAAGTGATGCCATTACCGAGCAGATGAACCGCGTTAAGGCCCAGCAGCGTACCATCACGGAAGTGGTCAGCGGCCTCGAGAGCGACCAAATCGATCGGTTGCTGCCGACGCTTGTGAATCAGTACAACGATCTCAACGTGTTTGGCGGCGGGATATGGCCGCTGCCGGGCAACCGTGCGCCGGACCGCGACCGCTTTAGCACCTTTTTCGCGCGCGATAATGGCGGCAATTTGCAGGTCAACACCGTCTGGAACCAGCCGGAGTCCGATAAATACTGGGAGCAGCCCTGGTACAAAGACGGCATGAACGCCCCGAAAGGCGAATGTGCCTGGGCCAAAGCCTATCAGGACGCCGCCAGCCCGCAGCCGCGCACTAACTGCGCTATGGCAATCTGGCGCGACGGTAAAGTCTGGGGCGTCGCCACCATCGACGTGACCCTCGGCTTCTTCAACAATCTGGCGAAGCAAATGAGCGAAGCCAGCCAGGGACGCGTGCTGATCGTCGAGCAAGACGGCAAAGTGGTCGGCAATGGCTCGCCAGAGCAGGGCAAAGCGGATCTGCAATACCTGCGCGATCTGAAAATCCCGGCGGAAGCCACCGTAATGCAACTGCTGAAACAGGCAGGCGCAGAGCACGTCAGCGGTGTGTATAAAGGCGAGAACGGCGAGCAGACCCTGATGGTGCAGTCCATCAGCGGCAGCCCGTGGTATCTGGTGGTGGATATTCCCTCCAGCCTGTTGTCCCGCCAGTCATCCAGCATCATTACCCAGATTTCTCTGGTGCAGATTGGGCTTGGCTTGCTGCTGATCCTGGCGCTGTTAGGCTTCGTGCGCACCCTGTTCAAAAACCTGGATGCGCTGAATAAAAATATTGTGTCGCTGTCCAGCGGCGGCGCAGATTTAACCCAGCGTTTGCCGCAAAGCAAAAGCCCGGAGTTCAACGCGGTTATCAACAGCTTCAACAGCTTTATCGCCTATTTACAGGATTTGATGGGGCAGGTGGGGCAGAGCGCGATGGCGATCTCTTCGGCGTCACGTCAGATTGCCGGCGGCAACCTCGATCTCTCTTCACGCACGGAACAGCAGTCTGCGTCGATTGTTGAAACGGCGGCCTCAATGGAGCAACTCACCAGTACGGTGCGCCAGAACGCCGACAACGCCGTGCAGGCTAACCAACTGGCGTCTCAGGCATCTGACGTGGCCCGGGAGGGCACGGCAGTCGTCAGCAAAGTGGTCACCACCATGGATAAAATCAACACTTCGTCCAGCAAAGTGGTGGATATCATCGGCGTGATCGACGGGATCGCCTTCCAGACCAATATCCTGGCGCTCAACGCGGCGGTGGAAGCGGCTCGCGCTGGCGAACAGGGGCGTGGCTTCGCGGTGGTGGCTGGAGAAGTGCGTAATCTGGCAAGCCGTAGCGCACAGGCTGCCCAGGAGATCAAAAAGCTGATCGAAGAGTCGGTCAGCAATATCGAACAGGGCAGCGCACTGGTGCGCCAGGCGGGTACTACGATGGATGGCCTGATGGAGCGGGTGGAAGGCGTCACCGTGCTGATCTCGGAAATCAGCTCCGCCAGCAGCGAACAGAGCCGCGGTATCGACCAGATCAACCTGGCGATCAACCAGCTCGACAGCACCACCCAGCAGAACGCCGCGCTGGTGGAGCAGGTCTCCGCCGCCGCCCAGTCTATGGAAGAGCAGTCCAACCAGCTGGAGCTGGTGGTGGCAGGCTTTAAAATCTAACCTCAACGGCGGCTGGGCGTGTCGTGTGTCTATACTTGGGTGACAGGAAATCACACCAGGGAGACACACGACGATGACCCAGCCAACCCGTAAACCGGTTCTGTTTGTGCTCACCAGCTACAGCGATGTGGCGCACAACATTTCCGGTTTTTATTTTTCTGAACTCGTTCACCCCTTGCACGTGCTGGAACAGGCGGGCATACCCACCGTTATTGCTTCGATCCAGGGCGGCTTGCCGCCGGTATATGGCGTGGATTTAGACGACGACGTTAATGCCCGCTACTGGAATGACGATGCGTTCCAGCAACGGCTCAGCCACACCCTGAAGCTGTCGGAAACCCACAGCGACGATTACAGCGCGGTACTGTTTGTCGGCGGACACGGTGCCATGTGGGATTTCCCGGAGTGCCCGGACGTTCAGCGTCTCATCCGCGATCTGTATGAAGCGGATAAACCGGTCGCTGCCGTTTGTCATGGCCCGGCGGCGCTGGTTAACGCCACGCTCAGCGACGGGCGTTATCTGGTGGACGGTAAGCGGGTCGCGGCTTTTACCGATGCAGAAGAACGCGCGGTAAAACTGGCTGAAGTGGTGCCGTTCTTACTGGAAACCACCCTGAAGAACCGTGGCGCACAGCACCAGTCGGTGGGGGAGTGGCAGCCGCTGACCCTCGTCGACGGCAACCTGATCACCGGGCAGAACCCGCAGTCTGCCACCGGCGTTGGCGAAGCCCTGCGCGATAAACTTAACGGCTAACCGTTACGGCGTTCCGTTGTCGCCATGACGGCGGAACGCCGGGCGTTGTCCAAGCCGCGCAAACCAGGCGTCAACGGCAGGGACGGCAGGACGATCGATTGGCGTCATTTTCCAGCGATTCACCGACAGGCCGAGCACGATATCCGCCAGGGTGAAAGTCTGGCCGGTCACCCACATCCCGCTTTGCTGGAGTTTGTTATCCAGAAGGATGATGCAGCGGTTCCAGTCGGCAATGCTGGCGTCAATCTCGCTTTGCAGGCTGTAAGCCGGGTTTTTGCGCACCAGCGCGTTAAAGGCATAACGCCAGGCGCTGTTTAATTCGGTGGCCTGCCAGTCCATCCATTTTTCCACCCGCGCCCGACCGCGCGGCGTACTCGACAGCAAATCGTCGCGGCCCGCTTTCCCCACCAGGTAGCGGCAAATGGTATTGGATTCCCACAGCACAAAGCCTTCGTCAATCAACACCGGCACCAGCCCGTTGGGATTGAGCGCCAGGAACTCTGCCGTATCGGTGGGCGCAAAGCCGCTGCCGTAATCTTCCTGATGATAATCAAGGCCCAGCTCTTCACAGGTCCAGAGCACTTTGCGCACGTTAATCGAGGTGCTTTTTCCTAAGATTTTTAGCATCTGCCGCCGTTCTCTTTTTACGGATGATAGAGAAAATATAGCAGCACGTTGCTCAGGCGTGCCGTTTGCGGGCAAAGCTGGCCGACAGGCGATCCAGCAGGATTGCCATCAGCACTACCACCACGCCGCTTTGCAGGCCGAGGCCGATATCCAGTTGTTGAATGCTGCTTAAAATGTCGTTGCCGAGGCCACCCGCGCCGACCATTGAGGCGATAATCACCATCGACATCGCCATCATGATGGTCTGGTTAACCCCCGCCATAATCGACGGCTGCGCGGCGGGAAGCTGTACCTTCCACAGCAGTTGCCACGGCGTACAGCCGAAGGCGAGGCCCGCCTCAATGCGCGCTGTGTTCACCTGGCGGATACCCAGGTCCGTGAGTCTGACCACCGGCGGCATCGAGAATAAAATAGTGGCGAAAATCCCCGGCGGACGGCCCAGGCCGAACAATATCGTCGCCGGGATTAAATACACAAACGCGGGCATGGTTTGCATAAAATCCAGCAGGGTACGCACCACGCTGCCCACCGTTGCCCGGCGCGCGCTCCAGATCCCCAGCGGAATGCCGATCAGCAAACTGAAGAAGGTGGATGACAGCGTTAGCGCCAGGGTAATTGAGGCGTGCTCGCTATAGCCGCTGTAGATGATGTACAGCGTCGCGAGCAGGGCGAACAGGGCGAACGCTTTGCCGATGCGCCATACGCCAATGCCCACCGCGAGGATCACCAGCCCCCAGGGCGTCAGCCAGCCGATAAAGGTTTCCAGCCCACCCGCGAAGCTGTCAATCATCCCTGCAATGCCGTCAAAAATGCCGCCCGCGTGGGCCAGCAGGGTGTGGATCGCGCGGTCTATTTCGCGGCTAAAATCTAAGGGATACGCCATAAGTACCTGCTCAACTATCGATGATTATGCCTGGGGTTGCCAAACGTCGGCATAGCTGTCCGCCAGCTGCCAGCGCGACGTATCCACGCCGGAAAACAGATGCCGCACATAGGGCGTTGCCGGGGCGTTGATAATCTTTTCCGGCGGACCAACCTGGATCAGCTTGCCGGCTTCCATAATCGCGATGCGGTTGCCGAGGCGCAGCGCCTCTTCCATATCATGGGTAACAAACACGATGGTGCGCTGCTCCGCTTCCTGCAAACTGAGCAACAGCGTCTGCATTTCGCGGCGGATAATCGGGTCGAGTGCCGAGAATGCCTCGTCCATCAGCAATACCGCAGGATCCACCACCAGCGCCCGCGCCAGCCCGACGCGCTGCTGCATCCCGCCGGACAGCTCCGCCGGGTAGTTATCTTCAACGTGCGACAGGCCAACTTTTGCCAGCATCTCCCGCGCCCGCTGATGGCGAACCTCACGCGCCACGCCCGCCACTTCCAGACCGAATGCCACGTTATCCAGCACATTGCGCTCATCGAACAATGCGAAGGACTGGAATACCATCCCGGTTTTCTCACGTCGTAGGGCGATCATCTGTGCCGCGCTCAGCGAACCCAGAGCCTGCCCCTGGAAGCGCACTTCGCCGGAGGTTGGGGTGATCAATGCGTTCAGGGTACGCAATAACGTTGATTTCCCCGAGCCCGAAAGCCCGACAATTACAAAAATCTCGCCGGGCCAGATACGTAAATTAATATCGGTTAAGGCATTTACCGTCGGTTTATTTTCTTTGCGCGCAAACAAACCCTTACGCGGCACAGAAGAATAATTCTTTTCGACATGGTGTAATTCAATGATGGGTTGTGACATAGCCGGACCGTTTATTTCCTGATTTGGTTATACGCTATCGCAGAATCGATATAAGCGGTGATATCTTTTTTGAATTTGGTTAGCTCCATTTTGCAATAGCTTATTAATAATTGAGCAATAGGCATTGATACTAAAATTATCATTAATAAATTTACATTAAGTATGATGGTTTTTATTTTTTAACCAATAAAATTCAATGGGTTACTTGGTTTATTTAACGGTATATATGCCTGGCGGTTCTTGCTGTTTAGCCTGAGTTCCGGCCTGAAGTTGCCTCTTCACAGAATGAAAATGGCGTGAGATAAAAAATAACACGAATTAATGACGCTTCTTCTGACCGGATTTAAAGATGCTTATAAATAAACCGAATATCGTTATTCTGATGGCGGATCAGTTAACGGCGGGTGCATTACGTAATTATGGAAATAACGTCAGCCTGACGCCCAATATTGATAAATTAGCCAGCGAAGGGGTGGTGTTTGAATCCGCCTATTGCAACAGCCCGCTGTGTGCGCCGTCGCGGGCGGCCCTGATGACCGGCCAGTTTTTATCGAAGAACGGGGTATATGATAACGCCGCGGAATTCCGCGCCGATTCCCCCACCTTCTGCCACTACCTGCGCGAACAGGGTTACCGCACCTGGCTATCCGGGAAAATGCACTTCTGCGGACCGGACCAACTGCACGGCTTTGACGAGCGCCTGACCACCGATATTTACCCGGCGGATTTCGGCTGGACGCCGGACTGGCAGCACCCGGAGCGTCGCCTCGACTGGTTCCATAATATGAGTTCAGTGCTGGAAGCCGGGGAGTGCGTGCGCACCAACCAACTTGATTTTGATGACGAGGCGCTGTTTATGGCCCGCCAGCGGCTGTATGACGCGGCGCGCCAGCCGGACGACAGGCCGTTCCTGATGCTGCTGTCGCTTACCCATCCGCACGATCCGTTTGCTATTCCGCGCCGCTATCTGGACCGGTTCAACGAAGCGGATATTGATTTGCCGGTGACCGGAGCAGGGGACGTAGAAACCGATCCGCACTCCGGGCGGCTGCGCGCGATGTACCAGCTGGAAGAGGGGTTACTGAGCGAGGCGGACATCCGCCGCGCCCGCCACGCCTATTACGGCGCACTGGCCTACGTGGACGATTGCTTCGGCGACGTGATCCGCACCCTCGAAGAAACAGGCCTGGCGGAAGACACGGTGGTATTTGTGATTGCCGACCACGGCGAAATGCTCGGCGAACGTGGCCTCTGGTACAAGATGACCTTTTTCGAAGGGGCGGTGCGCGTGCCGCTGATCGTCCATAACCCGAAGCGCTTTGCCGCACATCGGGTGAGTGAAAACGTCTCGCTGGTGGATTTACTGCCGACCTTTACCGATCTGGCAGGTGGCGCATCGCGTCTTACATCTCCGGTTGCGCCGCTGGACGGTCACAGCCTGGTGCCGCATCTGCGCGGTCAGCCGGGTTCAGACGAAGCCTGCGGTGAATACCTGGCGGAAGGGGCGATTGAGCCGGTGGTGATGATCCGTCGCGGCCCGTGGAAATACATTCATTCACTCAGCGAAGCGGCGCAGCTCTACAACCTGAAGCAGGACCCGCACGAGCGCCGCAACCTGATCCGCGATCCGGCGCATCAGGACACCGTACAGGCGTTTGCCGCCGAAGTCGCCGCACGCTGGGATCTCGATACGCTGAATAAGGACGTACGCGCCAGCCAGCAAAAACGCCTGTATTTAACCGCCATTGCCGGGCGCGATGCGATTCCGCAATGGGATTTTCAGCCGCACCAGGCGGCATCGCACCGCTTTATCCGCAATCACCAGACGTTGGATGAGCAGGAGGCTTTTGCCCGCTTTCCGCGTCCCACTAAACACCCTGTCGGGGAATAATGATGATGAGCATGAAAAAATTAACCACCTTACTGCTTTTGGCAAGCACAGCAGGGCTCTCTTTCGCCAGTTATGCCGCCGATGACGCAAACTGCGCCACCGTTACCCAATCCGATCCGGGCTGGACCGATATCGCCGCCACTAACGCCCTGTCCGGCGCGGTGCTTAACGCGCTGGGTTATCAGCAAAAAGTGCAGAATCTGTCGGTAGCGCTGGCGTTCCAGGGGCTGAAGACCGGCCAGGTGGATGTGTTCCTCGGCAACTGGATGCCAGCCCAGACGCCGGTTATCAGCAAATTCACCGACGACGGCGCTATCAACGTGCTGGGCACGAACCTGCCGTCCGCTAAATTCACCCTTGCGGTACCGGATTACGTGGCTGCCGCCGGGGTCAAAGATTTTGCCGACTTACAGAAATTCGCCGACAAGTTCGACCATAAAATTTACGGTATTGCACCGGGCGCGCCCGCCAACCAGAACATCAAAAAAGTGATCGACCAGAAGGAACTGGGCCTGAAGGGGTGGAACCTGGTGGAATCCAGCGAAAGCGGCATGCTGGCGCAGGTGACGCGTGCGGTGAGCCGTAAAGACTGGGTGGTGTTCCTCGGCTGGGAACCGCACGCCATGAATACCCGCTTTAAGCTGACCTACCTGAGCGGCGGCGACCCGTGGTTTGGCCCGAACTACGGCAGCGCGACCGTTAACACTGTCACGCGCAAGGATTTCGCGACCCAGTGCCCGAACCTCAACCGTTTCTTTACGCAGCTTAAATTCGACGTGGCGCTGGAAAACGCCGTGATTACCCGCGTACTGGATGACAAACAGGACGTTAACGATGCGGCGCGCGCTGAGTTAGCCAAACGCCCGGAATTGCTGAACGGCTGGCTCAACGGCGTTACCACCCGTAACGGCGAACCGGCAGAACCGGCGGTAAAGAAAGCGCTGGGGATTTAAGCCGCAAGGTTCAGCCCCTTGTAACAACTTCGCCCACACATATAACGATTGGCTATAACGCATATTTATTTATTCGTTCTAAGCCTTAGACCGGATGGTTATATTTCTCTGAAAACGCAGTTAAAGAGAGAGAAAAACCTTACGCGCCTCTAAGGCGCGTATTTGTGGGGCTCTGGGGACACTGACACATCATGATTGTTTTGCGGAATATTTCGAAGATCTTCCACCACGGCAAGGATGCGCTGACTGCGGTGGATGACGTCAGCCTCGATATCGAGCGCGGGCAAATTTACGGCATTATCGGCTACAGCGGCGCGGGGAAAAGTACCCTGATCCGCCTGCTTAACGGGCTGGAAAAACCGACTTCCGGCAGCGTGACGATTGCCGGGCAGAATATCTCTGCCGCCAGCGGGGAAACCCTGCGCCGGGCGCGGCTGAAAATCAGCATGGTATTCCAGCACTTTAACCTGCTGTGGTCGCGTACCGTCAGCGAGAACATCGCGTTCTCAATGCAGATTGCAGGCGTCCCGAAAGCGGAAATCAAAAAGCGCGTGGCGGAGCTGATTGACCTGGTCGGCCTGAACGGGCGCGAAAATGCGTATCCATCGAAACTCAGCGGCGGCCAGAAACAGCGCGTAGGTATCGCCCGTGCGCTGGCGAATAACCCGGACGTGCTGCTGTGCGATGAAGCGACCTCGGCGCTCGATCCGCAGACCACCGATCAGATCCTCGATCTGCTGGCGGACATCAATCGCCGCTTTGGCCTGACCATCGTGCTGATCACCCATGAAATGCACGTCGTGCGTAAAATTTGCGATCGCGTGGCGGTAATGGAAAACGGCCGCGTGGTGGAAGAGGGCGAAGTGCTCAGCGTCTTTACCCATCCGCAGCAGGAAATTACCCGCCAGTTTGTGCGCCAGATTAGCCAGGAAAGCGACGCCTTCGATGAAACGTTGGTCAACAACCTGGACGGCGCCATTATCAAACTGACGTTTGTCGGCCACAGCACCCATCAGCCAGTGGTCGGTGAACTGACCCTGCGCTACGGCCTGCCGTTTAATATTCTGCACGGCAAGATGAGCCAGACCGCCCACGGCGTATTTGGTCAACTGTGGCTGCACGTCACGGCGAATAATCAACAACTGGAAAGCATCCTCGCGGATTTGCGCCAGCATGAGATCCACTGCGAGGTCATCAAACATGGATGATTCACTGTTTCCGCACCTGAAGTGGCCGCAACTGCTGGCGGCAACCCAGGAAACCTTATACATGACCGCGCTGTCCGGTGTGGCGACCTTCGCCCTCGGCATCGTGCTCGGCCTGGCGCTGTTCCTGACCGCGAAAGGCGGCTTATTCCAGAACCGCGCGATTTACAGCGTGATTTCCATTGTGGTTAACGTGTTCCGCTCGATCCCGTTCATCATCCTGATTGTGCTGTTGATCCCGTTTACCAAAGCGATGGTCGGCACCATCCTCGGGGCCAACGCGGCGCTGCCTGCACTGATCGTCGGCGCTGCGCCGTTCTACGCGCGGCTGGTGGAAATCGCCCTGCGTGAAGTGGATAAAGGCGTCATTGAAGCCACCCGCTCCATGGGCGCGCGCATGAGTACCCTGATTTTTCGTGTTTTGCTGCCTGAATCATCACCCGCGTTAGTGTCAGGCATCACCGTCACTCTGATTGCCCTGGTCAGTTACAGCGCCATGGCCGGTGTGATTGGTGCTGGCGGGTTAGGAAATCTTGCTTATCTGGAAGGATTCCAGCGTAACCACAATGACGTCACCCTGGTGGCGACGGTGACCATCCTGATCATCGTTTTCATCATTCAGTTTATTGGTGATGCCATGACCGCTTATTTAGATAAACGTTAAAAACAATAGAGAACACACATCATGAAAAAAGTACTGACACTGATAGCAGCAGCAACCCTGAGTTTCTCCGCCTGGGCCGACACCCTGACCGTGGGCGCGTCTAACGTGCCGCATGCGGAAATCCTCGAGCAGGCGAAACCGATTCTGGCGAAGCAGGGTATCGACCTGGAAATCCGTCCGTTCCAGGATTACATCCTGCCGAACACCGCGCTGGCCAGCCGTGATATCGACGCAAACTACTTCCAGCACATCCCTTACCTGAACAGCGTGCTGAAAGACCATGCTGGCGATAAAACCTATGATTTCGTCAGCGCGGGCGCGATCCATATCGAGCCGATCGGCATCTACTCCAAAAAGTACAAATCCCTGAAAGATCTGCCAGAAAATGGCCGCGTGATCATGCGTGACGCGGTGGCGGAAGAGGGCCGTATCCTGTCTATCTTTGAAAAAGAAGGCGTGATCAAACTGAAGCCGGGCGTGGATAAAGTCTCCGCACGCATCAGCGACGTGGTGGAAAACCCGAAAAAACTCCAGTTCCTGCCGAACGTAGAAGGGTCTCTGCTGCCGCAGATGTATAACAACGACGAAGGCGATGCGGTGGTGATCAACGCTAACTACGCCATCGATGCGGGTCTGGACCCGGTGAAAGATCCGATCGCAGTTGAGAGCGGCGAAAACAACCCGTACGCTAACATCATCACCGTACATAAAGGCGACGAGAAGAAAAAAGATATCGTCGCGCTGGTGGATGTCCTGCACTCCAAAGAGATTCAGGACTGGATCCGCACCAAATACAAAGGCGCGGTTATCCCGGTTAACAACTAAGACACCGCTGTTAAAAAACGCCCGTCAGCCTGTGCTGGCGGGCGTTTTGCTTTCTAGCGCAGATTAGCGCGGTCCAGACCGTTAGCGGCATCCAGCGCGCCCGGCGTCATGCGCGATAAAATTTGCAGCCGGTTCCAGCAGTTGATCAGCGCAATGGCGAATTTCACTACACCCGCAAAGTGCTGCCTGCGCTGAAGAGCCTGGATAGCCAGGACCGGGTGATTTACGTGGGAACCTTCAGCAAAACCGTGATGCCTGCCGTTCGCATCAGCTATATCGTGATGCCGAAAGCGGCCATTGCGCGGTTTCGGGAAATTGGCGAAATCATGGAAGCCGGGCAGCCGGTATTAACCCAAAAAATTCTCGCGGCGTTTCTCGCAGAAGGCCATTTCTATAAGCATTTCAAGAAAATGCGTGCGCTGTACCAGCAGCAGCGGAAAATGCTGCTGGAGGCGCTGCAAACGGTTTATCCGGGGCTGTTCGAGGTTGCGCTTTCCGACGGCGGGATGCATATCGTCGCCTTTCTGCGCACCAGCACGCGCGATATCGAATTAGCGGCGCTCTGGCAGCGCCATCAGTTACAGGTCAGCGCACTCGCCGGCTGGTATTGTCTGAGCGCAAAACGTTATGGCCTGGTGATGAGCTACACCAATATCGCGTCTATCGGGCAGGGCATCATGCTCATCAGTCGCCCACGTACCGAAACCCTGGCATTATTAACTTAGCTCGCCGGGGAAAGCTGCTGGGCGGCGGCGAGAATATGCAGCGCTGCGCCCTGTTCCAGCGGACGTGAAAAATAATAACCCTGCATAAAATGCACGCCGCACTGTTTCAGGATGGCGGCCTGGGTTTCGGTTTCAACGCCTTCGGCAATAACATCAAAATCCAGGCTGTCAGAAATATCTTTCACCGCCTGAACAATAGTGCGGCCTTTATTTTCAATGTTATTAATAAACGACCGGTCGATTTTTATGAAGTCGATGTTCATATTATGGATCACCGACAGGCTGGAATAACCGGTGCCGAAGTCATCGACCGAAAATTTGACGCCGCGCTTCTGCAACTGGCTCACCTTCTGGTAAATGGTGTGCTGCTCTGAGTGAATAATCGATTCGGTGACTTCGAGGTGTAATAAATGCGGGGGAATGGCATAGCGGTCAATCACGTTATTAACGTTATCAACGAATTCTTTATCGTAGAACTGAATAATGGAGATATTGACGCACATCGAAATACCCGACTTCAGCTTTAACATTTCAGAGAGGATCCGGCAGGCTTCTTCCATTATCCAGTTACCGATCTGGACAATACGCCCGCTCTGCTCCATTAACGGAATAAATTCCGCCGGAGAAATATCCCGGCCCTGAAAGTGCCAGCGCAGCAGCGCTTCGAAACTGACAATTTCGCCGTTGCTGTCGACGATGGGTTGATAAACCGCGCGAAACTCGTTGCGATCCAGCGCGTAGCGCAGCGCCTCGTTCAGGGTAATTTTGCGCCGCAGGCTTTCCTCAAGTTCATGATTATAAAAGGCAACGCGCTCCGGGTATTTGCCCTTCTGGGAATACATGGCGATATCCGCCAGTTGAATCAGGCGGGTAATTGAGGTGTCGTGTTCCGGGCACACCGCAATGCCGATGGTTGCGCCCAGCGTGATGGTTTGATCGTCCAGCAGGATAGGCCGCGACAGGCTGCTGACCATATTTTCCGCCAGTTGCCAGGTCAGATGGCGGTCGGTTTCGGTGGTCAGATAGATAAATTCATCGCCGCCCCAGCGGCAGATTAAATTCCCCTGGCGATAAAAATCGTTCAGCCGGGCGCTGAGGGAGATTAACACCATATCGCCGATATCATGACCGAGCGTATCATTGATATTTTTGAAACCGTCTAAATCAATAAAGAAGATCGAAAACCCTTTTTCTTTGTTGTCTTTATAGCGACTGGAGATCTCTTCCGCGGCAGATAAAAACGACACCCGGTTATACAGCCCGGTAAGCGCATCAATGTGGGAGATTTCGTAAACTTCCTGGGTGCGCCGTTTGATGGTTTTTTCCATCCGTTCTAATAGCGTCTGGTTGCGGTAGCGTAATAAAATGGCTTCTTTAATATAGCGGGCGGCTTTCATTGAAGAGATGATCATCGTCAGGGTAAAGCAAACGCCCAGGAAACCTAAATTAACCCGGTATTGCTCGGGTTGCAAAATTAATAAGATCGACATCGGCAGCAGGATGATAATGTTATACAGCGAGGATAACATTAAATTACCGGATAATACGCTGGTGGCACCGCCCGCCATTGCGGAAAGGATAACAATGGCGGCGGTAAATTCCTCGGTTGAAAAAGAACGATAAAAACACAGGATATAGGCGCTCCAGATCGCGGCGGTCAACAAACATCCGGATGAAAAACGTACAATCCAGGAAATATCGCCTTTTCGTTCAGGATGCGCATTTACCCACAATTGGGTATCTATGATGCGAATAGTGAGGACCACCATCATCAGTCCCCACCAGGTCAATTTGGTGAAAAGGTTGCTTGAATTAAGAAATGAGAAGGCCAGGGTAGAGGAGGTGATAAAGGTGATTAAGATGCCGGGTAATGCATTGTTGTATAACAGTTTTACCCCTTCCGACAGGTATAGCTTTGTATGTTCTTGATTTTTAGTCATTACTATTCACACCGCTGTCATACCGTGATGGCTAATACATTAATATGGCTTATGTAAAAGAATACGTAAAAGTATTATCGGCCAGGAAAGCGAAAATGTTAATTATTTTGCGTTTTAGCAAAGGGATCTGTGGAGAAGGGCAAAATAGCGTGTTCAGAGCGCCATAATCAAAAAACGACAGTGCCCTGACAGGTGTGGCTGGCGAAATAATCTAGCGGCGAGCAATAAAATTATCCGGCAAATTTTCATCACAAAGTTAAGTATTGCCGATTTATTGAACGATAGCCGGATTCACCTTATTTGATGTTCATCTGCTTGTAGTAATAGGTCGTGGAACAAGATGCGCCGTCCGGCATCAATGCGTAGTCTGGAATGTCTCCCACCCGCTGCCAGCCAGTTTGCTGATAAAAAATCTCTGCGCCGCTACCGGTTGCCGTATCCAGCACCAGCACTGATTTATGCTGATCTGCGGCCTGCTTTTCCAGCTCAGCCATTAACTTTTGAGCAATACCCTGGCGCCGCGCGGCGGGGCTGACCAACAGCTTTGCGACATCCGCGCGGTGCGGCTGGTTTTCGGGCTGATCGAGGATTAACTGCACCGTGCCGGTGATCTGCTGTTGAGCATCCAGCGCAATCAGCACAAGGCGTTCCGCACGTGCGGCGCTGTCTGCTACTCGGGTCCAGAATGTCTGCGCTTTGTCGCCTGTCATCGGCAACATAAAGCTCACCGATGCGCCGTCGTTGACGCAGTCGATCAGTAACTGGCTTAAGGCATCCCGCTGCGCCCGGATTTGCGGCGCGGTAAAGAGGGTAATTGTGGTCATTTTCGAAGCCTGTTTTTTGAGGATGTCTTACCTTGTCAGGAAGCCATATCGCTGACAAGCGGCAGAATCAGAGGTTTTTCTTATGATGATGCGGGCACCGATGATGATTGCTGCCGCCGTGGCGATGCCTGCCATTCCGCTGCCGGTATTCTGCCTGATGGTTGGCGCAGCCATCGGCCTGGGCAGTATTTTGACGCCGTATGCCACCGGTCCAAGTCCGATTTACTACGGTAGTGGGTATTTACCAACGTCCGACTATTGGCGTTACGGTGCAATTTTCGGCGGGTTGTTTTTAATGCTGCTGATTGCCACCGGGTTGGTGTGGATGCCGGTGATACTGTAGAGCGTTCGGCTTCTGGCAAAGCAGCAGATCACGGCCCGATCTGCTGTTTGTACATTTGGTTACCTGCCGATACCAATCACTCACGGAAGGCTAACTCTCACATCACTATAGTGAACTCAACGGCCCACAGGGGCTGAATCACACACTACTTGAGGGTTAGAAAATGAAAAAAGTATTAGCACTGGTTGTTGCTGCCACTATGGGCCTGTCTGCTGCGGCATTCGCTGCTGATACCGCTACCGCCCCGGCTACCGCCACTGCCGCGCCGGCCAAAGCGCACACCACCCAAACTACCCATAAGAAAAAACACGCGAAAGTAGAGCAGAAAGCCCAGGCAGCGAAAAAGCACCACAAAAAAGCCGCCGCGAAACCGGCCTCTGAACCGGCTGCGCAAAAGGCCCAGGCCGCTAAAAAACACCACAAACAAGCGGCGCACAAAGCTGCAGCAAAACCGGCTGCTCAGCCAGCGGCATAATGCCACACCCGGCGAGCCGGGTGCGATAAAGAACCCTGATTCCCCCCTGGAATCGGGGTTTTTATTTTTCTGACGTCAGATGCGTGGCAATGTAACGTTGATATCGCGACGCTTTGATAAACGTTAAGTCCACCAGCACCAGCCCATCAATGCAGTGACTGAACGCCGGATCGCTGCCGAAGTCGATAAACTGCACGCCGCCCGGCTCGCAGAGTTCCGAATACTGTTTATACAGCGGCGGAATACCGCATCCCAGGTTGCCGAGCAGCGATTTCAACCGGGTGAGATCGTCGTGATAATTCTCGCCGGTGAATTCCCGCAGTACATCGGGCAGCGAAGCGGGGCAGGGGCGACGCGACGCCGCCAGCGGATGAGTGGGCGGGAACCATAGCCGGTAAAAGGCAATCAGCAAATCGCTGGCGGCAGGGGGTAAACCACCAGAAATGGAGACCGGCCCGAACAGATAGCGATACTGCGGATAGCGGGCCAGATAGGCGCCGATCCCGGACCATAAATAATCCAGCCCGCGTCGTCCCCAGTACTGCGGCTGAATAAAGCTGCGGCCCAGTTCAATGCCCTGGTCCAGCACGCCGTTCATCTGCTGGTCATAGTGGAACAGGCTGTGGCTGTAGAGCGCGTCATGACCACGGGCGTGAATAGCCTCGCGGGTTGGGATAAAGCGATAGGCACCAACGATTTCCAGCGCGTCGTCATCCCACAGGATCAGGTGCCAGTAATCGTCGTCATAACGGTCGATATCCCGGCGTTTGCCGGAGCCTTCCCCCACGGCGCGAAACGCCACTTCCCGCAATCGGCCCAGCTCGCGCAGCACTGGCGCGTCTTCCACGCCGTTACGCCGCCATAGCCAGATGCTCATCCATCTCTTTCACCGACGACTTGCGGGTGCGATTGCTGAGATTATCTACCCGGATAAACAGCGATGCGAGCGGCTGCAAATGGCCA
The DNA here is from genome assembly GCF_032062175.1 of Atlantibacter sp. Lineage (NCBI taxonomy): Bacteria > Pseudomonadati > Pseudomonadota > Gammaproteobacteria > Enterobacterales > Enterobacteriaceae > Atlantibacter > Atlantibacter sp. The sequence continues at coordinate 89,036 of NZ_DAMBQK010000016.1, forward strand.
GGCAGGGGATTGGTCACCACTTTAATGTCCCGGCGTACCCGGGAAACGGCATTCAGCAACGCCAGCCCGTCGAGGGTGCCGGTGGGGTGGTTGGCGACAATCACCAACGGGCCGGTTTCAGGGATTTGTTCGAGGTCGCGGGCGGGGATATTACAGTCAATTTGAAGGTGTTCAAGCACTTGCTCCACCATATCCAGACCCCGAAGGTGACGGTACTGGCTGGCGAATTCCTGAAATTCCTGTTGGCACAATAATCGTTTGATGCTGCGTTTTAGCAAAGGTGATGCGGGGGCGGTGGGCCATAAATCATCGAGAACGCTATCGATGCTGAACATGGTCGTCTCTCCAGTCGTTTTGACCTGACGGTAGACCAGATTTATGACCGTGGCATTTCAACGCAGTGACGTGAGGATGGCAGTAAAAAGGGAGCCTTAGCTCCCTTGCCGATCATTTCAGGATCTTCTTCTCGGCCAGATCGAGAGCGAAATAGCTGAAGATCAGATCCGCGCCTGCGCGTTTAATCGCGCCCAGACTTTCGAGGGTCACTTTCTCTTCATCAATTGCGCCCGCCTGGGCAGCAAATTTGATCATCGCGTATTCACCGCTCACCTGGTATGCGCCCAGCGGCAGAGTGGTGCGCTCGCGGATATCGCGCAGCACGTCCAGGTATGCCCCGGCCGGTTTCACCATCAACGCGTCCGCGCCTTCCGCTTCGTCAATCAGCGATTCACGGATCGCTTCGCGGCGGTTCAGCGGGTTCATCTGATAGGTTTTACGGTCGCCTTTCAGCGCCGTGCCCGCGGCTTCGCGGAATGGGCCGTAGAATGACGAGGCGAATTTAGTGGAGTACGAAAAGATAGCGGTATCGGTGAAGCCCGCAGCGTCCAGCGCCTGGCGGATGGCTTTCACCTGGCCGTCCATCGCAGCAGACGGGGCGATAAAATCTGCGCCTGCCGCGGCGGCGACCACCGCCTGTTTGCCGAGGTTCGCCAGGGTCGCGTCGTTATCCACGCCGTGATCGCACAGCACACCACAGTGGCCGTGGGAGGTGTATTCGCAGAAACAGGTGTCGGACATGACGATCATTTCCGGGACCGCGTCTTTGCAGATGCGCGACATGCGCGCCACCAGGCCGTTTTCATTCCAGGCATCGCTACCGGTGGCGTCGGTGTGGTGGGAAATACCAAACGTCATCACCGAGCGAATTCCGGCATTGGCAAAGCGCTCGATCTCGCGCGCCAGATATTTTTCCGGAATACGCATTACGCCAGGCATAGCGGTAATGGCTTTGTAATCATCGATCTCTTCTTCAACAAAGATGGGCAACACCAGATCGTTTAAGGTCAGGGTTGTCTCTTCGAACATAGCGCGCAGCGCGGGCGATTGACGCAGACGGCGCGGGCGAGAAATCAGGGAGAAATCAGACATGGTAGCTATCTTATGTGAGTCAAAGAGGCCGTTATTTTACCTTATGTGATACAAATTTGTTTCACGAATCTCGGCGTAAAAAGAAGCAATGCAATTGCATTGGCAATGCATTTGCATTACATTGCGTGTGTAAACCGTGACACGGGGAAATTTATGAACAACATAGTGATGGCAGGCGTAACACTGCGAGCTTCCTCGAAATTAACCGCTCGCAGCCAGACAACCATTCCAGCTTCTGTTAGAGATGCTATGAATTTAAAACCTGGCGAAGAGATTGAGTACGCCGTGCTCGCTGATGGACAGGTGCTGATGACGCGTAAGGAAGCGAATGCGGAAGACGATCCGGTAATGGAAAGTTTCCTGAGTTTCCTCGCTAACGATATTCAGCGTAACCCGTCGCAAATTCATGCGCTCGATACCGCTTTTTGGGCTGACGTGGATGCATTAACGGAGGGTGTGGATGTCGATCTCGATGCGCCGCTTAATGACGAGAAACGGTAATGAATGGAATGCGGGTAGAGACCTCATGGCGTGTCTATGAACATCCGTGCTTTGTTGCGCAGGTTAAGGCGCTTCGGGATGAAGTGGCCGCGCTCAAAAATCACTGTCCCGGTGACTACCAAAACAAATCAGCGACGAAGCTGTTAGCGGCGATCAACAAAACCCGCAAAGCAATCTCCACCGACCCTACCCAGGAAAAATTCCGCCTGGGTGATACCCTGGGCGCGGGCTATAAGCACTGGTTTCGGGCAAAATTTCTCGGTCAGTATCGTTTGTTCTTTCGCTATAGCCTGAGAGAACGCATCATCATTCTCGCGTGGGTCAATGATTCGCAAACCAGGGAAGCTTATGGCCATAAGCGAGATGCGTATAAGGTTTTCGGCGCAATGTTGGCGTCAGGGCATCCACCGGATGACTGGGAAACCCTGGTGAAAGAGACGGTGAAGCAAATCAACCTGAGTCTGTGTGAACCCCAGCCTTTAAATATACAAAACCCGGCATAGCGCCGGGTTTGCTGTTTCAGGTGCCCGTTTTATTCGTCACTCACCGGGACCTGCGCCGAGGCGGTGACAACCACTGGCTTATTGCCAGTCAGCTCGGTGACCAGGTTATTCACCCCGTCGCTCATGTTCACAAAGCGGGTGAGCGGTGAGCGGGTGACCACCACGAAAACGCCGATATTGCTCTGGGGCACCATCGCCATATAGGTGATGAACCCGCCGCCGCCGCCAGTTTTCTGAAGAATGCCTGGACGGCCATTTTTCGGCTGCATATATACCCAACCCAGGCCCAGCGCGTCGGCACGGCCCGGCACGTCCATACCAATGACTTTGGTGAACTGGCTACGCTGGTAAATCAGCGTTTGCATCCGGTCCGCCTGGCTGGTGCGGGTATGGAAATCGGACGCCAGGAATTGCTGCATCCAGCGCATCATATCGTCCGGCGTGGAATAGATGCCGCCGCTGCCAATGGCCGCCAGGGTGTTGTTACACGGGCTGGCGCCTTTTTCCGCCACCATTAAGCGACGGCACTGATCCGGCGATGGCGTAAAAGTGGTGTCTTTCATGCCAAGCGGACGGGCGATGTATTCGTCAAACAGTTGCGGATAGGGCTTGCCCGCCGCACGGGACAGCGCGTCCGCCAGCAGATCAAATGCGATATTGGAGTAGGCGACCACGGTGCCGGGCGCGGCTTTTAAATTCGCGGTGGCAAGCCAGTTCCAGCGCTGCTCACGGGTCGGCCAGACAAACACCGGACGATGCGCCGCGCCGCCCGGTTGTTCGCGGGGCAGGGCGCTGGTGTGAGTCGCCAGATTCACCAGAGTAATGGGTTTACCCTGGTACGTCGGCACCCGCGCGCCGGGAGGGGCGTATTTACTCAACGGATCGTCGAGCTTTACGGTGCCCTGATCGAGCAGCTTTACCAGCATTTCGCTGGTCATCAGCTTGGTGAGCGAGGCCACGCGCACCACAGAGTCAAGCTGCGGGCGCACATTATTACCCGGACGGGTTTCGCCAAAGCTGCGAAATACCCGCTGGTTGCCGTCAATCACCACCAACGCCATGCCCGTCGCACCGCTGCCATAATAAATATGCTCAGCGTAACGGTCAGTAATTTCGGAAGCGAAGACCGGATCGGGGGAAGTTTGCGCCTGGCTTGCGGCAGGCAACAGCACGGCACTCAGTGCGGCGAAAGTAAGCAGACAACGTTTCAACGAAGCAATCCATTCAGTCAGTGGCGGTAAAAGCTATTTATACTACGGTTGCCGCTCCGGCAATGGGCGGATTAACGAAGTGTAGCGAGAAAAAACGTAACCACGGGTTACAGTGGCGCAATTTTTGCCACGGCTCACAGTGCAAGCTGTTAAAAAGCAGGGAATACGCTACGTTTTTACCGTTGCGTACGCAACGGAACAGATTGTTACCCAATAGGCCCGGAACTAACCAGGCCGCGTTGTGTCTGATTGTCGCTGCCCCTGAGGCAAATTTTTGGGTTGTGATTCAACCCTGAACTGGATGTAAAAACGTTACGCGCAGCAATCGCGATAACAACAAGAATGAGCAGGAGTGAAGTGATGTTTAAATCGTTCTTTCCCAGGCCGACCGCCTTTTTTCTGTCGGCGTTTATTTGGGCGATGATCGCCGTGATTTTCTGGCAGGCGGGCGGAGCCGAATGGGCCGGCAGGCTGGTGGGTGCAAGTAAAGAGGTGCCGATTAGCGCCGCGCGTTTCTGGTCGCTCAGCTATCTAACTTTTTACGCTTACTACGCCCTCTGCGTGGGCCTGTTCGCCCTGTTCTGGTTTATCCGCAGCCCGCATCGCTGGCAGTACTGGTCGATTCTCGGTTCTGCACTGATTATTTTCGTCACCTGGTTTCTGGTGGAAGTGGGCGTGGCGGTCAACGCCTGGTATGCGCCGTTCTACGATCTGATCCAGACCGCGCTCAGCTCGCCGCATAAAGTGTCTATCAATCAGTTCTACAACGAAGTGGGCGTATTTTTAGGTATCGCCCTGATCGCGGTGGTGGTGAGCGTGCTGAATAACTTTTTCATCAGCCACTACGTGTTCCGCTGGCGTACCGCGATGAACGAATACTATATGACGCACTGGCAGCGCCTGCGCCATATCGAAGGGGCCGCGCAGCGTGTGCAGGAAGACACCATGCGCTTTGCCTCTACGCTTGAAAGCATGGGCGTCAGCTTTATTAACGCCATTATGACGTTAATCGCCTTTCTGCCGGTGCTGGTGGCCCTGTCCCCGCACGTGAAAGAGCTGCCGATTATCGGTTATGTGCCCTATGGACTGGTGGTTGCCGCGATTATCTGGTCGCTGATGGGCACCGGTTTGCTGGCGGTGGTGGGGATCAAACTGCCGGGGCTGGAATTTAAAAACCAGCGTGTAGAAGCCGCGTACCGTAAAGAACTGGTTTACGGCGAAGATGACGCCAACCGCGCCACACCGCCGACGGTGTGGGAACTGTTTGGTGCGGTGCGTCGCAACTATTTCCGTCTGTACTTCCACTATATGTATTTCAACATCGCCCGCATTTTGTATTTGCAGGTCGATAACGTATTCGGGTTGTTCCTGCTGTTTCCGTCGATTGTCGCGGGTACTATTACCCTCGGCCTGATGACCCAAATCACCAACGTATTCGGCCAGGTACGCGGGGCGTTCCAGTACTTGATTAGCTCCTGGACCACGCTGGTAGAATTGATGTCTATCTATAAGCGTCTGCGCAGTTTCGAGCGTGAGCTGGATACGCCAGCGCAGGAGATGGCCGAAGCGAATTAACCCCCTACACGGAGCGCGAATGCGACTGCAAAACGGAAAACACCTAAGCCTGCTGGCGCTGTTGGTGCTGGCAGGCTGCGCCAGCGAACCCACGCCGGAGAAACCCTCCGGCCCCACGGTGGACGTGGCGCAAACGGTGAAGCGTAAAATGCCTGCCAGCGTAAAAGATCGCGACGGCTGGGCGAAGGAAATCGCCACGGCATTCGACAGCCAGAAAATCGCACCTACCGAAGAGAACGTCTGTTCGGTGCTGGCAGTGGCCGAGCAGGAGGCCAACTATCAGGCCGACCCGATGGTGCCAGGCTTAAGTAAAATTGCCTGGAAAGAGATTGAACGCCGCGCCGACCGGGTGCACGTGCCGATGTTCCTGGTGCGCACTGCGCTGATGATCACATCGCCCAACGGCAAGAGCTACAGCGAGCGGCTCGATAAAGTGACCACCGAGAAACAGCTTAGCGCCATTTTCGATGACTTTATCGGCATGGTTCCCATGGGCCAGACGCTGTTCGGCAATTTAAACCCGGTGCATACCGGCGGCCCGATGCAGGTCAGCATTGCCTTCGCCGAAGCCCACACTCGGGGTTATCCGTGGAAGATGGACGGCACGGTGCGCCAGGAAGTGTTTAGCCGACGCGGCGGTTTGTGGTTTGGGATTTACCATCTGCTGAACTATCCGGCCAATTACACCCAACCGCTGTACCGCTACGCCGACTTTAACGCGGGCTGGTACGCCAGCCGGAACGCGGCATTTCAGTATGCAGTCAGTAAAGCCAGCGGCGTGAAGCTGGCGCTGGACGGCGACTTAATTCGTTACGACAGCGACGAGGCCGGCAACACCGAGCTGGCGGTGCGCAAACTGAAAACCGGTCTTAGCGACAGCGACATTCATCGCGCACTGAAGAAAGGCGATGGGTTAGATTTCGAGCAGACGGCGTTGTACAAGAAAGTGTATGAGTTGGCGGAGAAGAAAACCGGTAAACCGCTGGCGCGTGAAATGCTGCCGGGTATCCAGCTTGAGAGCCCGAAAATCACCCGCAATCTCACCACGGCGTGGTTTGCAAAGCGGGTTGACGATCGTCGGGCTCGCTGTATGAACAAATCGTAAGGTTAATAGCGTCGTTGTTGAAAGCGTAGCCACAGGCTAATCGCCGCCGCGATCAGGCAGCCCACTAAAAAGGGCACCAGTCCAAAGATCGTGCCGACCAGCATTCCTATCTCGATGTGCGGTCGGCCGCTCTCCTTCACATCAAGTTGCATCAAGTGCTCAAACACACCGGGTGCATTCACCAACATGTTCAGAATCTGCGATCCGACCCAGAAGCAGAACAGGACAAAAACCGCGTACGCGATGTTGCCGAGCGTGGTCGACGGCTCGCGCTTTTTCCCTGCGATGATGGTGGACTTCGACAAAGTAAACTCTGCCATAATGACCTCCCGGAAACGCATAAAACCCAGGCATTTCGCCTGATGACTCATAGGCGAGTCTGACAGTTGATTGCAAATGTCAATATCGGATTTCTGGTAAATTCGTGTCCAGATTACTCCTGGATGTCAGAAGTATGTCTGTAGTCACATTTTTGTAACTTTTGTGAATCGCGATTAACATCATGCTTTTGGCGTATTTGTCACGGCGTGTAAAGGCGCGCGCCACGCCGCAGACAGCCTGAAAGCGATATGCGATGATGCCGTTTTTCTTCTCTGGAGCGACCATGAATCTGCCCACAAAAATTCGCCGCGACTGGCACTACTATGCCGTGGCTATTGGCCTGATTTTTATCATGAATGGCGTCGTCGGCCTGCTGGGCTTTGAAGCCAAAGGCTGGCAAACCTATGCGGTGGGACTGGTGACCTGGGTAATCAGCTTCTGGCTGGCGGGGTTGGTGATTCGCCGTCGCCCGGAAGAGCCGGACGCGGCGAAAGAGTAACGATTACAGCGTAATGGTGCTCTTCAGGGCGCTATCCTGGGCGTGGCGCTCCAGCGCCAGCTCAATCAGTTGAGTAATCAACTGCTGATAACTAATACCGCTGGCCTGCCACAGCTTCGGGTACATGCTGATATTGGTAAAGCCGGGCAGGGTGTTGATCTCATTAATAATCACCTGGTTATCCGGCGTCAGGAACACGTCTACCCGCGCCATGCCGCTGCACTCTAGCGTCTGGTACGCCTGGACCGCAATGGCGCGAATTTTATCGTTGATATCGGCAGGGATCGCCGCAGGCACGTGCACCCGCGCAGCGTTGCCGTCAATGTATTTGGTGTCGTACGAGTAGAACGCGCTGTTGACGACGATCTCACCGCAGGTGCTGGCCTCGGGACGATCGTTACCCAGCACGGCGCACTCGATCTCCCGGCCCACGATCCCGGTTTCAACCACCACTTTATGATCGAATTCAAACGCCAGATCCACCGCCGCCCGGTATTCCGCCTCGTTGGTCACTTTGCTCACACCGACCGATGAACCCTGGTTTGCGGGCTTAATAAACATCGGTACGCCCAGATTAGTTACAACATACTCAAAGTCATACTGCGAGCGATTGGCGCGAGTCAGGGTGATAAAAGGCGCAACGGACAGGCCGGCATCGCGCAGTAAACGCTTGGCAACATCTTTATCCATGCTGACGGCGGAGCCCAGCACGCCGGAGCCGACAAAGGGCAAATTAGCGACGCGCAATAATCCTTGCAGGCAGCCGTCTTCGCCGAGGGGACCGTGAACGATAGGGAAAATCACATCCACCTGCGGCAGCATTTCATGGCTATGGGTTTCGATAAGCTGCTGCGCGGTCTGGCCGGGGATCAGCGCCAGGGTTTTCTCAGAGCGGTTAAGTGCAATATGCGCGGGATCGTCGGCGTTGAGCAGGTATCCGCTGGCGTCATTCAGATGCCATTCGCCCTGCTTATCAATGCCTATCAGCACCACATCAAACTTTTCTTTATCAATGGCGTCGACGATATTTTTCGCTGATTGAAGTGATACCTCGTGTTCAGAGGATTTGCCGCCGAACACAATCCCTACCCGCAGTTTTGCCATTTCTTTGTCCATCTCATAAAAACGAAAACACACAACATAGCACGCTCAATCCGGCTATTCATGCTCAATCGTAGGAGGGATGTGGGCAGCAGCCGCTATACTGGTAATTCACTGGAATGGAGGGCGTGGATGGCGACGACGGGCGGAATGGTGACTGGGCTTTTACTCACTGCGCTGGCGGGGTGGAGCCTTTATGAGTATTTGCCGCCACAGTACAACCCCTTCGCACCGCTTTCCCCCAGCGACCCGCCCACTGTGGTAACCCGTTATAAGCTGCGTCAGTTAGCCAACGATCCGGCGGCCTGTATGGCAGTGCTCAGGCAAGCCAGCGAGCAGGGGATGATCCAGTTTCGGGAACAATCCAGCACGACCGGTAACTGCCCGCTGGATTCCCCGGTACGCGTCACCCGTTTTGGCGAGGTGCAGCTTAGCAGCGGCTTTCTCGCCAGTTGCCCGCTGGCGCTGAGTTCGGCGATGTACGTTCAGCAGCGCGCGGTGCCATTGGCGCAGCAGATCATGGGCAGCCCGCTGCGGCGCATCGATCATCTTGGCAGCTTTGCCTGCCGCAATATCTACAATCGCGAACAGGCGCGGCGCAGTGAGCATGCGACGGCGGACGCGCTGGACATCAGCGGGTTTCGCTTTGCCAACGGCCAGCAAATCACGGTACGCAAAGGATGGAATGAAAGCGGGCCGCACGGCGAAGTGGTGCGTGAGCTGTTCAGCCACAGCTGCGCGTATTACGGAAATTCCCTCGGGCCAAACTATAACGCCGCCCATGCCGATCATTTCCATTTAGGCATGCGCGGATTCGGGATTTGTCGTTAAAGAATAATCCCCGGCATGCAGACGGTTATTTCGTGATGCGTGTCACGTTTGTTGGCTTTTGTGTGATAAATCACTAAATTTCACCGCACCGCATGGATCGCAAGAAGTCGCAGACCGACTCTTGCTACCCTGCCATAAGATCTTCACATCTTATTGAAAACGCGCCTTATGGAATCCTGGAAAGTTAATCTTATCTCTGTCTGGTTCGGCTGCTTTTTTACCGGGTTGGCCATCAGCCAGATTTTACCTTTTTTGCCGCTGTACGTGGCGCAGCTTGGCGTGAGCTCTCATGAAGCGCTGTCGATGTGGTCAGGGCTGACCTTTAGCGTCACGTTTCTGGTTTCCGCTATCGTCTCGCCGATGTGGGGCAGCCTGGCGGACCGCAAAGGCCGCAAATTGATGCTGCTGCGCGCGTCGCTGGGCATGGCGGTGGCGATCCTGTTGCAGGCGTTTGCCACCAACGTCTGGCAGTTGTTCTTTTTACGCGCCCTGATGGGCCTGACATCCGGCTACATTCCTAACGCGATGGCGCTGGTGGCGTCCCAGGTGCCACGCGAACGCAGCGGTTGGGCGCTGAGTACGCTTTCCACCGCCCAAATCAGCGGCGTGATCGCCGGGCCGCTAATGGGCGGTTTTCTGGCAGACTGGGTCGGTTTGCATTGGGTATTTTTAATCACCGCCGGGTTATTGATGGTCAGTTTTGTCGTCACGCTGTTCTTTATTAAAGAGGGCGTACGGACGGTTGTAACCAAAGATCAGCGCCTGAGCGGCAAAGCGGTGTTTGCCTCGTTACCTTATCCGGGTCTTATCGTCAGTCTGTTTGTCACTACCCTGGTGATCCAATTATGTAACGGCTCAGTCGGCCCGATTCTGGCGCTGTTTATCCAGTCGTTAGCCCCGGACAGCAATAACATCGCGTTTTTAAGCGGCCTGATTGCCGCCGTGCCCGGTGTTTCGGCGCTAATGAGCGCGCCGCGTCTTGGCAAACTGGGCGATCGTATCGGCACCGCGCGCATCTTAATGGCCACGCTGATTGTCGCCGTGGTGCTGTTTTTCGCCATGTCGTTTGTTACCAACCCGGTGCAACTCGGCATTCTGCGTTTTCTGCTGGGTTTTGCGGATGGTGCCATGCTGCCAGCGGTACAAACGCTGCTCCTGAAATATTCCAGTGACCAGATCACCGGGCGTATTTTCGGGTACAACCAGTCGTTTATGTATCTTGGCAACGTTGTCGGGCCGTTGATGGGCGCAGGCGTCAGCGCCGCTGCGGGCTTTCGGTGGGTATTTATCGCCACAGCAGTGGTTGTACTGATAAATATCGTCCAGCTTGCGGTTGCACTTAATCGCACCGCCGGGAAAAGACGTGGATAAGGTGATGATATATCATATGCAAACAGAGCAAGGGCCAGAGATTAATAATGGTTGGCGAAGGGTTTAATCGTCCTCTGCAATCCTATATATTCAGTGAAACGTTTCGCTGAATATATTATTCGTGGTTTCACATAAATACGATAAAATCGGCAAAATACTACTTTTCCCCCCTATCAAAAATGGGGAGGGGATGTTAACGTTATTTGACTTTTTAAAGGGATAATCTTCATGAAAAACTTAATTGCTGAACTATTAGTGACACTGGCTGATAAAGAGCAGGAGTCAAAAGCGTTAGTGGCTCAGGTTGAAGCGTTGGAGATTGTGGTGACAGCGCTGTTGCGTCGCATGGAGCCCAGCGAGCAAGAGGCGCTTATCAACAGCATCGACGGTGCAATGGATGGTGCGCGTGTAAAGTCTGAGGTCTCTGTAGAGGATTCGGAGCTCCTACAGCAGTACCTGAAAAAGCTCCTTAAGCATCCACGATCCTGAGGTGTATGTTCAAATGCCTGTTATTTTTGAGCCTTAAGCGAAATTATTCACTGCACCCCTCTCTCTGTTATCGTAATGCCATGATGTAGCCGGGAAATAAAAAGCCTTTTTATTTTCCGGCTACATCATGGTGCGCTTATTTTTTTATTTTAAATATAATTAACGATATTACTGTTTCGGTAATTGAAAGGCATTTTGCGTGGTCTGAAAATTGCGCCCCTGGATAATAAGCGAACGATCGGGCTTATTTCGCTTTGCTTATTTTTGGTAATGTGTAAAAAAAGACACACAAATTAGTGTTATCCCGGTGGCAATACTGAAACGCGCCAGTGGTTTTTCTCCTGCGCCAGGCCAGGCTTAAAACGCCTTATTTCAATTGGGATGGTGCTATGAAATCAACATTACTTTTCACAATCCTGGCAGGAATGTTAAGCAGTACGCCAGTCCATGCCGCCGAAAGAGCGTTAACCCCGCAACAGCAGCGAATGACCACCTGCAACCAGCAGGCGACATCGCAGGATCTCAAAGGCGACGCGCGAAAATCCTATATGAGCAATTGCCTGAAGAACAGCCAGTCTGCGCCGGGCGATAAAAGTTTGACGCCTCAGCAGCAAAAAATGAAAAGCTGTAATACCGAAGCGGGAAATAAATCCCTTAGCGGCGATGCGCGTAAAACCTTTATGAGTGAGTGTCTGAAAAAGGCCCGTTAATCATCCATTAGGGTGAGTTTCATTTAGGGCTCACCCTAAATTTCATACTCCGCGCCGTTGACCCGTTTCTATACTCTGGGAAATTTATCCAGTAAATCTCCTATACCAATGAATGATGAACAGACCTTCAGCAAATGGCGTCTCTGGGATATTTCGGCGCGCGAAAAGCCTCTTAACGACGATAAACACCGCAGCGGTTTACGCTTTGCCCGTCGTATCTGGTTGCCACGCACGGTAGGCCATTTTTGCAGTTTCATCATGTTTGCCGGGGTGCTGGTAGACCAGGCGCTGCCAGGATGGTGGTGGCTGGCGCTGGTGATGTACGCCTTTGTGTGGCCGCACCTGGCATTGCAAATTGCTGAACGCGCGTCGGACCCGATGTCGGCGGAGCGGCGCAACCTGATTATCGATACCCTGATGGCGGGCATCGGGATTGCCATCATGGGCGGCAATGCGCTTCCCTGCCTGCTGCTTACGATGATGGTCAACATGAACAATATCGGCGCATTCGGCGTGCGTTTTTTTGCCGCAGGGCTTGTGCTGCAAATGATGACGGCGCTGATGGCTATGCAGTTTATCGACGCGCCTTTTAACGTCACCACCACGCCACTGCAATTTTTCCTCAGTTTACCGACGCTGATTATCTATCCGGCGCTGTTTGCCTTTGTTTGCTATCGCACGGCGGTCAATCTGGCGGAGCATAAGCGGCGGCTACAACTGATCAGCACCCGCGACGGAATGACGGGGGTGTATAACCGCCGCCACTGGGAGCAATTGTTGAGCATTGAATATGAAAATGCGCTGCGCTATCGCCGCGCCTCAACGCTGCTGCTGATCGACATCGACCATTTTAAGCAAATTAATGATACTTACGGGCACGATGCCGGCGATAAAGCGATCATTGCCGTGACGCAGTATTTACAGTTAACGCTGCGGGTTAGCGATGTCATTGGGCGGTTTGGCGGCGATGAGTTCGCGGTGATCATGAGCGGGACGACCCCGGAAAGCGCCGTCGCCGCGATGGATCGCATCCACGAGCGTTTGCAAAACCTGAGAATTGATAATGCCGCGTCGCTGAAGGTGCAAATAAGTGTCGGCATCGCACCGTTCAATACTCATATGAAAGATTACCAGGCGTGGCTGAAAGCCGCAGACACCGCGCTTTATCAGGCCAAGAAGGCGGGACGTAACCGAACCGAAGTCTATACGGTCACATGAGCGCGCATCCGCGCTCATGTGACACGGCAAGTTAACCCTTACTCAGCGCCTCGGATTTCGCCATGCATGTTGTCATGGCTTCCATCACCGCCGCGCGCAGGCCTTTCTCTTCCAGCACTTTTACCGCTTCAATCGTGGTACCGCCCGGCGAGCACACCATATCCTTAAGTTCGCCGGGATGTTTCCCGGTTTCCAGCACCATTTTGGCCGAACCCATCACCGCCTGGGCGGCAAATTTATAGGCCTGGGCGCGCGGCATCCCGCCCAGTACGGCGGCGTCCGCCATCGCTTCGATAAACATAAAGACATAGGCGGGTGCGGAACCGCTCACGCCCACGACCGAGTGGATCATGTATTCCGGCACGTTTTCCGCCTGGCCGAAACTGCGGAACATGGCCAGCACCGCGTCGGTTTCTTCCGGTGACACCAGCGCGTTGGCGGTAATCGACGTCATCCCGGCATTCACCAGCGATGGCGTGTTAGGCATGGCGCGAATAATTTTGCGGTCATGGCCCAGCGCCACGGCGAGCTGATCGAGCGTGATCCCGGCGGCGATAGACACCACCAGCGAGTCTTTATTGAGACTGGACGCAATATCGCCCATCACTTTCAACATGATGTTGGGCTTCACCGCGCCAAATACGATATCCGCCGCCTGGGCGACTTCCTGTGCGCTTTGCGCGCCGTTGATGCCATATTCGCTCTGCAACGCGGCGACATTATCGGCTGAAGGGGTATAGACCCAGATATTGCTGGCGGGTACATCGCCGCTGGCGATCAGGCCGCCGAGAATGGCTTTCCCCATATTTCCACAGCCAATAAAACCGATCTTCTTATCCATTTTATCCCTCCATCATGGTTATTTTACGTTGTGCATGGCCTCTAGCTTAACGCGCCTTTTACCGTTTTCGCTATGGCGGCGGCTTTATCCGGTCGTTAAAAGTCACCATACTTTTACCCAAAGCGGGTAGAATCCGCGTTTTAATTGTCACGCCGCAGGCGGATCTGGAGTCAAAATGTCGATATGGGTAGATGCCGATGCGTGTCCGAACGTGATTAAAGAAGTGCTGTGGCGCGCGGCGGATCGCTGCCAGGTGATGGTGACAATGGTGGCGAACCAGAATCTGCGTGTGCCGCCGTCGAAATTTGTCCGCGCCTGGCGGGTAGAGGCCGGGTTTGACGTGGCGGATAACGAAATTGTACGCCACTGCCAGCCAGGAGATTTGGTGATCACCGCCGATATCCCGCTGGCGGCGGAAGTGATTGCCAAAGGCGCGCATGCGTTAAATCCGCGTGGCGAACGCTACACCGAGGCCACCATTCGCGAGCGCTTAACCATGCGCGATTTTATGGATACGCTGCGAGCCAGCGGCATCCAGACTGGCGGGCCGTCAACCCTTAGCCCGCGCGACAGGCAACAGTTCGCCGCCGAGCTGGATAAGTGGTTACTGGCCCGCGCCCGTCGCGTTTAAGTCCAGCTGTCGTCGTCACCGCCGAAATCGTTGCCGAAATCATCATCATTACCGAAGTCCGCATCGTCATTAGTGGCATAGTCGTTGACGTTGTCCTGGGGTAGCCCGGCGTCCTGGTTGAGAAACTGGCTGTCATCCGCTTCGTTATAATCTTCAACGGCGTTGATTGCGCCGGTATCCGTCGGCTGGGTCGGATCGTCAATGATATTCACGATCTCTTCCGGCTGGCTGTGGCTGAACATGCTGGTTAGCATATTCGCCATCATCACGCCGCCGGCCACGCCCACAGCCGTTTGCAGCGCGCCGCCCATAAAACCCTGGCCTCTCGGCGCGCCATAGCCCTGCGCACTGGCTGGCGGCGCGTTGTACTGGCCCGGCGCGGCGCGGGCGTATTGGTCGGCACCCGGGATGGGCTTGTCTACCGGGCGGGCAGGGGTATGATTACCGCCGCCGAACAGCCCGGCAAGAAAACCACCGCTGCTCTGTTTTTGCTCCGCTTCATGCTCGCGCTGCGCCAACTGGCCTTCCAGCGCCTGTAGCCGCTGGTTCAACTGTTTGATGGCGGCCTCCTGAATCAGGATGGTTTGCGCCATATAATAGGGTGCCTGCGGCTGTTGCTGGAGATGGTTGACGATACGCGCCTCGGCTTCAGCGTCGCGTGGGGCGCTCTGGCTTTCAGCCTGTTGCAGACGGCTAAACAGCCCATCGATCAGGCGTTGTTCTTCGGATTGCATGATTCATTTCTCCGTCATTATGCATCTGTAATAACTATAATCCTGATTTATCTCTCCGATCGCGTTACGGGATAAATCTGCAAAACAGGCCTGGTTCATAAAAGTGGAATCCAGATTGCGCATCAGGGGTTGTAATTGATAGTCAGTTTCAAGTAAGGTGTGCGCACCTTTCAGTGGTAGAAATTCTTTACATGCAACAGCCTTATTCCACATGGCTTGGCAGCGGTAAAAATCGCTACATTTCATTTTCGTAACTAAATTTTTACACCTTTCCTGTGTACTAGCTTGCTGGTATGATGACAATTCTAAACGTTAATGACGTCATCTCAACGGCTGAGATGCTGAGGACAATCCTTTCATGACTCAACCCCTTTTTCTGGTCGGGCCGCGCGGATGTGGCAAAACAACGGTGGGTCAGCGTTTAGCGACATCGCTGGGGTTTCATTTTGTCGATACCGACCGCTGGCTGTTAGAACAAAGCGGCGCGACGGTGGCGGAAATTGTGGAACAAGAAGGATGGCCGGGGTTTCGCGCCAGGGAAAGCCAGGCGTTGCAGGCGGTGACGCAGCCCGCCACGGTGGTTGCCACCGGTGGCGGCATGGTGTTGGCGGAGGTGAACCGTCTGTTTATGCGCAATCACGGCGCGGTGATCTATTTGCAGGTTCCGGCTGACACCCTGGCACAGCGCCTGCTGGCATCGCCGGAAGAAGAGCAGCGGCCCACGCTGACCGGCAAACCGATGGTCGAAGAAATCGAAGATGTGCTGGCTCAACGAGAAGCGCTGTACCAGGCGGCGGCGCATCATGTTATCGACGCCAGTCTGCCGGTTGACCTTATTATTGCGCGTATTCTTGAAGTGTTGCGTTTAGCTCGCGCGAGCTAGCGGTTGTCTATACTTAATACTTCGAATCCATTGATAAGGAAGTGTTATGGCATCCAGACCCCCGTATCCCCGAGAAGCACGCATTGTCACGATAGAGAAAGGCACCCCAGGGCAGACGGTGACCTGGTATCAGCTGCGGGCGGATCATCCGAAACCTGACGCATTGATTAGCGAGCATGACACGGAAGCCGAAGCGCTGGATGCGAAGCGGCGCTATGAAGATCCTGATAAAACGTGATGCCCTTCACAAGGGGGAGCGGCTGGCTCTCCCTTCCTTCATCCTTTCACTTCGCCAAATTCTGAATTTTCAATCGCCGGAACGGTTAAATTCCCGTTACTATTAAAACCTTACTTTAAGACCCGTCGCGACGAGGAGAAAATGCGCGGCAAGATTACCAGAAGCTGCCAGGGTTTATGGTTAATTTATCTCCAATAAATGCATGGCGCGGTAAGCAGTGCAGTATAAAAGCAAGAGATTAGACAGGCGGAATGAACATGAACCCTACGTTAGCGATACTCACGATTGGCGTTGTACCCGTCAGTGCCATTATGCCGTTACTGGCGGAGCAGGTCCCGGAAGAACAAATTAAGCATATGAGTTTAATGGGATCGCTCAGCAAAGAGGAGGCGCTGCAAGACTATGGCGTCGAGCCCGGCCATGAGGGCATGCTGACATTACTCAGCAATAAAGAAGTCGTGGAAGTGTCGCGTCAAAAAACCGAGCTGGCGTTGCAAAGCGCTATTGAAGTGCTGGAGAACCAGGGGTGTGACGTCATTCTGCTCATGAGCACTTACCGCTTCACCAAACTTCATGCCCGTAACGCGATCTTACTGGAGCCGCAGCGCATTATTCCGCCGCTGGTTGCTTCCATTGTCGATGGTCACCAGGTCGGCGTGATTGTGCCAATCCCGGAACTGCTGCCATTACAGGCTGAAAAATGGGCGATGCTGGAAAACCCGCCGCTTTATGCGCTGGCGAGCCCGGTATTCGGCACCGAGCAGGAGCTGCTGGATGCCGGACGGACGCTCATCGAGCAGGGCGCGGATGTGCTGATGCTGGATTGCCTTGGCTATTACCAGATTCACCGCGATCTGTTGCAGCAGGAGCTGGATGTGCCCGTGCTACTCTCCAACGTGCTGGTGGCCCATCTGGCCTCTGAACTGCTGGTTTAACACAATTTTGTGAGCTGAACTGGGCTTGCCTGAGATACCCGTCATTGTTAACGCTGCAAGTTACCTGAATTCGGGTATATTGGTTTTTCGACCATTTCTATAAGGGCCAGTCCATGCTTCAAAGTAATGAATACTTCTCCGGTAAAGTGAAATCCATCGGTTTTACCAGTAGCAGCACTGGCCGCGCCAGTGTCGGGGTGATGGCGGAAGGGGAATATACTTTCGGCACCGCCCAGCCTGAAGAAATGACGGTCGTCAGTGGCGCACTACGCGTGCTGCTGCCAGGGGACGTTGAGTGGAAAACTTACGGACCGGGCGACGTCTTTCATGTGCCTGGCCACAGCGAGTTCCACCTGCAAGTGGCGGAACCCACCTCTTATTTATGCCGCTATCTGTAATTTATTCACCCTCCTCGCGAGGGTGAATGCTGTTAGCGTTGGGCTTCGCCGCCCAACCCTTCCACCAGGCTCTTAATCAGGGCCGCCAGTTCGCCGGTCATCAGAATAAAATCGGCATCGAAACGCTGAGCCACGTCTTCACGGTCGATATCTTCATTCTGATCGCGCAGTTCGTCGGCAAACTTCAGGCGCTTGATCGAACCGTCTTCGCACATCATAAACTGGATGCGCTGCTGCCAGTCGAGCGCCAGTTTGGTCACCACTTTGCCCGCCTCGATATGCACGGCGATTTCGTCGCTTACCAACTCCTGCTGCTTACAGCGGATTACGCCGCCGTCTTCCAGCATGGCTTTCAGCTCGGCTTCGTCCATCAACTGGAAACCCTGCGCGGCGCTGCCGCTGCGCACCCATTCGGTCAGGGTCAGTTCCGGCGGCGTTTCCAGGGTTAGCGGCACCACCGGCAGCGAACCCAGGCTTTTACGCAGCAGCGCCAGGGTATCTTCGGCTTTTTTGGCGCTGGCGCAGTCGACCATAATCAATCCGTTAACGGTATCGATCCACATCATGGTCTGGTTAAAACGGCTGAAGGCGCGCGGCAGTAAGGAGTGCAATACTTCATCTTTCAGCGAATCTTTTTCGGTCTTTTTCAGCTTGCGTCCCTGGTCTGCTTCCAGTTTGGCGATTTTCGCTTCCAGCGCCTGTTTGATCACCGGCGCAGGCAGGATTTTTTCCTCTTTGCGGGCGCAGATAACAATTTGACCGTTCGCAGTATGCGTCAGCGCATCACTCTGTGAGCCCATCGGTGGCACCCAACCGGTTTTCGCCATATCCTGGCTGCCACAGGGAGTAAAGGAAAAAGCCGCCAGCTGTTTTTCCATTTCTTCGGCTCGCAGCGAGATGTCGCGGCTAACGCGATAAACCATTAAATTTTTGAACCACAGCATGATATTTTCCACGGTCTGGTAGTTAAACGCAGCGGGCATGATAACCAAACCGCCGCTCAGTTTCATGGCCTTTGAGAGAAAGGCCTGCAACCGTCACGCTGATCTGCATAAATAAGGGGCTTCTTGTGCGTATTGGGATTGATTTAGGTGGTACGAAAACTGAAGTGATCGCGCTGTCTGACGACGGCCAGCAATTGTACCGTCATCGGCTGCCCACGCCGCGTGACGATTACGCGCAAACTATCGAAACTATAGCTGAACTGGTGCGCCTGGCGGAAGAGGCCACCGGCGAGCGCGGCACTGTGGGGATGGGTATCCCCGGCTCGATTTCGCCCTATACCGGTGTGGTCAAGAATGCCAACTCAACCTGGCTTAACGGTAAGCCGTTCGATAGCGATCTCAGCGCCCGACTGGGGCGTGAAGTGCGCCTGGCGAATGACGCTAACTGCCTGGCGGTGTCCGAAGCGGTGGACGGCGCGGCGGCAGGAGCACAAACGGTGTTTGCGGTGATTATCGGCACCGGCTGCGGGTCCGGGATTGCGTTAGGCGGCCGCAGCCATATTGGCGGCAACGGCACGGCGGGCGAGTGGGGCCATAATCCGCTGCCGTGGATGGACGCGGACGAGTTGCGCTATCGCGAAGAAGTGCCGTGTTATTGCGGTAAGCAAGGGTGTATCGAGACGTTTATTTCCGGCACCGGTTTCGCCACCGATTACCGTCGGTTAAGCGGGCATCCCCATAAAGGCAGCGAGATTATCCGGCTGGTTGAACAGCAGGATCCGGTGGCTGAACTGGCGCTCAGCCGTTACGAGATGCGGCTCGCCAAATCGTTGGCCCACGTGGTGAATATTCTCGATCCTGATGTGATTGTGCTTGGCGGCGGGATGAGCAATGTGGATCGGCTGTATCAGACGGTGCCGCAGTTGATTAAGCCGTGGGTGTTTGGTGGGGAATGCGAGACGCCGATATTGAAGGCGAAGCACGGGGATTCGAGTGGGGTACGCGGGGCGGCGTGGTTGTGGCCTCAGTAGTGGGCTAGCTCTGGGGTGGAATGTTTCGTTCGCTCTAAGGGTTTATTTATAGGGTGGAATGTTTCGTTCGCTCAAACTATGTTCATTCATGCGACACCGGTGTACGCGAACGAGTCGGGGACGCTCGCCGCCGCGTCCCCGACACCCCGGGCTCCCGGCCAACAAAATCGGCGGCTTTGCCGCTGCCCTCGGCTCCATCTCCTCGCTTCAGGTCGGTCGTGATGCTACATCCT
>NZ_DAMBQK010000017.1:0-97207 GCF_032062175.1 Atlantibacter sp.
TGAAAGCTTTACGGAACCCCCAGCCTAGCTGGGGGTTTTCTATAGGCAAAAAAAAGCCGGGGCAATGCCCCGGCTTCCTGTGCAGGCGGATGGCGCGATTAAATGCGCCACTACCAGAATTAACTGGCTTTTACACGCTCGATATTAGCGCCTAAACCCCGTAATTTTTCTTCAATACGCTCATAACCACGGTCAATATGATAAATGCGATCGACATAGGTGGCGCCCTGAGCAATACAGCCCGCCAGCACCAGGCTTGCCGAAGCGCGTAAATCTGTCGCCATAACCTGCGCACCGGACAGCGTTTCCACGCCATGGCAGATCACGGTATTGCTCTCGATTTCAGCATGCGCGCCCATACGAATCAGTTCTGGCACATGCATAAAGCGGTTTTCGAAAATGGTTTCGGTGATCACGCCCGTGCCTTCTGCCACCAGATTCAGCAGAGTGAACTGCGCCTGCATATCCGTTGGGAACGCCGGATGCGGCGCGGTGCGCACATTTACCGCTTTCGGGCGCTTACCGTGCATATCCAGGCTGATCCAGTCTTCGCCCACGTCGATGTCGGCACCTGCTTCACGCAGTTTTGCCAACACCGCATCCAGGGTATCCGGGCGGGTATTGCGACACACCACTTTGCCGCCGGAAACGGCAGCGGCGACCAGGAAGGTCCCGGTTTCGATACGGTCCGGTAGAACACGGTAAACACCGCCGCCCAGACGCTCAACGCCTTCGATAACGATGCGGTCTGTGCCCATACCGGTGATTTTCGCACCCAGAGTATTCAGGAAGTTGGCGGTATCGACAATTTCCGGCTCACGGGCGGCGTTTTCAATGATTGTGGTGCCTTCAGCCAGCGTCGCAGCGGACATAATCGTCACCGTTGCGCCAACGCTCACCTTATCCATCACGATATGCGCGCCTTTAAGACGACCCTGAACGGAGGCTTTCACATAACCTTCTTCCAGTTTGATCTCAGCGCCGAGTTGCTCAAGGCCGACGATATGCAGATCGACCGGACGCGCGCCGATAGCGCAGCCGCCCGGCAAGGAGACCTGGCCCTGACCAAAACGCGCCACCAGCGGCCCTAACGCCCAAATAGAGGCGCGCATGGTTTTCACCAGCTCATAAGGCGCACAGAAAATGTTGACGTTGCTGGCATCAATCCATACGGAACCGTTGCGCTCAACTTTGGTACCCAGTTGGCTCAGCAGTTTCATGGTGGTGTCGATGTCTTTGAGCTGCGGTACGTTCTGGATTTCTACCGGCTCTTCCGCCAGCAGCGCAGCGAACAGGATCGGCAACGCCGCGTTTTTAGCGCCGGAGATCGTTACCTCGCCCTGAAGGCGGCACGGACCTTGTACACGAAATTTATCCATGGAAATTTATCTCTTAATAATCACACAGGCTGCCGGCACAAGGCCCACAGCTTAAAAACCACTTAACTTGCGGTCG
This sequence comes from Atlantibacter sp., assembly GCF_032062175.1. NCBI lineage: Bacteria > Pseudomonadati > Pseudomonadota > Gammaproteobacteria > Enterobacterales > Enterobacteriaceae > Atlantibacter > Atlantibacter sp. Next base: position 1,456 of record NZ_DAMBQK010000017.1, read on the forward strand.
CGCGCCCACTCTTGCGGCGTGTACGTTTTGATCGACACCGCATGAATGCGGTTCTCGGCAATCAGCCCCATTAACGGGCCGTAAACCGTCTGCTGTTTTTTCACCCGGCTCATCTCTGCAAACAGGTCACCCACTGCAATAACCTGGAAGTGACTGCCGTCGCCGGTAACGTGAACTTCCTGAAGGGGCAGCGCATTCATCAGCACTGTCTGGATTTCATGATTTTCCATGGGGTTCTCTATTCGTCGTTAAGTGAAAACAGGCCAAACATTTTAGAGGAAAGTGAGGCGCGCTTAAACAAACAAAAAGCCCCGCAATGATAGTTTGCGAGGCTTTCGGAGTAATTAACTGAAAAGGTTAGAATACCCTGGCAGGTAAAAGTCCGTCAGGCAGGTTATAAAGCTTAGCGAGGGTGGCTAAGTTATCGCTCATCCCGGTCAGGATCACGGTTTTACCGCTCTGCCTGCCGAGATCAACCAGGTGCAGCAACAGCGCCAGGCCGGACGTGTCAACGCGGCTCAGGGCGTTAAGATCAATCATCTCAATACCCGCCATCGCCGCTTCACGCCGTTCCCACAGCGCGACCACGGTTTCCTGATCAAGTTCGCCGCACAGGACTAACCGTTCGTCCTCACGTCGCCACTCCAGAGCCTCTGTCATTATTTTTTATCGTCCAGGGTGATCGGTTGACGGGAAATTGACTGCAGTTGCGCGGTCAGGCCGTCGATGCCTTTGGTACGCAGCAGGTCGCTCCACTCGTTTTGCTTAGTGGTGATCATGCTGACGCCTTCGGCAATCATGTCATATGCCTGCCAGTTACCCGTTTGGGTATTCTTACGCCACTGGAAATCCAGGCGTACCGGCGGACGGCCGTTAGGATCGACAATGGTGACGCGAATCGGCACGATCGTGGCATCGCCCAGCGGTTGTTCCGGCGCAATCTGGTAAGTCTGGCCGTGATACATCGCCAGCGCCTGACCATAAGCCTGTTTCAGGTATTCACGGAACGCGGCAAAATAGGCGTCGCGCTGCGCAGGGGTCGCGTCTTTATAGTAGCGGCCTAATACCAGCGCACCGGCGTATTTAACCTGCACGTAAGGCAGCAGTTCCTGATCCACCACCTGGCGCAGGTAATCCGGATTTTTACGAATTTGCGGTTGTTCGTTCTTAAGACGATCAAAGGTTTTCTGTGCCGCTTCAGTCATCAGCTTATACGGATTGGACTGATCGGCAGCGTGCGCCAACGGGGCGATCACCAGCATGGCGACCATTAACAGACGTTTAAACATAGTGTAATTCTCCAGTTAGTTCGTCGTGCCGTTTTGAGGCATGGATCCATTATGTTCGGCGCCAGGCGCTGGCGCATCGCCTGGATTCTGATTCTCGCCGCTGTTGCTCTTATAGAGGAACTGACCAATCAGATCTTCGAGCACAATGGCGGACTTGGTATCCTGAATAGTGCCGCCCTCTTTCAGAATTGAAGATCCTAGCTCAGGATCGTCGAAACCGATATTCAGCGCCAGGTATTGTTCGCCCAGTAACCCTGAAGTGCGGATCGACAAGGAGCTGGTATCCGGGATTTGGTTATAGCGTTCTTCAATGTCCATGGCGACACGCGGTAAATAGGTTTTCGGATCGAGTTCAATGTCGGCAACCCGGCCAACCACCACCCCGCCAACACGCACCGGCGAACGCGCTTTCAGGCCGCCGATATTATCGAAAGTGGCATAGATACGGTACGTCGGCTCCGTGCGCATCGACGTGACATTCGCCACTTTCAGGCAGATGAACAGCGCCGCCAGCAGTGCTACCAGCATAAAAACGCCGACCCAGATTTCAGTTTTCTTCGTTTGCATGAATTAATTCCCAAACATCAGTGCAGTAAGCACAAAATCCAGGCCGAGAACGGCCAGCGATGCGTGCACAACAGTACGTGTAGTTGCCCGGCTAATCCCTGCTGAAGTTGGGATAGCGTCATAACCATTGAATAACGCGATCCACGTTACCGTAATGGCAAAAACTACGCTTTTAATCAGACAGTTGACCAGATCCATGCGCCAGTCGATGGCGCTTTGCATCGCCGACCAGTAGAAGCCCGCATCGATGCCTTTCCAGCTGACGCCGACCAGCGCCCCGCCCCAGATCCCTACCGCGACGAAAATAATGGTCAACAGCGGCAGTGAGATCACACCCGCCCAAAAGCGCGGAGATATCACCCGGCGTAACGGATCGACCGCCATCATTTCCATGCTGGAGAGCTGTTCAGTAGCGCGCATCAGGCCAATTTCCGCCGTTAACGCCGAACCGGCACGCCCGGCGAACAGTAGCGCCGCCACCACCGGACCCAGCTCGCGCAATAACGACAGCGCCACCAGCATACCGAGGCTGGTTTCCGCGCTATAGGTCGTCAAGACCAGATAGCCTTGCAGCCCCAGCACCATGCCGATAAAAACGCCGGAAACCATGATAATAATCATCGACAGTACGCCGACGTTATACAGCTGGCGCAGCAATAGCGGCGTGTGCTTGCGGAATTCCGGTTTCCCAACCAACGCATTGAATAACATCAAACCGGCACGACCAAAGGACGCGCAGCTTTTCAGCGTGCGATGGCCTAACGATGCCAGTGCATTTAACAGCATGAGTGGCTTAACTCCCTGTTCCAGGTAAAAGATCGTGCTGGTAATCGCCAGCAGGATAACGGAAGGGCACAGGCCCGTCGGCGTTGCCATCCAGGAACTGCCTGACGCGCGGGTCGGTGTTGGTTTGCAGCGCTTGCGCCTGCCCGTGGGCGACGATGCGTTTATCAGCGACGATATAGGCGTAATCCGCAATGCTTAGCACTTCGGGCACATCGTGCGACACCACAATACAGGTCACGCCCAGCGAGCTGTTCAGTTCGGAAATCAGTTTGACCAGGACACCCATCGTGATGGGGTCCTGCCCGACAAACGGTTCATCAAACATGATCAGGTCCGGTTCCAGCGCAATGGCGCGCGCCAGCGCAGCACGCCGCGCCATCCCGCCAGAGAGTTCCGACGGCATGAGTTTTGCCGCGCCGCGCAGCCCGACGGCTTCCAGTTTCATCATGACCGTTGTTTTCAGCAACTGCGCGGGCAGATGCGTGTGCTCCCGCAGCGGGTAAGCCACGTTTTCATAAACGTTCATGTCCGTAAACAGCGCGCCGGACTGGAAAAGCATGCTCATACGCTTACGCACCGTATACAGGCGTGAGCGCGTCATGGCGGGAATATTCTCGCCATCAAATAAAATTTCGCCGCAATCGGGTGGGATCTGGCCGCCAATCAAGCGCAGGAGCGTGGTTTTACCAATCCCCGACGGCCCCATGATGGCCGTGATTTTTCCTCGGGGTACGGTCAGCGAAATATCATCAAAGATACAACGGTTCCCGCGGGTAAAACGCATCCCCTGGATCTCAACCAGATTTGAGTCAGCCTGGCTCATCAACTTATCCTTTAAGTGATTTTCAGGTTAAGCATGGCGCGTAACATCACCATAAACCCAACATTTTTACAGATTATTACCCACCAGGGTTAGCCAAAGCTGGCATTTGTTTTACTTTTCGGACGCTAAAAGTCAGAATTAAGAATTCACAACCATCCTGAGTCTTTCCCTCTGAGCGGCCAGTACATCAGGTAAAGTGGGCCGGCGATTATACCTGAAGAAAGGACTTTGCATGCTGTTAGCAACGATGCTGTTAGTAATTGGTTTATTTCTGGTGGTTTATAGCGCCGATAGACTGGTTTTCGCGGCTTCGTTACTGTGTCGCTCCATTAATATACCTCCATTGATTGTCGGCATGACGGTGGTGAGCGTCGGGACATCCCTACCAGAAATCATGGTATCGGTCGCGGCCGCGCTGCATGGGCAACTGGATTTAGCCGTAGGTACGGCGCTGGGCTCAAATATAACCAATATTCTGTTAATTGCTGGCCTGGCGGCATTACTGCATCCATTTACCGTGCATTCCGATATTCTTCGCCGCGAATTGCCGCTAATGTTGCTGATGAGCGCGTTGGCAGGCTTATTTCTCTATGACGGTGCCCTGTCGCGCACCGATGGCATAGTTTTATTGCTGATTGCCGTGTGTTACCTGTGGTTTGTCGTTAAAATCGCAAAGCTTGCGCAGCAACAGGGCAATGACAGCCTGACGCGCGAGCAACTGGCCGAACTGCCGCGCGGCGGCACGCTACCGGTAGCGTTTCTGTGGTTAGCCGTGGCGCTGATTATTATGCCTATGGCTACGCGCATGGTGATCGACAACGCGACGGTAGTGGCACATTACTTTGCCGTTGATGAGCTCACTATTGGCCTGACGGTTATCGCCATCGGCACCAGTTTGCCGGAGCTGGCCACGGCTATTGCTGGCGTGCGTAAAGGTGAAGATGATATCGCAATCGGCAACATCATCGGCTCCAGCATTTATAATATCGCCATTGTGTTAGGTTTACCGGCGTTGCTGGCGCCCGGTGCTATCAACTCCCTCGCGTTTACCCGTGACTACGGGGTGATGTTGGGGGTTAGCGCCCTGTTTGCTCTGCTATGCTGGCGACGCGCCCGCCATATCGGCAAACGCACTGGCGCAGGGTTATTGATCGGCTTTATGTTATGGATGGTGCTGCTTTTTTGGGGCTCATCTTATCTCATTGGATGAATCGGAAACGCATATGTCGCACATAGATTTGCAGCCGGGTTTTGACTTTCAAAAGGCCGGGAAAGATGTCCTGGATATTGAACGTGAAGGTCTGGCACAGCTTGATCAGTACATCAATGAAGATTTCGTGAAGGCCTGCGAACTGATGTTTTACTGCGCGGGCAAAGTGATCGTGATGGGAATGGGCAAGTCCGGCCATATCGGTAAAAAAATGGCGGCAACGTTCGCCAGTACCGGTACGCCTGCGTTCTTCGTTCACCCTGGCGAAGCCAGCCACGGCGACCTCGGGATGGTCACCGCCCAGGATGTGGTGATTGCGATCTCCAACTCCGGGGAATCCAATGAAATCCTTGCGCTGATCCCGGTGCTCAAACGCCTGCGCGTCCCGATGATCTGCATGACCAGCCGCCCGGAAAGCGCCATGGCGAAAGCCGCAGACATTCATTTGTGTATTCATGTGCCGCAGGAAGCCTGCCCGTTAGGGCTAGCCCCCACCACCAGCACGACCGCCACCTTAGTAATGGGCGATGCGCTGGCCGTGGCGTTATTAAAAGCGCGCGGCTTTACGGCAGAAGATTTCGCCCTCTCCCACCCCGGCGGCGCACTGGGGCGTAAGTTATTGTTGCGCGTCAACGATATAATGCACAGTGGCGATGAAATCCCACACGTCAGCAAAGAAGCATCATTACGTGATGCGCTGCTGGTGATCACCCGTAAAGGGCTGGGTATGGTAGTGGTTTGCGATGACCTGATGAAAATCGAAGGCATCTTTACCGACGGCGATTTACGTCGCGTACTGGATATGGATGCTGATGTTCGTACCCTGAGCATTGCCGAGGTGATGACTCCTGGCGGCGTTCGCGTTCGCCCTGGCACCCTGGCGGTGGATGCGCTGAACCTGATGCAATCACGGCATATTACCTCCGTTCTGGTGGCGGATGGCGACCAGTTAATGGGTGTGGTACATATGCACGATCTGCTGCGCGCTGGCGTAGTGTAATAAAGGATAAGTCTTTAATGAGTAATCATGATGCTGCAATCACCACCTGTTACGGTCCGGTGAGCGCAAAAGTCATTCATAAGGCGCAGAAGATCCGCCTGTTGATTCTGGACGTCGACGGCGTGATGTCCGACGGCCTGATTTATATGGGTAATAATGGCGAAGAGCTCAAAGCGTTCAATGTGCGCGATGGCTATGGCATACGCTGCGCGCTGACGTCGGGTATTGAAGTGGCCATCATCACCGGGCGTAAAGCCAAACTGCTGGAAGACCGGTGCGCTACGCTGAAGATCAAACATTTGTACCAGGGCCAGTCGGATAAACTGATCGCCTATCACGAGCTACTGGAAAAATTGTCGCTGTCGGCTCAACAGGTCGCCTATGTGGGCGACGATTTGATTGACTGGCCGGTGATGGCAGACGTTGGGCTCAGCGTGGCGGTTGCCGATGCCCATCCTCTGCTGACGCCGCGCGCGGATTATGTCACCCACATCGCCGGTGGCCGGGGCGCGGTACGTGAGGTTTGCGATCTGCTGCTGCTGGCGCAGGGCAAGCTGGAAGACGCCAAAGGGCAATCGATATGAGTAAAACCAGACGTTGGGTTATCATTCTGCTCGCGCTGGTCGCGCTGGTTTTGATCGGTATTAATCTGACCAGCCAGGATGACGCGACGCAGGTCGTTAATAATAACAACGAGCCGACTTACCAAAGCGAGCAATCCAACACGCTGGTTTATAGTCCTGAAGGGGCGCTGAATTACCAGCTGGAAGCGCAACACGTTGAATACTTTTCTGATAGTGGCGTGTCGTGGTTTACGAAACCTGTCATGATCATGCTGGATGCCAACAAAGTTCCTACCTGGTCAATCAAGTCAGATAAAGCCAAACTGACTAATGACAGGATGCTGTATCTGTATGGCAATGTCGTTGTTGACGCGCTGACCCCTGAAGCGCAATTACGCAAAATTACTACCGATAACGCGCAGATCAATCTGCTGACGCAGGATGTGGCGTCAGACGATCTGGTGACGTTATACGGCACCAGCTTTAACTCCAGCGGCCTGAAAATGCGCGGAAACTTACGCAGCAAAACTGCCGAGCTGATTGAAAAGGTTAGAACGTCCTATGAAATTCCAAATAAACAAACTCAGCCTTAACCTTGCCTTATCCGGTGCGTTGCTGGCGGCGGCTTTTCCAGCGCTGGCGTTGACCGGTGACACCGATCAGCCGATTCATATCGAATCCGATCAACAGTCGCTGGATATGCAGGGCAACATCGTGACCTTCACCGGTAACGTCGTGGTGACCCAGGGCACGATCAAAATCAATGCCGACAAAGTGGTTGTCACCCGTCCGGGCGGCGAGAGCGGCAAAGAGGTGATCGACGGCTACGGTAAACCCGCCACCTTTTTCCAGATGCAGGACAACGGCAAACCGGTGAAAGGCCGTGCCGATACCATGCATTATGAACTGCAAAATGACTTTGTGACCCTGACCGGCAATGCCTTCCTTGAGCAGTTGGACAGCAACATCAAGGGCGACAAAATCACCTACCTGGTCAAAGAGCAGAAGATGCAGGCGTTTAGCGATAAGGGCAAACGCGTGACGACCGTGCTGGTGCCGTCGCAGTTGCAGGACAAGAACAAACCCGCCGCCAATGCGCCAGCGCCCAACAAGAGTAACTAATTTTTTATGGCAACATTAACAGCGAAAAACCTCGCCAAAGCCTATAAAGGCCGCCGCGTCGTCGAGGATGTCAGCCTGACGGTGAATTCAGGTGAAATTGTGGGTCTGCTCGGCCCGAACGGTGCGGGCAAGACCACGACGTTCTATATGGTGGTGGGAATTGTCCCGCGCGATGCCGGGAATATCATCATTGATGATGAAGACATCAGCCTGCTGCCTTTGCATGCCCGCGCCCGTCGCGGTATTGGTTACCTCCCGCAGGAAGCGTCGATTTTTCGCCGCCTGAGCGTTTATGACAACCTGATGGCGGTGTTGCAGATCCGTGACGATCTCACCAACGAACAGCGTGAAGACCGCGCCGTCGAGTTGATGGAAGAGTTCCACATCGACCACTTGCGTAATAGCCTCGGTCAGTCGCTGTCCGGCGGTGAACGTCGCCGCGTTGAAATTGCCCGCGCGCTGGCGGCGAATCCCAAATTTATTCTGCTTGATGAGCCGTTTGCTGGGGTAGATCCCATCTCGGTAATTGATATTAAACGTATTATTGAGCACCTGCGCGACAGCGGCCTCGGCGTACTGATCACCGACCACAACGTCCGCGAAACGCTGGCGGTCTGCGAGCGCGCTTATATCGTGAGCCAGGGCAACCTGATTGCGCACGGTACGCCTGACCAAATCCTGCAAGACGAACAGGTTAAACGTGTGTATCTTGGGGAAGAGTTCAGACTCTGATACGGTAGAGCAAATCACAGAGGGTTGAAGCTCCCTGACGAAGCTTCAGAATCTGCCTGTGCAGGTATAATTGACGTAAGTACCCCTTGCCGCTTCCCTGCATCGGCTTTCGATGCCAGAGAGGTTGTACAGTTAGGGTATAAACCTGAGGAATGTTGCTCTGAATATGAAGCAAGGTTTGCAACTGAGGCTAAGCCAACAGCTTGCCATGACGCCGCAACTGCAACAGGCGATCCGCTTGTTGCAGCTGTCTACGTTAGAACTCCAGCAGGAGCTGCAACAGGCGCTGGACAGCAATCCGTTGCTGGAGCAAACCGACTCTCATGATGAGATAGACACTCAGGAAGCCCGTGATACTGAAACGCTGGACACCGCCGACGCACTTGAACAGAAAGAGATGCCGGACGAACTGCCGTTAGACGCCAGTTGGGACGAAATCTACACCGCCGGCACACCTTCGGGTAACGGGGTGGATTATCAGGATGACGAACTGCCCATCTATCAGGGCGAAACCACCCAGTCACTCCAGGATTACCTGATGTGGCAGGTTGAACTGACCCCCTTTTCCGATACCGACCGCGCGATTGCCACGTCTATCGTCGATGCCGTGGACGACACCGGCTATCTCACCGTGTCGCTGGAAGATATTCTGGAAAGCGTCGGGGATGACGAAACGGATATTGAAGAAGTCGAAGCCGTACTGAAGCGCATCCAGCGTTTTGATCCTGTCGGCGTCGCCGCGCGGGATTTGCGAGATTGCTTGTTGATCCAGCTTTCGCAATATGCCAAAGACACCCCCTGGCTGGAAGAGTCACGGCTGATCGTCAGCGAATATCTCGATCTGCTGGCGAATCACGATTTCCGCACGCTAATGCGCGTGACGCGGCTCAAAGAAGACATCCTCAAAGAAGCGGTCAATTTTATCCAGTCCCTCGATCCCAGGCCGGGCCAGTCGATTCAAACCAGCGAGCCGGAATATGTCATCCCGGATGTGCTGGTGCGCAAACACAACGGCGTCTGGACGGTAGAACTCAATGCCGACAGTATTCCGCGTTTAAAGATCAATCAGCATTATGCCTCGATGGGCAGTAGCGCCCGCAACGACGCCGATGGCCAGTTTATCCGCAGCAACCTTCAGGAAGCACGCTGGTTGATTAAGAGCCTGGAAAGCCGCAACGACACCCTGTTACGTGTTAGCCGCTGCATTGTAGAACAGCAGCAGGCGTTTTTTGAACAGGGTGAAGAGCATATGAAACCGATGGTGCTGGCAGATATCGCCCAGGCCGTCGAAATGCACGAATCGACGATTTCGCGCGTCACGACCCAAAAATATTTGCATAGCCCGCGCGGCATTTTTGAACTGAAGTATTTCTTCTCCAGCCATGTGAATACTGAAGGCGGCGGCGAAGCCTCCTCCACCGCTATTCGGGCTCTGGTGAAGAAATTAATCGCCGGCGAGAATCCGGCAAAACCCCTGAGCGACAGTAAACTGACCTCCATGCTGTCTGAACAAGGTATCATGGTGGCACGCCGTACCGTCGCCAAATATCGAGAGTCTCTGTCCATTCCGCCGTCAAACCAGCGTAAACAACTGGTCTGACATAACCGATAAGGAAGACACTATGCAGCTCAACATCACAGGACATAACGTCGAAATCACTGAATCTTTGCGCGAGTTTTTGAACACGAAGTTCGCCAAGCTGGAGCAGTATTTTGAAAGGATAAACCAGGTCTATATTGTGCTGAAAGTGGAGAAGGTCACTCACATTTCGGATGCGACTCTGCATGTGAACGGTGGGGAGATTCATGCCAGTGCGGAAGGGCAAGACATGTATGCAGCCATCGACGGGCTTATTGATAAACTGGCGCGTCAATTGACTAAACATAAAGATAAACTAAAACAACATTAAGAGTCCGGGCGTTTACCTGGTGTTTCAACGGCTCGTGGTCACTGACGACGAGCCGTTGGCATTGAGAATGCTTAGGTGAAAATATGATGACTTATGATTTGAGCAGTGTCCTTAACCAGGAATGTACCCGCAGCGGTGTTCACTGCCAGAGCAAAAAACGCGCTCTGGAAATCGTCAGCGAACTGGCCGCAAAACAGTTAAGCCTGCCGCCACAAGTGGTATTTGAAGCGATCCTGACCCGCGAACGTATGGGCAGTACCGGTATCGGCAACGGCATTGCCATTCCACACGGCAAACTGGAAGAAGATACCTTGCGCGCCGTAGGCGTGTTTGTGCAGCTTGAGACGCCTATCGCATTCGATGCCATTGATAACCAACCCGTAGACCTGCTGTTTGCCTTACTGGTCCCGGCAGATCAAACTAAAACGCATTTGCATACCCTGTCATTAGTGGCGAAGCGTCTGGCGGACAAAACGATTTGCCGCCGCCTGCGTGCCGCGCAAAGCGACGAAGAGCTGTATCAGATCATTACTGAAGGCAGCAATGAAAACCAAAGTGAATAATTGGGTGGAGGAAGTCACCCTGGCTGTACCGAAGCAGCCCGCCGTGTGGGAGAAATCGAGATGGTATTGATGATTGTCAGCGGACGCTCAGGCTCAGGAAAGTCCGTGGCGTTGCGTGCGCTGGAAGATATGGGGTTCTATTGCGTAGACAACCTGCCGGTTGTGCTCTTACCCGATCTTGCCCGGACGCTTTCGGATAATCATATTTCCGCCGCTGTCAGCATTGACGTTCGCAACATGCCGGAATCACCGGAAATTTTCGAACAGGCGATGAACAACCTGCCGGATACCTTCTCGCCGCAGTTGCTGTTTCTCGATGCCGATCGCAATACGCTGATCCGCCGTTACAGCGATACCCGTCGCCTGCATCCTCTTTCCAGCAAGAATCTCTCACTGGAAAGCGCTATCGACAAAGAAAGCGATCTGCTGGAGCCGCTGCGTTCCCGCGCTGATTTGATCGTCGATACTTCTGAGATGTCTGTCCACGAACTGGCGGAAATGCTGCGTACCCGCCTGTTGGGTAAACGCGAGCGTGAACTGACCATGGTGTTCGAATCCTTTGGCTTTAAACACGGCATCCCTATCGATGCGGATTACGTGTTTGACGTGCGCTTTTTGCCTAACCCGCACTGGGACCCGAAACTCCGTCCGATGACCGGTCTGGATAAACCGGTCGCGGCGTTTTTAGACCGCCACACCGAGGTGCATAACTTTATCTACCAGACGCGCAGCTATCTTGAGTTGTGGCTGCCGATGCTGGAAACCAACAACCGTAGCTACTTAACGGTGGCCATTGGCTGTACTGGCGGCAAACACCGCTCTGTGTACATTGCCGAGCAACTGGCTGATTACTTCCGCTCGCGCGGCAAAAACGTCCAGTCCCGCCATCGCACGCTGGAAAAACGTAAAACATGACCGTCAAACAAACCGTTGAAATCACCAATAAGCTGGGCATGCATGCACGCCCGGCAATGAAGCTTTTCGAATTAGTGCAAAGCTTTGATGCGGAAGTGTTATTACGAAACGAGGCGGGCACCGAAGCGGAAGCCAGCAGCGTTATCGGCCTGTTGATGCTGGATTCCGCCCAGGGCGGTCATATTGAAATCGAAGCCAATGGCCCGCAGGAAGTCGAAGCGCTGGCAGCGGTAATTGCGTTGTTTAACGCGGGTTTCGACGAAGACTAACCTTCCGGCGCGCTCAATCAAGCTTGTGCTGCGCCATAAACGACTCCCCACCAAGCTGCTGCATTTGACGCAGGATCCAGGCCTGCCGCGAACGCACGTAGCCTGACGGCGCATCCGCTTTAAAACGCAGCGGGTTTGGCAGCACAGCGGCCAGCAATGCGGCCTGCGAAGCGCTAAGCCTGCTGGCTGGCTTATTAAAATAGTGCTGCGCGGCGGCTTCCACGCCAAAGATCCCGTTGCCAAATTCGGCGACGTTAAGGTATACCGTCAGGATCCGCCGCTTGCTCCATACCGTCTCGATCCCCACGGTTAAACCGGCTTCCAGCCCCTTGCGCAGCCAGCTTCTGCCGTCCCACAGAAACATATTTTTTGCCGTTTGCTGAGACAGCGTCGACGCGCCGCGAATGCGGGTTTCATTGCGCTCATTATGGGCGACAGCTTTCTGGATCGCCGCCATATCAAACCCCCAGTGCTCCTGGAATTTTTGATCCTCAGCCGCGATAACCGCGAGGCCCATCCACGGCGAGATCTCATCCATACCGACCCAGTCAGAGTGCGCCACATAGCCGAAATCACCGTGCAGCCAGGCGGAAAGCTGCCGCTCAATCATCACGGCGGAAAAAGGCACCGGCAGCATGCTGAACATCAGGATCCCGGCAATCCACAAGCCAAAAACCCCTAACAGTAACCGGACAATCCACCGTTTTAGCGTACCGACGATCGGCAAGCGGCCCCGCGTCATTCGCACAGATCCAGCACCCTGACGACCAGTTTCTCAATGCCGTCTGCCGCTTCATCAATACGTTTGGCCAGCATATAAGCCGGGGTGGTCACCAGCTTGTTCTCTTCGTCGACCACGATATCTTCAACCGGGCATGGCACATGTTCGCCGCCCATTTCTTCAATAACTTCGGCGGTATCGATATCGGTGCCGATAGTCAGGCGCAGCGGCGCGGGGATCAGTTTTGGCAGCATCGCGGGGGCGATACACAGAAACCCCAGCGGTTTACCCGCCGCGTGCATCGCCTGTACCAGGCGCTTTAATTCAGGATCGACGGCGCATTCACTGCCCTGGCTGGCGAAGTTGCTGAGGTTTTTCGCCGCACCAAAGCCGCCGGGTACGATCAGCGCATCCAGTTCACGGGCATTGGCCGCGCTAAGGGGTTTGATCGCGCCACGGGCAATACGCGCTGCTTCGATCAGCACATTGCGGCTTTCCGCCATAGGATCCCCGGTCAAATGGTTGATCACATCGGCCTGGGGTTTATCCGGTGCGAAGCAACAAGCCTGCGCGCCCTGCCGTGCCAACGCCAGTAAAGTGATCACCGCTTCATGGATTTCAGCGCCGTCATAAACGCCACATCCTGCCAGCACCACGCCTACTTTTTTCATCGCGATTTTCCTTTCTTCCGACATCCCGAAGCAGATTAATTACGCTTATAAAACGCTATGCTTCACACATTTAACTGATTCACGTAACAATAAATTTAAGTTTTGCTATCTTAATGCACGTGCAGTTTCATCTACCCGGCCATGTTACCCGACTAACACAACACCATTAACATGGCCTCGATTTCCCTGGTGTTGGCGCAGTATTCGCGCACCCCGGTATAGCCGGGGTCATTTTTTTGGAGCGCTCGCTACCCACGCTTTCAACACCGCCACGTCGTTTTGCCACTCCTGTTTCAGCTCTTCGATCCATTCGCCGACGTTATCCCACCATGCCGGAAGATCCGGAGACTGGATCTGCTGCGCGACCTGCTGGAGATGGCGTAAACCGATCGATCCTGCCGCGCCTTTGATCTTATGGCCTTCCTCGACGATCCCTTTTTGATCCCGGGCGGTCAGATTGGAATCCAGGACGCTCAGGTAGCCCGGCATCATTTTCTCAAACACGGCAAGACCGTCTGTGATCAGTTTCGGCCCAACCAGTTCCATGTACTGCTCCAGCATTGCGACATCCAGCAATGCGTTCTGTTTGCTGTGTTGTTCGAGTGACACGATCCTCTCCTCATGGTTAGAACGGGAATCCCAGAACTTCTTGATCATGGCGGTAAGCGCCGGGACAGATAGCGGTTTACTGAGCACGTCATCCATGCCCGCCGCCAAATATTCACCTTTGTCTTTCAAAACGTTGGCCGTTAACGCCACCAGCGGTGGCAGTTCACTGGCGTCAAACTGGCTGGTCAGTTTGCGGGAAATGTCCAGCCCGGTCATGTCCGGAAGCTGGATATCCAGCAGCACCAGGTCATATTCACCCAGTTTAAACATATCAAGCGCTTCCTGGCCGGTCATTGCCACATCGACGCTGTTACCCATTTTTTCCAGCACCGAGCGGGCGACAATCACGTTCAGTTCGATATCTTCAACCAGCAGCACATGCAGCGCCGGCAGCGGCATATCGTCATCGTCAGAGGTACTGTCGATCTCTTCCGCCACGCGCGGCGCCTGTACCGTCAGAGTAAAGACCGAGCCTTTGCCCGGATGGCTGCTGACGGTGATGTCGCCGCCCATGTTTTTCGCCAGCCGGCGTGATACCGCCAGGCCAATCCCGGTGCCGGTAGCGGGCTTCCCGCCGTGGCTGTCTTTCACCTGATAGTACATGGCAAAGATTTTATCCTGCTCGTTCTGCGGGATGCCGATGCCGGAATCCTCCACTTCAAAACGCAGCATGCTGCTTTCGTAGCTGACCCGCACCGTCACCTGCCCTTTTTGCGTGAACTTCACTGCGTTACTGATCAGGTTCCAGATAATCTGGCGCAGGCGCGTACCGTCGGTAATGACCTTGTGCGGCAGCGGCAGAGCAGGCTCCAGCACGAAGCGCAGCCCTTTTTGCTGGGCCTGTAAACCAGACAGGTTTTCGAGATCGGCCAGGAAGCCGGTAAAGTCGACAGGCTGGTTATCCAGTTGCACTTTGCGGCGCTCGATTTTATCCATGTCAATAATATCGTTGAAGATATTGCCAAGAGTCACGGCGGAGACATGGATCGTTTTTAGGTACTTTTGCTGTTCCGCTGTGAGGTCGGTATCCAGCAGGATACGGCTCAGGCCGACGATGCCGTTAAGCGGAGTACGCAGTTCATGGCTGATGGTAGAGATAAAGGTCGTCTTATCGCGGCTCGCCCGCTCCAGCGCATCCTGATAGCGCTTACGTTCGGTGATATCGCGGCCAAAGCCCATCAGCCCGTGGCGTTTGCCCACGCGGTCGTAGTACGGCACTTTACGGATTTCAAAGCAGGCTTTGCGGCCATCGGGGTAATCGAGCCACTGTTCATAGGTGAGCGAGACGTTGTGGCGGAACACCTTTTCATCGGTTTCAATGACCTTTTCCGCTGCTTCCGGCGCATAGACATCGTGCGGTTGCAGGCCGATAAGCTGTTTCTCGCTTTTGCCGGTCAGCAGTTCCATCGCGCGGTTGCAGCCGGAAAACGCTTTGTCTTCGTTGCGATAGAACACCAGGTCCGGGGAGGCATCCAGGAAGGAGCGTAAAAACGAGGATTGCTGCTCAAGCTGGATTTGCGTGACTTCGCGCTCTTTCATCTCGACGGTGAGCTGTTCCAGCACTTTCTGGCGCTCGGCCTCTGCCTTTTCACGCTCGGCATTCTGCTGGTTAAGCTGGGTGATGTTGTCTTTTAACTGGACGTTGAGCTTCAGGTCGCGCTCGCGCATCTCTTCCAGCTTATCCACCAGCTTTGACAGGCGCTGGCGCGACTCTTCCAGTTGTTCGACCACCACTGACAGGAAATAGACCGCCCAGGGCGTGATTAACAACCCGAAGAAGATAGAACGGATCACATCGATACTTTCGACCCGACCATGCAGCACCATGGTCACCGCCATTTGCACAACCATCGCCAGTATCACCAGCACTAACGCCAGCAATAACGAAAAACGAACCAGCCCAAGTTTGACCAACAGGTCGACGTAATACTGTGCCAATAAACGGATTTGCTTCATAGGATGTTCCTTTGCTGCGTACCGCTCAATAATACTCAATTCCGGCCGTTACGCTGAAGGTTGTGAAAAAAAGTGCGCGGTGGAATCCATTTATCGCCGTTTGAACGCGGCGTTAAACGGCGATAGAGGAAGGATTTGCCTGCCAGGGTGTGCCTAATGCCGAGCCCTGAACGCCTTCTCGGCTCAGGTAGCGGTCAATTTCCACCATCCCGGTCCAGCGGTTTTCGCACCACAGTGGTGCCAGCAGCGTCGGCCGCCGCGCGCTGGCGGAAATACGATGATAGATAATCTCCGGCGGAGTATGGCGGATCATTTCACCTGCGATAGTGGCGTAATCCTCCAGTTCGATAGCGTTGAGCCGCCCTGCCGCCCAGGCCTTCGCCATTATGCTGCCGGTAACGATATGCAGCGGGTGCAGCTTGATGCCGTCAGTGCCGGTGTGGACCACGCTCTCCAGCGTGTTCAGCGCATCCTGCTGGCCTTCGCCGGGCAAACCGACAATTAGATGCGTGCAAACTTTCAGGCCGCGCTGGCGGGCAAGACGGGTTGTCTTTTGGTAGCAGGCGAAATCATGACCGCGATTTATGCGGTGCAGGGTTTTATCGTGCGCGGTTTGCAGACCGAGCTCCAGCCAGACTTCGTAGCCCTGCTCCCGATAACTGCACAAGAGATCCAGCACGCTATCCGGCACGCAGTCCGGGCGCGTCCCCACACAAAGCCCCACCACATTGGCCTGATCGATGGCCTGCTGATACATACTGCGCAGCAGTTGCACCTCGGCAAAGGTGCTGGTGTAAGCCTGAAAATAGGCCAGATAGCGACGGGCGCGATTCACCAGCCGCGCCTGGTCAGCGAGCTGTTCGGCAATACTGCGGTGCTGCTGCGCTTCATCAGCGAACGAGGCCACGTTGCAGAAGGTACAACCGCCGCGCCCTAAGGTGCCATCGCGGTTTGGGCAGCTAAAGCCGCCATGCAACGTGAGTTTGTGAACTTTTTGTCCGTAGCGACGTGAAAGATCGCCACCAAACATATTGACTAATTTTTGTAACTGCATAATCTGGAAGGCCGGCCTGAAAAAGGGCCTCAGACTGCCATTTTTACCTCTTTACGGCGATGATGTGGATCAAGCGCCTGCCCTTGCCTTTATCATTTGAATAAGCATTCAGAATTATTGAAATTTCAGTCACTCCTGAAGCAATTACTTTTACTTATAAACTCCCCCATTATTTAAAGAATATGACACAGCCGCGAAAACAGAGGCATTATGCGGCTCCAGAGGCATATTCAGCACAATTATCTGCCAATTTATTTAACAATAGCGCGCTATATAGTTTTAGCCGCTTTTTGATAGTGAGACAGATCACACTTGCTCACGGTATCCAGGCCACTCCTTGCAATCCAAAAAACCGTAAATACCCTTAACATTCATTGAATTAGTGTGCTGTTAGCACAAATTTGAATAAATAAGAATGCCATTTGACCTGTGTCGCAAATCCCGATAACTTGGAAATCCGCTGGAAGCTTTCTGGATGAGCACTCTGCTCATCATATTTATGCAGTAATTGAGATTCCCTCTGAAGCAAGTCCTCAACACTTGTGTACCGATGCGAAAAGGATATTGAGAGGGCGAATGCGAGGTGCGCGTATGATACGCAAAACCCCGTCGCCTGCTCTTGCTGTGTCCGCGCGCTATCGGTGTCAGAGCGAATCCGCAGAGCCTGGGGAGGTTCACTGATATGTTGTACGATAAATCCCTTGAGAAGGATAACTGTGGTTTCGGCCTGATCGCCCACATAGAAGGCGAACCTAGCCACAAGGTAGTGCGTACCGCTATTCACGCACTGGCCCGTATGCAGCACCGTGGCGCAATCCTCGCAGACGGCAAAACCGGCGATGGATGCGGCCTGCTGTTACAAAAACCCGATCGTTTCTTTCGCCTGGTGGCGGAAGAACGCGGCTGGCGCTTAGCAAAAAACTATGCCGTCGGGATGCTGTTTTTAAATCAGGACCCGGAACTTGCGGCGCAAAGCCGCCGCATCGTTGAAGAAGAGTTGCAACGTGAAACCCTGTCGATCGTAGGCTGGCGCGAAGTGCCGACCAACGACGGCGTACTCGGTGATATCGCCCTCTCCTCCCTGCCGCGAATTGAGCAAATATTTGTTAACGCCCCTGCGGGCTGGCGTCCGCGTGATATGGAGCGCCGTCTGTTTATCGCACGCCGCCGTATCGAAAAACGCAATCAGCAAGATAAAGACTTCTACGTCTGTAGCCTGTCTAACCTGGTGAACATCTATAAAGGTCTGTGTATGCCGGCGGATCTGCCGCGCTTTTACCTGGACCTGGCGGACCTGCGTCTGGAATCGGCTATTTGCCTGTTCCACCAGCGCTTCTCCACCAACACCGTGCCGCGCTGGCCGCTGGCCCAGCCGTTCCGCTACCTGGCGCACAACGGTGAAATCAACACCATCACCGGCAACCGCCAGTGGGCACGCGCCCGTACCTATAAATTCCAGACCCCGCTGATCCCGGATCTGCACGACGCCGCGCCGTTCGTTAACGAAACCGGCTCCGACTCCAGCTCGATGGATAACATGCTCGAACTGCTGCTGGCAGGCGGGATGGACATCGTGCGCGCCATGCGTCTGCTGGTGCCGCCAGCCTGGCAGAACAACCCGAACATGGACCCGGACCTGCGCGCGTTCTTTGACTTTAACTCCATGCACATGGAGCCGTGGGACGGCCCGGCGGGCATCGTGATGTCCGACGGTCGTTTCGCCGCCTGTAACCTGGACCGTAACGGTCTGCGTCCGGCGCGCTACGTCATCACTAAAGACAAGCTGATTACCTGTGCTTCTGAAGTGGGCATCTGGGATTACCAGCCGGATGAAGTGGTGGAAAAAGGCCGCGTTGGGCCGGGCGAGCTGATGGTGATCGACACCCGCATTGGCCGCATTCTGCACTCGGCGGAAACCGACCACGATCTGAAAATCCGCCACCCGTATAAAGAGTGGATGGAGAAAAACGTGCGCCGTCTGGTGCCGTTTGAAGATCTGCCTGACGACCAGGTCGGCCAGCGCGAAATGGACGATGACACGCTCACCAGCTACCAGAAGCAGTTTAACTACAGCTTTGAAGAGCTGGACTCCATTATCCGCGTACTGGGTGAAAACGGCCAGGAAGCGGTCGGCTCAATGGGTGACGATACCCCGTTCGCCGTGCTCTCCAGCCAGCCGCGCATTATCTATGACTATTTCCGCCAGCAGTTCGCGCAGGTGACCAACCCGCCAATCGATCCGCTGCGTGAAGCGCACGTGATGTCGCTGGCGACCAGCATTGGCCGCGAGATGAATGTGTTCTGCGAGGCCGAAGGCCAGGCGCACCGTTTAAGCTTTAAATCGCCGATCCTGCTGTGGTCTGATTTCAATCAGCTCACCACCATGACCGAAGAGCACTATCGCGCCGATGTGCTGGACATGACTTTTGACGTCACCGAAACTTCGCTTGAAGAGACGGTGAAAGCGCTGTGCGATAAAGCGGAACAAATGGTGCGCAACGGCACGGTGCTGCTGGTGCTGTCTGACCGCAACATCGCGAAAAACCGTCTGCCGGTTCCGGCACCGATGGCGGTGGGCGCAATCCAGACCCGCCTGGTGGATAAGAGCCTGCGCTGCGACGCCAACATCATTGTTGAAACCGCCAGCGCCCGCGACCCGCATCACTTTGCCGTGCTGCTCGGCTTTGGCGCGACCGCGATTTACCCGTACCTGGCCTATGAATCCCTGGCGAAGCTGGTGGATACCCACGCCATTGAGAAAAGCTACCGCACGGTGATGCAGAACTACCGTAACGGCATCAACAAAGGGCTGTACAAGATTATGTCCAAAATGGGCATCTCGACTATCGCCTCTTACCGCTGTTCGAAGCTGTTTGAAGCCGTTGGCCTGCATGATGAAGTTTCCAGCCTGTGCTTCCAGGGCGTGGTCAGCCGTATCGGCGGCGCCGGTTTTACCGACTTCCAACAGGATTTGCTGAACCTGTCGAAGCGCAGCTGGCTTGCCCGCAAACCGCTGGAGCAGGGCGGCCTGCTCAAGTATGTGCACGGCGGCGAATACCACGCCTACAACCCGGACGTGGTGCGCACCCTGCAACAGGCGGTGCAGAGCGGCGAGTACAGCGATTATCAGGAATACGCCAGGCTGGTTAACGAACGTCCGGCGGCAACGCTGCGCGACTTGCTGGGGCTGAATCCGCAAGGCGAAACGGTCAACATCAACGACGTAGAACCGGCGAGCGAACTGTTCAAACGCTTCGACACCGCAGCGATGTCTATCGGTGCGCTGAGCCCGGAAGCCCACGAGGCGCTGGCGGAAGCCATGAACAGCATCGGCGGCAACTCTAACTCCGGCGAAGGCGGCGAAGATCCGGCGCGCTACGGCACCAATAAAGTGTCGCGCATCAAACAGGTTGCCTCGGGCCGCTTTGGCGTGACCCCGTCCTACCTGGTCAACGCTGACGTTATCCAGATTAAAGTGGCGCAGGGCGCGAAGCCGGGCGAAGGCGGCCAGCTACCGGGCGACAAAGTCACCCCGTACATCGCCAAACTGCGTTATTCGGTGCCGGGCGTGACGCTGATCTCCCCGCCGCCGCATCACGATATCTACTCGATTGAAGATTTGGCGCAGTTGATTTTCGACCTGAAGCAGGTAAACCCGAAAGCGCTGATCTCGGTGAAACTGGTTTCCGAGCCGGGCGTGGGCACCATCGCTACCGGCGTGGCAAAAGCCTATGCCGACCTGATCACCATCGCCGGTTACGACGGCGGCACCGGCGCGAGCCCGCTATCGTCAGTGAAGTATGCGGGATGCCCGTGGGAGCTCGGCCTGGTGGAAACCCAGCAGGCGCTGGTGGCCAACGGCCTGCGTCATAAAATCCGCCTGCAAGTGGATGGCGGCCTGAAAACCGGCCTCGATATCATCAAAGCGGCGATTCTGGGCGCAGAAAGCTTCGGTTTCGGCACCGGCCCGATGGTGGCGCTGGGCTGTAAATACCTGCGTATTTGCCACCTGAACAACTGCGCGACCGGCGTCGCGACTCAGGATGACAAACTGCGTAAGAACCACTATCACGGCCTGCCGTTCAAAGTGACTAACTACTTTGAGTTTATCGCCCGTGAAACTCGCGAGCTGATGGCGCAACTGGGCGTGAAACGCCTGGTGGACCTGATTGGCCGCACCGACCTGCTGAAAGAGCTGGACGGTTACACGGCGAAGCAGCAGAAGCTGGATCTGTCCCGTCTGCTGGAAACCGCCGAGCCGCATCCTGGCAAAGCGCTGTACTGCACCGAAACCAACCCGCCGTTTGATAACGGCGTGCTGAACGCGCAGTTACTGAACCAGGCGAAAGAGTACGTGGACCAGAAACAGAGCAAGACCTTCTGGTTTGATATTCGCAACACCGACCGTTCCGTGGGCGCGCTGCTGTCGGGCTATATCGCCCAGACGCACGGCGACCAGGGCCTGGCTTCCGACCCGATCAAGGCGCACTTCAACGGCACCGCGGGCCAGAGCTTCGGCGTCTGGAATGCGGGCGGCGTGGAGCTGTACCTGACCGGCGACGCCAACGACTATGTGGGCAAAGGCATGGCAGGCGGTTTACTGGCGATTCGTCCGCCGGTGGGCTCCGCGTTCCGCAGCCATGAAGCCAGCATCATCGGCAACACCTGCCTGTACGGCGCGACCGGTGGGCGTTTGTATGCGGCGGGCCGCGCGGGCGAGCGTTTCGGGGTGCGTAACTCCGGGGCTATCACGGTCGTGGAAGGCATCGGCGATAACGGTTGTGAATACATGACCGGCGGGATCGTCTGTATCCTGGGTAAAACCGGCGTTAACTTCGGCGCGGGGATGACCGGCGGTTTCGCCTACGTGCTGGATGAAGACGGTGAATTCCGTAAACGCGTGAACCCGGAACTGGTGGAAGTACTGAGCGTGGATGAGCTTGCCATCCATGAAGAGCACTTACGCGGTCTGATCACGGAGCACGTGCAGTTGACCGGCTCCCAGCGCGGCGAAGAGATCCTGGCCAACTGGCCGTCGTTCTCAGCCAAATTCGCGCTGGTTAAACCGAAGTCCAGTGATGTCAAAGCATTGTTGGGTCACCGTAGTCGCAGCGCCGCTGAATTGCGGGTGCAGGCGCAGTAAGAATCTCGGCCAGCGCACCGCGTTGCGCTGGCCGGATTTAAGAGGTCATGATGAGCCAAAACGTATATCAATTTATCGACTTACAGCGCGTTGATCCGCCGAAGAAGCCACTCAAAATCCGTAAAATTGAGTTTGTTGAGATCTACGAGCCGTTTTCAGAAAGCCAGGCGAAAGCCCAGGCGGACCGCTGCCTTTCCTGCGGTAACCCGTACTGCGAGTGGAAATGCCCGGTTCATAACTACATTCCGAACTGGCTGAAGTTAGCCAACGAAGGCCGGATTTTCGAAGCGGCGGAACTGTCGCACCAGACCAACACCCTGCCGGAAGTCTGTGGGCGCGTCTGCCCGCAGGATCGCCTGTGTGAAGGGTCATGTACCCTGAACGACGAATTCGGCGCAGTCACCATCGGCAACATTGAGCGCTATATCAACGACAAGGCGTTTGAAATGGGCTGGCGTCCGGATATGACCGGCGTGAAGCAGACCGGCAAACGCGTGGCGATTATCGGCGCGGGCCCGGCGGGCCTCGCCTGTGCCGACGTGCTGACCCGTAACGGCGTCAAAGCGGTGGTGTATGACCGTCACCCGGAAATCGGCGGTCTGCTGACCTTTGGTATCCCGGCATTCAAACTGGAAAAAGAAGTGATGACCCGCCGCCGCGAAATCTTTACCGGCATGGGCATTGAGTTCCAGCTCAATACCGAAGTGGGCCGCGATGTGCAACTGGAAGCGCTGCTTGCCGAGTACGACGCGGTATTCCTGGGCGTCGGCACCTATCAGTCGATGCGCGGCGGCATTGAAAACGAAGATGCGTCGGGCGTATTCGACGCGCTGCCGTTCCTGATCGCCAACACCCGCAACACCATGGGCTTCGGCGAAGATGCGGCGTCGCCGTATATCAGCATGGAAGGCCAACGCGTGGTGGTGCTGGGCGGTGGCGATACTGCGATGGACTGCGTGCGTACCTCCGTGCGCCAGGGCGCGACCCACGTCACCTGCGCCTACCGTCGTGATGAAGAGAACATGCCGGGTTCGCGCCGTGAAGTGAAAAACGCCCGTGAAGAAGGGGTAGAGTTCAAATTCAACGTGCAGCCGCTGGGTGTGGAAATTAACGCCAACGGTAAAGTTTCCGGCGTGAAGATGGTTCGCACCGAAATGGGCGCGCCGGACGCCAATGGCCGTCGTCGCGCGGAGATTGTCGCGGGTTCCGAACACATTCTGCCTGCTGACGCCGTAGTAATGGCGTTTGGTTTCCGTCCGCATAGCATGGAGTGGCTGGCGCAGCACAGCGTGGAGCTGGACTCTCAGGGCCGCATTATCGCCCCGGAGCGCAGCGACAACCCGTTCCAGACCAGCAACCCGAAAATCTTTGCCGGCGGCGATATCGTGCGCGGTTCCGATTTGGTGGTAACGGCGATTGCCGAAGGGCGTAAAGCCGCTGACGGCATTATGAATTACCTGGACGTGTAATTCGGCCAGTAAAAAGCCCGTCAGGTTATCGCTGGCGGGCTTTTTTTATGGCTTCAGTTTGTCGAAGCCGCGTTAATCCTGCTGGACCAGCTCCGCTTTCTTCGCCAGCGCATCCAGCAGTTTCTGGTGGATACCGCCAAAGCCGCCGTTGCTCATCACCAGAATATGGTCGCCGGGTTGGGCGGTTTTTACGATCATTTCCACCAGCGTGTCGACATCGCCGCTCCAGTGCGCAGGCTGAATGCAGGCATCCGCCACTTCAAACACCTGCCACGGAATGTGCGACGGCTGGAACAGGAACACTTCATCAGCGCGGCCCAGCGAGGGTGCCAGGTCGTCCTTACAGTGGCCCATTTTCATGGTGTTGGAGCGCGGCTCCAGCACGGCGAGAATACGCGCCGTACCGCCAACTTTGCCGCGCAGCGCGGCAAGCGTCGCCAGGATCGCCGTCGGGTGATGCGCGAAATCGTCATACACCGTCACGCCATTGGCTTCTCCGCGCAGTTCCAGGCGGCGGCGGGCGTTTATAAAGCTGTCTAACGCCTGCGCCGCATCGGCGGGCGTCACGCCCACGTGACGCGCGGCGGCAATCGCCATCAGCCCGTTATTCATGTTGTGCTCGCCCACCAGTTGCCAGTTCACTTCAGCCACGCGCTCGCCATCCAGCAGCACTTCCCAGTTTGAGGCGTCGGCATTGAGTTTTTTCGCCTGCCAGTGGCCCTGCTCGCCCACCAGCTCCTGCTCGCTCCAGCAACCCATTGCCAGAGTTTGCTTCAGATTGGCATCGCCTTCCGGCCAGATGATCTTGCCCTGCCCCGGCACAATGCGCACCAGGTGGTGGAACTGCTTCTGGATCGCCCGCAGATCGTCAAAGATATCCGCGTGGTCAAACTCCAGGTTGTTGAGCACCAGGGTGCGTGGGCAGTAATGCACGAATTTGGAACGTTTATCGAAGAAGGCGCAGTCATACTCATCGGCCTCAATCACAAAGAACGGGCTGTCACCCAGCCGCGCGGAAACGTCGAAATTGCCCGGCACGCCGCCAATCACAAAACCTGGCTTATAGCCGCAGGCTTCCAGTATCCAGGTCGCCATGCCTGCCGTGGTGGTTTTGCCATGCGTTCCCGCAATGGCGATCACCCAGCGGTCACGCAGCACGAAGTCATGCAGCCACTGCGGGCCAGACATATAAGGGATATTCTGCTCAAGCACCGTTTCAACACACGGGTTGCCGCGCGTCATGGCGTTGCCGATAATCACCAGATCCGGGCGCGGATCGAGTTGCTCGACATCGTAGCCCTGAATTAAATCAATACCTTGCTTTTCAAGAAGGGTACTCATCGGCGGGTAAACATTTGCATCCGAGCCGGTTACCTCGTGGCCCAGGGCCCGCGCAAGCATCGCCAGCCCGCCCATAAAGGTGCCACATACACCCAGAATATGAATACGCATACGTTACTGTCCTTTTTTCATCCGGCGCATATTCTACCCGCATGTTGGAGCGCGAAGAAACGCATTTAAGGCGATTCTGTTATTTGCTGTCTCGATTCACCTGTGCGCTAACCTTTCTATCTTTGTTACGATTAAATGATCGCTTTACTCAAACTAGGATGCAGGGAAAGTGTTATGAAAACGTTAGGTGAATTTATTGTCGAAAAGCAGCATGAATTTTCTCATGCTACCGGCGAACTGACTGCGCTGCTGTCGGCAATAAAGCTGGGCGCCAAGATTATCCATCGCGATATCAACAAAGCCGGACTGGTTGATATCTTAGGTGCCAGCGGCGCTGAAAACGTCCAGGGCGAAGTGCAGCAAAAACTCGACCTGTTCGCAAACGAAAAACTGAAGGCCGCGCTGAAAGCCCGCGATATCGTCGCCGGGATCGCGTCGGAAGAAGAAGATGAAATAGTGGTGTTCGAGGGTTGTGAACACGCTAAGTACGTGGTGCTGATGGACCCGCTGGACGGCTCGTCCAATATTGATGTTAACGTATCTGTTGGGACGATTTTCTCTATCTACCGCCGCGTGACTCCGGTTGGTACGCCGGTTACTGAAGAAGATTTCCTCCAGCCTGGCAACAAACAGGTTGCGGCGGGTTACGTGGTTTACGGCTCCTCAACCATGCTGGTTTACACCACCGGTTGTGGCGTACACGCATTTACTTACGACCCTTCCCTGGGCGTGTTCTGCCTGAGCCAGGAGCGCATGCGCTTCCCCAAAAAAGGCAACACCTACTCGATTAACGAAGGCAACTACATCAAATTCCCGCAGGGCGTGAAGAAATACATCAAGTTCTGCCAGGAAGAAGATACCAATACTCAACGCCCGTATACGTCACGTTATATCGGTTCGCTGGTGGCGGATTTCCACCGCAACCTGCTGAAAGGCGGGATTTACCTGTACCCGAGCACCGCAAGCCACCCGGAAGGGAAACTGCGTTTGCTGTATGAATGCAACCCGATGGCATTCCTGGCGGAACAGGCGGGCGGCAAGGCGAGCGACGGGAAAGCCCGTATCCTGGATATTATCCCTGAGAGCCTGCACCAGCGTCGTCCGTTCTTCGTCGGCAACGACAGCATGGTGAACGATGTCGAGCGCTTTATTCGCGAATATCCTGACGCGTAAAACAAAAATCCCCCGTCGCTGACAGGGGATCTGCATTATTTGATACCCCGGCACGCCGGGGTATTTTTATGCCTGTAGCTGCACTTTAAAGCCTGACATGGTTTCCACCAACAGTTGCGACTGCGCTTCCAGAGAATGGGTGGCGGCAGACGACTGCTCTACCAGCGCGGCGTTTTGCTGCGCCGCTTCGTCCATCTGGCTCACCGCGATATTCACCTGTTCAATGCCCCGGCTCTGCTCCTGGGAGGCGCTGGCGATTTCGCGCATCAGTTTGGTCATACGCATCACTTCGCTGGCGATCTCATCCATGGTTTCCCCGGCCTGCATCGCCAGATCGCTGCCCTCACCTACGTGAGTTTGCGAATCGGCAATCAGCGTGCGGATCTCTTTGGCGGCTTCGGCGCTGCGGCTCGCCAGGGTGCGCACCTCGCCTGCCACGACTGCAAATCCACGCCCCTGCTCACCGGCGCGCGCTGCTTCTACTGCCGCATTCAGCGCCAGGATATTGGTCTGGAAAGCGATACCGTCGATCACACTCAGGATATCGGCGATACGGTTGGCGCTGCCGGAGATATCACGCATTTTTTCAATCACATAGCACACCATTTCGCTGCCGCGATCGGCAGTTTCCGACACGTTTTGCGTCAGGCGATGGGCCTGTTCAGCATTCTCGGCGTTCTGCTTCACGGTGGCGGTGATCTGCTCCATGCTGGCGGCGGTTTGCTCCAGTGAGGTGGCAGTAGACTCGGTACGGCGGGATAAATCGATATTCCCGGCGGTGAGCTCCCGGCTGCCGGTATCGATTTGCGTGCTGGCGTCACGCACTTTAGTGACCGACACCACCAGCGACTGGCGCATGGCGTCAATGGCATTCGCCAGGCGGCCCAGCTCATTGTTCGTGTCTGGGATAACAGTGTAGGTCAGGTCACCCGCCGCCACTCGTTCCACTTGCACGATCGCACGGTTAAGCGGGCTCAGCAGCAGGTGGCGCATGCCGAACCAGACGGCGGCAATCAGGCCCGCCGTGATCAGCGCCGCCAGCACCATCAATCCCAGCACGGCTTGTTTATGTTGCAGCACCGCCGCCACTTCCTCTTTACCCCGGTTTTCACTCCAGGCGAGGAAGGTACGCATGTCGTTATCAAATTTTTGCGACAGCGGGATCAGGCCGTTTTCCATGAGGGCATAGTAATCGTCCGGGCTCTGGCTTTTCAGCGAGGCCAGCATTGGCGTGATACCGTTGACGTTAAAGGCGTCAAAACTGCGCGACAGTTGCCCCAGCAATTGTTGGCCCTGCTCATCGTTGACGTTGCTTTCCAGTAGGCTTTTTAACGTCTTCCGTCCCTGGCTGATTTCACTTTCGATGCGGCTGACCGACTTTTCCGCATCCTGCAACAGGCCGACTTCCATCAGGCGCACCGCCTGCCCAGATTCATTGCGCGCCCGCAGGATCTGGGTGTAGCCGTCGTTGAGGCGCATGATCTGTTCGCCCTGGAGATGATTAATGCGTTGCAGCGAGGTGGAGCTTTGGGTCAGCGCGTAAATACCGATCCCGCTGACCAGTAATAACAGCAGCGTCATGGCTGCCAGAACGGCCAACAGGCCCATGCGAATAGAGAGGTTTTTCAACATAGTTATTTCCCGGTGGTTGCCGATAACGCCACGTGAAGCCAGTAGTGAGTTATCGGCATTTACCGGAAAAAGTTTAGTCAGGTACGAATATTTTCAATATGTTACTGCTTTGCTATCGCCGGGTTAACACGGGTCACAGCGGCGTTCTGGCGGCGTTCCCACAGCACGGTCAGGCCACGTTGCAGGGCGATGAAGATAAACAGCAAAATGCCGATAGCGATTTTGGTCCACCAGGAGCTGAGCGTACCGTCAAAGTTGATATAGGTCTGAATCAGCCCCTGGATCGCCACGCCAAACAGCGTACCCAGCACCGTACCTACGCCGCCGGAAAGCAGCGTGCCGCCGATCACCACCGAGGCGATGGCGTCCAGCTCTACCCCTACCCCCGCCAGCGCATAGCCCGCCTGGGTATAAACAGAAAACACGATGCCCGCGAGGGTCGCCAGCCCGGTAGACAGCATATAGATACGGATGGTGGTGCTGCGGGTTGAAATCCCCATCAGGTTGGCGGAGGTGGCATTGCCGCCAATGGCGTAGACCTGGTTGCCGAAGCGGGTGCGATGCGCCAGGAAAATGCCAATCACCACCACGCCGAGCATTAACAGCCCCATGGCGCTTAAGCGCCCACCGCCGGGGATTTTCCAGGCGAGGCTGGACAGTGTGTCGTAAATCGGGTGGTTAATCGGAATTGACTCTTCGGAAACCAGATAGCTAACGCCGCGCAGAAAGAACATCCCGGCGAGGGTGATAATAAACGCCGGGATTTTCAGCGCGTCGATCAGTAAGCCCATAAACGCACCGAAGGCGCAGCCCATCGCCAGCACCAGCGGGAATGCCAGTAGCGGCGATATACCCCAGAAACCGATGGCTTTAG
This sequence comes from Atlantibacter sp., assembly GCF_032062175.1. Lineage (NCBI taxonomy): Bacteria > Pseudomonadati > Pseudomonadota > Gammaproteobacteria > Enterobacterales > Enterobacteriaceae > Atlantibacter > Atlantibacter sp. The sequence continues at coordinate 29,959 of NZ_DAMBQK010000017.1, forward strand.
CGAGGAACACGCCGGTGAAGGCGATCACCGAGCCTACCGACAGGTCAATTCCGCCGGAGAGGATCACGAAGGTCATTCCGACGGCGATAATCCCCAGAAAGGCGTTATCGGTCAGGATGTTGCAAATCACCCGCGTGGAGGCGAAACCAGGGAATTGCGTCAGGCAGTAGAGATAACCCAGCACAAACACCGCCAGGGTGATCATCAGCGGTAAATTACGTTTAATCATCGCGGCGTCTCCGACGTAACAGACTAATAAAGCGCGGTGACTGAACAATCAGCACGCACATCACCACCACCGCTTTCACCACCTGGTTCAGCTCTGGCGGGAAACCGGACAGTAAAATCCCGGTGTTCATCCCCTGGATAATCAATGCGCCCACCACTGACAGCGCGATGTTGAAGCGCCCGCCCATCAGCGAACCGCCGCCAATCACCACCGCGAGGATGGCATCCAGCTCCAGCCACAGACCGGCGTTGTTGGCGTCTGCCCCGCGGATATCTGCGGTAACGATGATCCCGGCAATGGCGGCGCACAGGCCGCTGAGCACATAGGTCAGCATCACCATCAGGCGGGTATTTACCCCGGCGTTTTTCGCCGCGCGGATGTTAATTCCCACTGCTTCGATAAACATGCCGAGCGCGGTTTTGCGGGTGAACAGCCAGAACACGATCAGCGTTACCAGCGCGATAATCACTGGCGTCGGGAAAAACAACAGCGAGCCGCTACCCAGAAAAGAGAGCGAGGGCGAGTTAAAGGTGACGATTTGCCCGGAGGTAATGAGCTGCGCCACGCCGCGCCCGGCAACCATCAGAATAAGCGTCGCCACAAAGGGCTGAATTTTTAGCACAGCGACCAGGATGCCGTTCCACAATCCGGCAAGCACCCCAACGCCAAGCGCGCCCAGCAACACCACCGGCAGGCTATGGCCCGCAACGGTTAATGACGCCGCTGTCGCTCCGGCAATCGCCATGATGGCACCGACCGACAGGTCGATCCCGCCGGTGGCAATCACCAACGTCATGCCAATCGCCAGCAGCGCCACCGGTGCGGCGCGGTTTAAGATGTCTATTGGGCTGCCAAATAAGCGCCCATCCTGAACCACAATCTGGAAGAAATGGTTCGCCACCATGCTGTCGACCAGCAATACCAGCAGCAACGCTATCAGTTGCGGCATTCCCTGCGGCCAGCGGAAACGGCGCTTTGGTGTACCCACGTCCGGCACTGAACGAGTCATCAAGAGCCCTCCTTATGCCGCGATGGCATTCATAATTGCGCTGACGGACAGCTCTTCAAGCGGGATCTCCGCCACCTGTTCCCGGTCGCGCATGATGATCACCCGGTCGGCATACCCCACCAGCTCTTCCAGTTCCGACGAGATAACCAGCAGGGCCAGCCCGTCGGCACACAGCGTTTCGATCAGGCGGATGATTTCGGCGTGCGCGCCGACGTCGATACCGCGCGTGGGTTCATCGAGGATCAGGAATTGCGGCCGGGTCAGCAGCCAGCGCGACAGCAGCACTTTTTGCTGGTTGCCGCCGGACAAGAACTCCACCGGCTGCTCGGCGCTCGGGGTTCGGATACCTAACTGGCGGATAAAGCGTTCGGCAATATCGTTTTGCTCGCGCCGGGGGATCGGACGCAGCCAGCCGCGCTGGGCCTGGAGCGCCAGAATGATGTTTTCGCGCACCGAGGCAGCGGCAATAATCCCGTCGGTTTTGCGATCTTCCGGGCAGAAGCCGATCCCCAGGCAGGAGGCCTGATGCGGGGAGCGCAGTGCCTGCGGCTTGCCTTTGATCTGCGCATTACCGCTGTCGGCGGGCTTAATGCCAAAGATGACTTCGGCGGTTTCGGTGCGCCCGGAGCCTAACAACCCCGCCAGGCCGACAATTTCACCGGGCCGCACCTCTAGCGAGAACGGCGCAATCACGCCTTTTTTGCCGTAGTCTTTAAATGCCGCTACCGGTTTTTCGCTCAGCAGCGTGCGCCCGGCGCGTTGCAGGGCATTCTGGTCCAGTTCGCGGCCCAGCATCATTTTTACCAGCTCGATCTGCGGCAGCTCGCGGGTATCGCGGGTGCCGATAAACTTGCCGTTGCGCAGCACGGTGATGCGGTCGGTGACTTCGTACACCTGATCCAGAAAGTGGGTAACGAAAATCAGGCTGACGCCCTGGTCGCGCAACTGGCGCATCAGGGTAAACAGCATTTCCACTTCTTTGGTATCGAGGCTGGCGGTGGGTTCATCGAGGATCAGCACTTTGGCAGACAGGTCGATGGCGCGGCAGATCGCCACAATTTGCTGCATGGCGACAGAAAAACGGTTGAGCGGCTCGCGCACATCCAGGCTGAATCCGTAGGACTCCATCAGCGCCGTGGCGCGTTTTTCCATCTCTTTGCGGCGCAGTAAACCGAAGCGTTTCGGTTCGCGACCGATAAATAGGTTATCCGCCACCGACATATTCGGCAGCAGGTTTACTTCCTGATACACCGTCCCGATGCCAAGCTGCTGGGCATGGGCGGTATTTTTTGGGCGGATGGTTTGGCCCTCTAACCAGACTGTACCGCCGTCGGGCTGGTACACGCCGGTGAGAGCCTTGATCAAGGTGGACTTGCCTGCGCCGTTCTCCCCCAGCAAGGCCATAATTTCGCCACGTCGTAAGCTAAAATCGACGTGATCCAGCGCTTTTACCCCCGGAAAGACTTTACTCAGCCCTTCGGTGCGCAAGATTTCCTGATGTTGTTGTGGTTGCATCACCGGACTCCGAAAAGCGTGTCAGTAGAGCAAAAGGCTCTCCGAAGAGAGCCTTGTCTGCGGTCGGCTTAGTAGCCCATGCCTTTTTTCTTCTCAAGTTCTTCTTTCGCGGTATCCGGCAGGAACAGCGTTGATTTGGTGATGGTGGTTTTCTCAGGCTGGGTGCCGTCTTTTTTGAATTTTTCCAGCGCATCGAATGCCGGGCCGGCCATGTTCGGCGTTAATTCAACGCTGGCATTGGCTTCGCCATCGATCATCGCTTTGAAGATATCCGGAACGCCGTCGATAGAGCCGGTCAGAATATCGGAGCCCGGTTTCAGACCCGCTTCTTTAATGGCCTGGATAGCGCCGATAGCCATGTCGTCGTTATGGGCGTAAACCATGCAAATATTTTTGCCGTTGTTTTCAGCCTTGATGAAGCTTTCCATGACTTCTTTCCCTTTACTGCGGGTGAAGTCGCCGGATTGCGAACGGATGATTTTCACGTTCGGCGCTTTAGCGATGGCTTCAGCAAAACCTTTCTTACGGTCGATGGCCACGCTCGCCCCAACGGTGCCCTGCAATTCAACGACGTTACACGGTTTGCCGTCGAGGGTTTTCACCAGCCAGTCGCCAATCAGACGGCCTTCCAGCACGTTGTCAGCGGTGACGGTGGTCATATACAGTGATTTGTCTTTTACATCGATATTACGGTCCAGCAGGATCACCGGGATTTCCGCCTCTTTGGCTTCTTTCAGCACCGGCTCCCAACCGGTCGCAACCACCGGGGCAATGAAGATGGCATCAACGCCCTGAGCGATAAACGAACGCACGGCTTTGATTTGGTTTTCCTGTTTTTGCTGACCATCGGCGATCTTCAGCGTAACGCCGCGTTTCTCGGCCTCGCTTTTCGCAACGCTGGTTTCTGCCGCACGCCAGCCTGATTCAGAACCTACCTGAGAAAAACCCACGGTTAAGGGGGCGGCCATTGCCATAGACGACATGGCTGCCGAAACTGCTGTGACCAGAAGTAAGCGCTTCCACATAAGTAAATCCTCGTAGGGTTATTGTTGGTTAAATCTCCACCTGCGGGAAAACTATAGACAATAAGGGATGTAACAAAATGCGTTACATCACAATTCAAAAAAGTTACATAAAGGTTATGAGCCTGAGAACGCAAGAGTGTGAGCGGGGTAGCGACTTTTCGCCCCTGCGCCAGGTCGCGGATTCGAGAGATTTTTTTGCTGTTGACCGGGCAAAAATCTCACTTTGTAACCGGTTACAAAAATTTATTCAGAAAGCGGCTGACTTTATGGATTATTCAGTCGAAAAAAAGCCCAAACAAGGGTTGGGATTTTCGGGCGGCGGGAAAAACAGTCCAGGACTTTCAGGCGCATTTGGCTATAATACCCGGCATTGTTTGCCATACAGTTAAAGGAAACAGACATGAGCTTACTCAACGTGCCTGCTGGTAAAGATCTACCAGAAGACATCTATGTAGTTATCGAAATCCCGGCTAATGCGGACCCGATCAAATATGAAATCGACAAAGACAGCGGCGCGCTGTTCGTTGACCGTTTCATGTCTACCGCGATGTTCTACCCGTGCAACTACGGTTACATCAACCACACCCTGTCTCTGGACGGTGACCCGGTTGACGTGCTGGTCCCGACGCCGTACCCGCTACAGCCGGGTTCTGTGATCCGCTGCCGTCCGGTTGGCGTGCTGAAAATGACTGACGAAGCGGGCGAAGACGCCAAGCTGGTTGCGGTCCCGCACACCAAATTGAGCAAAGAGTACGATCACATCAAAGACGTGAACGACCTGCCGGAACTGCTGAAAGCGCAGATTGCCCACTTCTTCGAGCACTATAAAGATCTCGAGAAAGGCAAATGGGTGAAAGTGGACGGCTGGGATAACGCAGAAGCGGCTAAAGCGGAAATCGTTGCTTCTTTCGAACGCGCTGCGAAAAAGTGATTTTTCTGTCGCGTGATGTAAAAAGCCTTTAGGCCTGAGGGATCCTCAGAAAAATGATCAGTGCACCATGATGATGTTTTTGTAAGCCCCGCCATATCGGCATACACCCTGTCGGGGTTCATCCCCCGACAGTAATCCCGCTGACTGGCGGAAGGCGTTTTCACTTAGCCTCAGATACGACAACACCAATCCCGATTTCATCCTGTTCACCTGAAACTCGTGGCTTATTCACTTACTTTCAGGGAAATAACCTGTCACTACATAATGATACTGTAGAGGGTGATTACCACTCACAGCATGGATATTCGTTTTTCTCTCCGGCTTTTACTGACCCGTAGACTCAGTTCATAACGCTCACTTTTCTCGTCCCGGAAGTTCTGCTCCAGAAGAGCGAAGCACCGCGGGTCAGGGCGACAGTCGTGTCGAGCAACGCTTTTTATGGTACTGATGGAGAGAGTTCAGGGACTGGCTAAAAAATTTATGGCAAACTTGAACTGCAGGCATAGAGGAGTGACCTTACTTTATGGTGGAACACTAAGTAGACACAACCTTCTATGCCAGTCTTTATTTATGGGAACCCTCAGGCCTTTCGTCGGTGTTTTATTTCCCATAACTTTATGAATATAAGAGCAAAAAATTAAAAATTTAGCAGCTTATTAATAGGGCATCATAACCAGAATACTACTTCCGGTATGATAACCTTCACTGTTAACACCGGTAAGTAAATCTTTTATCGGCATAGTAGAATCCCCATCAGGTAAATCAATTTTGGTTTTGAGGGGTAGATTATTAACAGTAATTTCTGACTTGCCTTCATCCAAATAAACATAGCTGCTATCAGTTACCAAATTAAATGTTACCGCCGTGGGAGTGGTGCAATAAACGCCCATTTGTGCGGTTGCTGAATGTCCTTCAGCATTTTTCAAAATAATAGTGCCATGATCGAGAGTTATTTCTGGCGTAGTGATTTTACACCACTCGTCGGCAGGCGGAACCATCATACAACCGCCCGGAACCATTGCATTGGCCCAAGAAGTTTGAATAGTGCTACTCCTGGCACCTACATATGCCACGCATTCCTTATTAACTACATTCGGACCACCATGATATATAATAGTTACCCCTGCTGAACCATTATTGTAATTACGTATAGCTAGCGAACCAATGGCATCATATCCGGTCGACATTATTGTGCTACCTGTAAAAGCAACTGATTCTTGTCCATCATAGTCATAGTGCTTATGCGCAAGCCCAACTACCCAAGTTTCCGGTACGATTTGATCCGCTGAGGGACCAATTTCCAAAATTTTTTGCGTAATAGTATATTCAGCCCCTCCCACCTTATATTTAGTGGAAATGGATGAAATAATTGGGTATTTACTTGCCCATAATGGTGAAACAAATATTAATAATAAAAGCATCAATTTGCGCATTTTAATTCACTTAAATTTTATTTACTGATAGGTCAGCACAAAACTCGCTGTCGCCGTAAAATCTCCGGCCACCAGCGAATTAGCAGTTATAACTGTTGGCTGCGCCTGTACGAAAGCATTAAAAGTCAGCGTATTGTTACCGCTCGCTAATTGAATATACGGAGTGGGTTTATTAATAGCCAACGGTGTACCGTCCGCTAATTCAAGTCCTAGCGCCACACCTTTCGCGGTGCTGGAGGCATCCAGAGATAACATATTTGTGAGTTCTGGATCAAAGTCCCCCTCGAAAGTCACGCTTACGGTACTCAAAATAGCCGGATCACAATCTTGCAAATGTATACTAAACGGCTTCGATTTGGTTCGCTGATACTCATAAAGGGACTTTTCAATTACCGAACCAAAATCAAGAATGATAGTTTTATCGGGTTCGGGCAATGTGCAGGGTTCAGAGACCAGCGCACCGGTGAAATGCACATTATCCTGTGCCGCTAATGCAGAGTGTGCCGTTGCGCCCAGTGCTGCGCAGAGCAATAAATATATCCCTTTCATCGCCTCTCCTACAGGTAGTCAACGCGCAGCGTCATTGTGGCTTCAAAAGCGCCCGCAGTAAGTGTCACGGCCGGATCTTGTACTGGAACTGCCTCAATTTGAGGTGGTCTTGCCGGGTCATCCACCGCAACGCGCTTAGCAAATTCCACCGCCATACCGTCCACCAAAATACGAATACCAAGCCCTTCCAGATTGGTATCTACCGCTGCGGTATCGAACGGCGCTGGATTCGTGGTATCAACCACAATAGCGAGGTTATTTGCGCTATAGCCGGTGTCACACGTAATACTGTAATCCACAGGCTTTTTGTAATTATTGCCGTCGATTTTAGTGACGCCCAAATCGTCGCCAAATACCACTTCAATGGTCTGTCCGTTACTAATTTTGCATGGCGGGGCAACTAACGTACCGTGGAATGACATATTGTCGGCAGCAAGCGTCATGCCCGGCAGCGCCAGGCTGATTAAAAGCAGCATCCGTTTCATTGGTACTCCACCGTCATGGTTGCCCCGGCAGTAAAATCGCCAGTCTCTAAGCGAGCTCCCGGTTGCTGTACCAGCAATGCGGTCAAGGCGGGTTGGCTGGTTGATGAAGCCATTGCTAATGGCGTGTTTAGCGGGAAGTCCACGCCGTCCGCCTTAAGCTTCACCCCCAACTCTGGGATGCTGGTTTTCAACACTTTGCTGTCGAAATCCGCCCCAGAACCGCTAATGCGCATTACCAGTGTTTTACTCTGATCGGCACTTGAGCAATCGAGGGTATAGTTCACTGCCTTTTCCACTATTCCTTTCGCTACGTCTGTGGTGATGACGTTTTCACCATAATCAACATCAATGATCTTATTGCCGTTGATTTCACACGGGGGGGCATTTATGACCACCTCAACGGTGAGAACAGCCGTGTTATCATCGGCTATGGCCGTTACGCTGCCTAACATGCCCAGCAACGCCACCAATCTGGAAAATTTCATCACCCACCCCCTACTGATAAATCATGCTGAAATGGATCACCGCATAGTATGGGCCTGCTGCAAAGGGAGCTGAAGTGCGCTCCGGCGCGATGGTGAACGTCACCTGATTCTGTCCAGGGTTAAGCAGAACCACATCGCTGTAGCGAGAGAACTTCACCGTTTCACCCCGGCTGTCGCGCAAACGCAATCCGATACCCGACGCGCCTGTGACTTTAATCAGATCTGGATTAGATTCATCGGCTACCGCCACAACACGCGCTTTATAAGGAGGTTGCAGGGTACTGACTGTTTCTGTTAGCGGCGTAATATTCGTGCCCCAGTTTCCCAGTTCTGGACAGTCTCGCAGGTAAAGTTTTACCGTTACCGGATTTGCCGCTTTTCCGACCATACTTATGTCAGCGCGCGCAACTGAACCTAAGTCAACATCCTGCCATGCCGAATCCATTTCCATACGGCATGTGTTCTCACGCAAATCACCGTATACATACAACTCACCAGTATCCACCAGCGGTTTTTCGTCTGCGCAAGCATGCCCTACCAGGGTAAATAACAGGCTGGCGGCCATACTGGTCAAAATCCTGTTCATCTCAATGCCTCCTAGGCTCCTGCTCTATTTTTTATCCTTTACGAGCTTCGCGGTGCAGGTTGATCCGCCGCAATTGAACTGGAGCTGCGGTCGACCACCGTAATCATTCACATAGGTGAGAACCGGGCTTGAACCCAAAGCCGCTGAGGATGCCTCAATGGCGGCACTGCTTTTAGGCGCAACCATTACTGGCTCAAATGGAACCGGCTTACCCTTCGCCGAAGGTGCCCCCTCGACAACCGTCAAAAAATATGGTGCCGCATTATTGATGACAAATTTATCGCCCTGGCGGGTTAGAGTGACTTTCTCTACCCAATCGCCTTCGGCAGCCTGTGATTTATCCAGAGCAATCGCGGCCGGACGATAAAAAAGCTTGATGCGAGTTTGCAGGGCAATTTGCAATGTGTTTGGCTTTTTGCTGCGTGGCGGAATTTCACGCAGGTTGAAGTAAAACAGCGTCTCGCGGTCTTTCGGTAAGGCATCAATTGCCAGCGTTGCCTGTACTTTTACCTGACTTTTCGCACCGGGCTCGACTCGCTGAACAGGCGGTAGTACGGTAAGCGGCGAGGAGATTTTGTTTCCCTGGGCGTCTTCAATCCAGCCCTGGGCAAGATACGGTAAGTTTTTATTCTCATTATTGATATTCAGGCTTACTGACTTCTCGCCCCCGTTATAGACCACGCGGGTACGGTCAAGGGCGATAGCCGCAGAGGCCTGCTGCGCTACCATCAGGCTCGACAGTGCCATGAATGCAGTGGAAACAATATTTTTACGTGTTAACATTTTCATCTTATGACTCATTGCTACTTGGTTTCTAAACCGTGCCTTATTGGCACGGCAGTAAGAGATTTCCGGTCTGGTTCATTCCTTCCAGATTCTCCGGAATAGTTACGGCACACTGTGCCGCGCCGTCCCAGATAACGCTCATTTTCGCACCCGATTTCAGGCCACTCAGATAGGCCTGCCCTTCGTCGTTAACGATACCGATTTCCTGGTTGTCCTTATTTCTTACGCTGGCGCCGAACGGTGGATAAGCCCCACTGGCCAGGCGAATAATGACCATCGCCTTCAGGCCTGACACTACATTAAATTTGCGATAGCCAATTGCGCCTTCGGTTAAGGTCGCCTGCACTACCGAAGAAGATGCTTCGGCGTTATCTGGAAGGTGATTAATGTCAATGCTCAGGCTGTTTTTGCTGTAATCACTCACTTCGGTCACTACCGCCTTACCAAAGTGGTTAGTGGTGGTGGTGTCGCTATAGCCCTGCACCGGGATCCCAGTCGCATCGCCGGTATCCAGCAATACACGCGTTCCCCCCATGACATTCGAACGGTGTAATGCCGCACCCTGCGCTGTGGCCGTCATCCCGCCGCGTAGAGACAGACCTGCCGAGCTGTACTGTCCGTGCTGATAGTCAACGTTGCCGGTTACTTCAGCCTGGTCGCCTTCATGATCGTAATAACCGCTGAGTGAACCGCCGTCTTCAGTGCCGCCTGCCGCTATCCGGTAGTTATCGCCATTTTTTAGACGGTCGAAATAGCTCATGCTGTGGCTGTTCATATCACCGTTATAAGATGAGTTCAGCCCTAACGTACCGCTATCACCCCACGGAATGGACACGGCTAAATACATCCCATCGTCATTCACTCCGTTGAATTTGTTGCGGTATGCCGTCAGTGATGCATTGATATTTCTCCATTTACCCACATCGAAATAGCGGGACAGCGACAGGCTATAGCGGTCTTCCGCTGGGCTATTCCAGTAGGTCTGGTGTGAATAGTTGACATAAGCGCTTAACCCTAAACTCTCAAATTGCTGGCTAAAGGTGATGGTGTACATCTCCTTGCTTTGCATGAAATCGCCATAATCCGCGCGATAGCCCAGGTAATCGCTAAAGCTCATGTAGTTTTTCTCGGAGAAGCGATACCCTGCGAAGGTGACCTGACTACCTGTATCATCAAAGCGTTTGGAGTAGCTCACCCGATATGACAGACCATGACGGTGTTCATCATCCAATTTCGCGTCTGAACGCGTGACGTCAAAAGCCAACGCGCCCAGCGCCATCAGGTCGCGGCCAATCCCCGCCGCCAGTGCCAGATATTTGCTGCTTGATACCGCGCCGCCATACAGTGACCAGCCGTTGCTTATACCCCAGGAAAATTCCCCGGTACCAAACGTATTGCCGTCGGTGTGATGGTCATAGTTAGTTGGCTTCCCCGCAGAAAACTTATAGCGCACGCTACCCGGACGGGTCAGATAGGGAATACTGGCGGTACTAACCTTATACTGTTGAACCGAGCCGTCCTGCTCCTCTACGCGAACATCCAGCGTCCCGGAAACGGCATTATTCAGATCCTGAATCGCAAACGGACCTGCAGCGACCTGACTTTGATAGATCACCCGCCCCTGTTGAGATATCGTGACCTTCGCATTGGTTTTCGCGACACCCGTGACTTCTGGCGCGTAACCGCGCAGATTAGGCGGCAGCATATTGTCATCAGAAACCAGACTCCCCCCGGTAAAACGGAAACTGTCGAAGAGATCTGAGTTGACGTAATCTTCACCAAGCGTGAGTTTCGCTTTCAGGGCTGGTAGCGCCCGGTAAAGATAAAAGCGACTCCAGTCCCACTGCTTTTGACCACCACTGTTTTCGTCATTCGTGTTGTCGTAATTCGTCTGCCAGTCAGCACGAGCACGCCACGGCCCAAAGTTAGCCCCAAAGGTCCCGTTGCCTGATATTGAGTTATCGTCGCTGTTTCCTTCGTTATTACGCACTTGCGCGTTGAAGTTGTAATCTGCCAGTATCCCTGGAATACCATTGTCCCACATAGACGAAGGAGCCCAGTCATCTGAAACATACTCCAGATAGGCCTGAGGTATATTTACTGTCAGCGTGCTGGTTCCGAGATCCGGAATAACGTCAATACCGCTCAGGGAATTCATATCCACACACTGGCCGTTACGCCAGGTCGTCATTTTTTTAGAATAGGCTTCTTTAAGCCCAAACTTAGTGACAACTTCAGGCGTCAAACAGGGTATCGATTGAGTTTTATCGGTTTCAGACGCAAAAAAAGGTATCGGCTGCTCTTCAAGCTCGCTCTGATTGATTTTAATTTTGAAGGTATATTCGCCCGGCATAACATATCCGCGCTTTGAGAACTGGCCAAGGTCAATATTCTGTTTGTCCTTCACGTCCAGTATATCGGTATTAAACTGAATTTCTTCGGCAGCCATTGCGGGGGCTCGCCATGCGGCAAAAATGAAAAAAGCCAGTAAAGAAAGACGCATTACTTTCGATGTCGCCGCTCGCCGGTTATTGTTTTTTATTAATTTATTCATTAATTACCGCCAGTCATAACACTACAGTCCGATGGTGTTTTTTCTGGTGCTAAAAATATTCCACACGGTATTTAATGGTGGTTTGATAACTACCCACCAATAAATTTCCCATCGTAGATTTAAGCCGCACCTGATAATCCAGACGAATATCATCTGACGCCTCTGTTCGGTAAGGAACTGCTTTTCCCGGTGTTATTTCTTTACCATTCTGATCCACAAGCTGTAGCGCGACTCCACCAGCTCCCTGAACCTTAAAAAGCCCATGATTATCTGCGCCGTCGAAAGTCACGCGTAAGTACTGCCACGGCGCATGCTCTTCCGAAACGGCTAACGAGCAGTTCCTCAGATGAATAGTAAAAGGTTTCGGCTCGCCTTCTCCGATGCGCTTCATGTGGCTGCGGGTTTCTGAATCCAGTTCTATTGCCTGCCATCCGTCGCCGGTTGTGATATCGCAGGCGCTGGAAAGAATAGAACCCTGCATATTCAACCGGCCTGTCAAGCCCAAATCAAATTCAGAAGCAGGATTGGCTGTTTGTTCTGATGCCAGTGCAGCAAAGGTTAACGTTGCAAAGGCAATGCCCATTACGCCTTGTGGTAATCCGAACATTCTTCCCTCTCTGAACATGGTAAAAATCATACGCCTGCATCAGCAGACGTATGTTCACCAAAAGACGCAGAATATTACTGGTAGGCCAGAGTAAAGTCGGCGATAGAAGTGAAGTCACCTGGGACGATAGTTGCGGCAGCGCCGTCACCCTGCAGGTATGCGGTGAACAGCAGGGTATTATTACCATCCTGAAGCACGTGAGGAGCGGTAGGTTGGCCCAGTTTGATTTGTGCATTGCCGCCATCGGTCAGAATGATACTGGCGCCTTTAGCAGTACCCGCGATACCCAGGGAATCAGGTACCACGCCAGCGGAACCGGTAAAGGTGGTGGTAACAGTTTTGATCGTGCCGAGGGAGCATTTTTCCAGACGGATTTTAAACTCTCTTGGAGTAGAGGTACCAGCATTACTGTCACTTTCTAACGCCACGTTAGAAATCTGGCCCAAGTCAACATCCTGATTATCATCATCTGGATTAATTGAGCACGGAGCATCAATAATAGAACCGCTAAAATTAATTACACCGTGCCCCTGGTCTTTTGCGCTTGCAGCACCGGAAGCCAGAACCAAACTCATTACGGAAGCCAGCGCTAATTTTTTAAAGCTCATATTCATATCCTTCCTAAATCTATTATTGTCCTTGAGAAATGTTTATCTGTGATTCAACGAATTAAATCCGATAAAATTCACCGTATCTTTCATTACAACTTAGTATTACGCTTTTATTTACATTTAAAAATGTCAATCACAGATAACCAATTTTAATACTGCGGAAATATATTGACAATTATTATTTTGCTCCAAAAAGAACAAACGCCCCATTAAAGGATCGTTTAAATGATTTAGATAAATATTAACCTTAATAATAACCCTCAAAAAAACATAGACTTCAAGTGGGCTTCTTAACGTCTCAACATATAAAGAGAATTAATGGGCTTCATTTTAAATAATCATCATGAATAATATGTAGGGCATGATACGGTATGAGGCGAAGAAAAGAACCGCCTCATCATTTAATTTTATTAAAAAGTTTATTAACAATAAAATGTAATTAAGTAATCAAGTAATAAAAAAGAAGCATTCTCAAGGTCAGGGGCATAAAAAACCACGCCGGAGCGTGGTTTCCAGGTTAATAATTCTCTCTATCCAACCAGTTGCCGCTTTCTATGCGGGTCAGGCCTTCAACTGGCCGCTGGTAAACATACATCCAGGCGCTGCCGTAAGGCGTTTGAATTAGCTGACGCCGGTACTCCCCCCCTTTCGTGCGCAGGGCATCCAGCTCAGCAAGAGTACTGGCATCAATGCGATACACTTCACCCAACACCTCCCCTTCACCCGGCACCGCGCCAGGATAGTGGCCAATGCTGAACAACTGGTAGTGTTCTACCGTGTGATCGCCCAGCCACTGAGCGTTGGTCATCCAGTGGCTGTTGCCTTGTTTGCGTCTTAAACTACCGTAGACAAATATTCGCATTGCTAAAACTCGAACTGATAGAGCAAATCGAGTGCCTGATCTACGCCAGACACTGCTTCCAGATATAGCTTAGGCATCAGGCGATAACGCAGCGTGAGCGTCGCCAGAGAATCAAAGATACCTACGCCATATTTCACCTGCAGACCCGGCAGTACATAGCCGCTGACCACTACTTGCGAGGAGTCGCCAACCCCTTGGGTATCCAGCGCCAAATTGCTGACGCCAAACGTCTCGCCGATTTTACCCACAACCTGCCCACTTTGTGCAACCCCCAGGCCAACCAGCATTGACGTCATGGCTTCGCTATCGCTCTGCCCGCTCTCAAGCCCCTGACCGCGCAACAGATACGACAAAGCCTCTTGTTGCGACATTGCCGGGTCGGAGAACACCTCAACTTTCGGTTCATCCGGCGTGCCGGTAACGCGTACCCCGGCGGTCACATCGTTCTCCGTGGCCTCAGGATTTCGGATTGCCTCTATGTTTAAAAGCGGCTGATCCGGCGGACCGGAGAACAGCAGTTCGCCTTTACGCACGATCAGGTCCTGGCCGTAAGCGCGGAACCGCCCTTCCGGAATATTGACCTGGCCGTTCAGGCCCAGCCCCTGTTTATCCTGTGCCACTTTCAGATCGCCGGTCAGTCGCGCCCGTAACCCAAAGGCGTCCATCCGCACATTGTTGCCGACATGCACGATCAGATTGCTGTTGATGGGGATGGCCGCCGTCGGCGCACTTTCCGGTTTAAGCTGCGCATCCAGCATCACTTCATCACTGGAAACGTCGACTGCGCTTTCCGGCAGCTCATGCACCACGATACGCGCCCAGGGCACATCGACCCGGCCATCCAGAGTAATCAGGCTTGGCGTGGCTTCCAGCACGACGTCCGGCGAGACATCCAGCCGCACCATCGGCGGCACGCTAATGCGGACTTTATCCCCCTTTGCCGCCACCCGCGCGCGCCAGTTATCAATCTGGCTCCAGTCGGCGTCGCCGTTGAGATTGATTTGCCCACGCCGCGTATTCACCACGCCCTGTAGCGTGGAGCTCATGCCGTTAAACGCCAGAGAAAGCTGGCTTGGCTGCATATCGAACGGCATAAAGTTGCCGTCGATATCCACGCTGGTCAGCTGTAACTGCCCGAACAGTTGCGGCTGCGCCGCGTTGCCACCCAACCGCAGATTAGCGTTTAACAGCCCTGCCGCTTTTTCACCGCGCGAGAAGATGGCGTTAACCATCGCCAACGAGAAGTTGCGGATGTTGACGTTGCCGGACAAGTCGCGGCGGTTTTGCGGATCGGCGATCTGCACTTTGCCGTCAAACTGGCCGTTACCCGCCAGGCGCAGCAGCCAGCCCAGCTCCGCCTGATTATTACGCAGGGCGGCGTTCAGGCTCAGGGTATCAAAGACCACCGGCAGCGCGTTGCCGTTAACGATTTGCGTAACCCGGACACCGCGTCCATCCAGCGTCACGCTGCCCTGCGGCAGCCCTTCTTTGGTGGTGTCCCATGTGACATCAGCTTTGCCGGTGAATACGCCGCTCGCCTGGGTTTCCGGCGGCAAAAATTGCTTCACCATCGCCAGGTCAAAGCGGTTAAGGTCCACCACCGCATGGCCTGCCGCCCCGGCATCCACAGCCTGTGGCAGACACAGTTGCGCATTCGGGTTAGTCCAGCAATGTGGGCCGATATTGATTTTTTGCTCCTGGCCACGGTAATCCAGCGCGATGGCGCGGGTTTGCGACCAGGGGCCGACCGGCGTTTCAAAGCGGGTGTTTTCAAGCGTGCCGCGCCAGCGTTGCTCAGCGCGATCGAAACTGCCCTTCAGATTAAGCTGCCCGGAAACCGGATCGCCCTGCACCCGCAGCGCCAGTTGATGATCTTTTTCGCTGCCTTTGGCGTTAATCGTTGCCAGCGCGATAGTCAGCCCCGGCTGGGAAATGCGTTCAACCCGGACATCCAGGGTGCCGCCAATCTGGTCGGTGGATTTAATATCGCCATCTACCCGCAACTGGGCAATCGACAGTTCCTGCCAGCGCAGATTGCGTGCGGTAATATCCGCCAGCACCTGCGGCGCTTCCACCGTGCCACGGATCTTCACCAGGCCTTTGGCAGTACCGCCTAAGCCCGGCAGGGCGTTATCCAGATTCGGCGCGTCGATGTTGGCGTCCAGTTCCAGATCCTTCACGCCCAGTTCGCCTTTAATGTCGGCGGTATTACGCCCCAGCGCCACATGCAGGCCGGGGATCACCCACTGCATATAACTGTTGCCCTGGATCTGGCCATCAACCTTCACGGCGTTCTGTTTGACGTTGCCCGCCAGCTTGATTTCCGGCACGTTCACCTGCCAGCTCCCGCCGTACAGGCTACCGCGCAGTTTCACTAAGCCATCCAGCTTCGCGGGCCAGTCCGGCCAGGTTTTGGCGGTGTTGATTTTATTGAGGGTTAATTCGCCGCGCCAGCTGATGGCCTGCTGCCAGTCGAGCAGCGCCTTCAGTTCAGTAGTGCCTTCCAGCGCCGCGACGTTCAGCTTATCCAGATTGATGTTCTGCTCGTTGCCTTTGGCATCCAGGGTAATGGTCGCCGGGGGAATATCCGCGCCCTTCACCGCCGTGCGGAAGCTCAGGGTGTAATCGGTCATCTTCCCGGTCAGCTTGAGCTTGAGATCGTCCGCCTGATATTGCTTTTCACCGGTAAACGGCCAGTACAGCTGTTCGCTGGTGATATCCAGATTCAACGGCAGGCCCGCTTCCGCCAGCCGCGTCTGGCCGCGCAGCACCAGGTCAACCGGGCCGGACAGGTTAACGCCAAACTCAAGCTGCTCGCGTAGCGCGCCGCCGACTTTAATTTTGACCTTTTCGCCTTTAATTGGATCGACGTTTAGGGTGCTGTTAAGCGTGATATCAACCGGCCAGTTATTACGCAGCTCGGCGCGTCCGGTGGCGTTCACCGTTCCCTGGGTGGAATCGATATCCAGCGCATCGAGAGTAGCGAGGCCATCTACGCTGCTGACTTTAAGCAGCATCGCGTTGATGGTGACGTCAGTATCGCCCGTCAAACGCAGTTGCTCGCCGCGGAATGACTGGATAGTCAGGTTCAGCGGCAAATGGACGTCGGTCATTTCCGGCAGCACCGGTTTCGAGAACAGCTGTTTGAGCGTCTCGCCCAGCGGCAGCTCATCCGGCTGCGGGTTCTCTATCTTCGGTTCAACCACTTCTTCCTGCGCCACTTTGGCGACTTTTGGCAGCGCGATAAGCAGCCCTTGTAAGGTTGTCGGCGTCAGCGTCAGGTTACGTTCCTGCCAGTTAAGGCCAGACGCAAAATCCATTACTGATACCGTGGTGTCATCAATACGGATGTTGACGTTATTCAGCGTCACGCTGCTGAGTGTGATGGGATAAGGCGTTGAGAGATCGAGCGGACCGCTATCCTCCTCTTCTACCTGAGCCGCGGGCGGCATTTTCTCGGTATCGATAACCACGTTGATATCGCGTAACGCCAGGGCGTTTACGCACAGGCTGCTGTCGCGCAGGCAGGCCAGCTTCACGGCGAGGTGAACTTCGCCCGCCATCACGTTGACGCCAGGCTGCTCATAACGCAGGTTTTTGATCGACAGATCGCGCCAGCCGCCGGTCACGCTGCCAATCTCCAGCCCTGGCACCCAGCGGTCAGCCGCTTTGAAGACGATATGCAGGCCGGTGGTCGTCCCGACTAAAAAACCAACAATCCCGAGCAGCACCACCAGAAACAGCACCACGGCAAGGGTGATCTTCTTCCATAAACTCATAATTCTGGCCCCAAACCGATGTAGAACTGCAACCCGTGTTCTTCTTTATCGCCAATCGGCACCGCGAAATCGAGTTTGACCGGGCCGACGGGCGACTGCCAGCGCACCCCGACACCCGCGCCGGTTTTGAAATCGCTGCGGCGAATATCATTCACCGCTTCGCCGGAATCCACGAACATCGCCCCCCACCATTTGCCGCTGACGTTGTACTGGTATTCCAGCGAGCCGGTAGCCAGCTTGGAGGCCCCGGTAAGTTTGCCGTCATCATTCTCCGGCGAAATAGATTTGTACTTATAACCGCGAATACTGCGGTCGCCGCCTGCGAAGAAACGCAGGTCCGGCGGGACTTTGTCGAAATCGCCGGTTTCAATCCAGCCCAGATTGCCGCGCGCCACAAAGCGGTGACGATCGTAAAGGGTGCGGATCCAGACGTTTTGCGCCTGTACCACCACGAAGTCGACATCTGAACCCCAGGCCGTGTTGGAGTAGTCCACCGAATAGCGCTGGGAATCGCCCCAGGTCGGCATCAGCCCACCGCGCGAGCGGGTGCGGCTGATCATGACGCCAGGATAAAGCAGCATAGTGGTATTAGTGACATCTGCCTGGGTAAAGTGGTCGAGACTCCAGCGCAGGTTGATGGCGCGCTGCCAGCCGCTCGACAAATCCCAGTAGCGCGACACCGCCAGGGTGGTGGAATCGGCCTCGGTATCGTTGAGATCGGTACGCTTAAAGCCGCCCTGCACCAGGTAATACTGTTCGATTGGGTTTTTCAGCAACGGGACTTTGTAGCTGAAGTCGAGCTGCTGTTCCGGTGCAGAGATACTGGTGCTGGTGGTGAAGCTGTGGCCGTAAGAGTTAATCCAGGGCTTGTGCCAGGTGGCTTTAACGCGTGGGCCCACATCGGTGGAATAACCGACCCCGGTTTCAATCCGGTTCTGGATACGCGGCGAGAGGACGCCGTGAAGCGGCAGCACTTTGGTCTGACGGGCCTTATCGAATTCCGGCGCGACGACCACGGAGTTAAACCATCCGGTGGCGGAAAGCCGGCGGTTCAGTTCCGCCAGGTCTTTAGACTGGTAATAATCGCCCTGCTCGAACGGCACCAGGCTTTGCAAATACTCTTCGCGGATTTGCGACCCTTCGAAGGTCACCGGCCCAAAACGGTAGCGTTCGCCGCTGTTATAGTCGATGTCCCAAAATGCCTGATGACGTTCGAGAGAAACCCCTAACTGGCTCTTCGTAAATTCGCTGTCGAAGTAGCCTTTTCTCAACGAAACGCGGGTGAGACTTTTCTTAAAATTGTCGTAGTCACCATGATCGAGCACCGTTCCGATGGCTGGACGGGTGTTGAGCAGGTCGAGATAGTCGCGATCGGTTCGCGCACCGCCACGCAGGATCACATCGGTCCCGCCTATACGAACCGGCACCCCAGGCGACACTTTGGCGATCAAAACCTGGCGCCCTTTTGGCGGCGGTGGACGCAGATCAAAATCGATTGTCGGCTCGTAATACCCGAGCGCTTTAAGCCCATTTCGAATGGCGTCATCGACGCGCGCGCGGAATTGCCGGTCAGGCGTAACTTCATCGCTTTGTATTGTAGATAGTTGAGCGCGAACGTTTTTTTCCAGTTCGCCAGACAGACCTTCCACTTGTAGACGCACGTTCGCCGCGCTCGCGGCGGCGGAGGCCAGCATAAAACTGGCGCAGAAATAGAGACGGAATCGTGGCACGTTTTCTCCTGAATTTCCTTTTTCCCACCCCTGGAAGGAAACGTAGTGCCGCTCCGCGGCTTGATGAAAATTCCCGCATATCGGGAATTGAAAAAGAGACGACTACCCAAATATTTCTTATGTTTAAATCTAGACGTATTTATCAACTGTATTGTGTGCAAAGACACGCCGTGTGACAACCTTAGCGAGGCTGTTGCTTTTTCCCCCACCTAAGGGAGACGCTACGATGAATTTTTTTGATAAAAAGCACTTGATTGACCCGGATCTGGCTCTGCCAGGCCGCAGCACGCCGATGCCGGTTGCTGCGCTGCATGCCGTTAGCGAACATTCGATGACCAACGTGCCGGATGGCATGGAGATCGCCATCTTTGCTATGGGCTGCTTTTGGGGCGTTGAGCGCGTGTTCTGGCGTTTGCCAGGGGTTTACAGCACGGCGGCGGGTTATTCTGGCGGCTATACGCTGAACCCGACCTATCGGGAAGTCTGTACCGGTAAAACTGGCCATACTGAAGCGGTGCGCGTGGTGTACGATCCCCAGATCATTAGCTATGAACAATTGCTCCAGGTGTTCTGGGAGAACCACGACCCCGCGCAGGGCATGCGCCAGGGTAACGATATGGGGACGCAGTACCGCTCGGCGATTTACCCGCTGACGCCGGAACAGGACAGCGCCGCCCGGGCCAGCCTGGCGCGCTTCCAGAAAGCGATGGCGGAAAAAGGCGACGAGCGTCCCATTACGACCGAAATCGCCAGCGCCAAACCGTTCTACTACGCCGAAGACGAGCATCAGCAATATCTTCACAAAAACCCTTATGGTTACTGCGGGATTGGTGGGATTGGGGTGTGTTTGCCACCGCGCATTTCCTGAATCATCTATGGGCCTGTTATTTCAGGCCCATACACTTTTTTATCCGCTGCTTCTCACTCTTTCTGCAAATAAAGGGGCGTTAACATTTGATTACCCGGAAATAACCCGCTTCACTTTAAGATACAACCTTAGGTTGATACCGTAACTGGCTGGCGTGTTATATAGAATAATGAGGCATTGCGCTCATGGGGTATCTTATGAAAATCAGCGCCCAGGATTCGTTAGCGTGGGAAGTTGTTGCCCAGATTATTAAAGAAAATGAGCCTGCTGAATATCGCTATTTAGGCGATATTATTGATAACTCACTGAATGCTAAACCCCAGCAGGATATGGCTGGCGCATTCGACGTTGGCGATACCGTTCAGTACCTGGCAAACCAACTTTTCCCGATAATAAAATATGTTATCGCCATTATCGCGCCCGACATTTTGCATGGATTAAGCGCCATGACGCTGGAGCAGCTTAAAAAGGTCCTGTTTTCATCAGAAAAAGGCGTGACTGCCCAGGTCAAATATTCCCCCACTGAGGTCAGAAAAATTGTTCTGGCGGTTTGCCGCAAGAAAAAACTCTCCGGGGAATTAGCGGACAGCATCGCGGATGCGATTGCCCTGAGGTTACTTACGCCTCCTGAGAGGTAAAGTATGCGCAAAATAAATCAGTTGTCTTTTTACGACGAAACCCGGCTCGGCCAGTGGTTAATTATCCTTTCTATGCTGGCTTATTTTTATTATGGCAATGGGCCGGTTAATAACCTTAGCCTGGTTTTCTATCCCGGCATTGACGACCCTTTACTTCCCTGGTTTGATTGTGGTTTGTTATTACTGCTTGCCCTGGTTTTATATATGGTGAGCGCTTATCGGCGTGACCAACGGTACCGTGTTAACGCCAACGATGAGCAGGACGCTAACTTTTTCAGCCACTGCGCGCTGATCATTCGTGGCATCATGGGCAAGACAGTTCCCCTGGTGATGGCCTCAACCATTGGCAAAAATGCGTACTACACGTATCACAATTTTCACCCGCGCGTGGTCGCGGAAAAAGGGTTATGCATTGCATTCAATAAGCAGGAAAATATCGATGGTATTATCGCGCATGAATGCGCCCATATAAAACAGAAAGATATTTTATTTATCACCTTCCCCCTTTACCTGTTTTACGCTTTTGCCGCACTCACAATATTTAATATCATTGCCATTCAACTCTACTTCTGGTCACAATTTTTCACTGCCATGCCGACAATGACAGCGCAGGGCCAGAGCATTTTATATAATTTTGTTGTAATGATCCCGCGCGCACTGATCAACGTAGACGATGATATTTTTATTCTGATTGTGAATTTACTTATTATTCGGCACTTTATTCGCACTCGCGAATTGCTGACTGATGAAGTCGCGGCTCAGGAAGGATATCGAAGCGCGCTGATCTCTCAACTTTCACTAAAGAAAGCAAGACGCCAAACGCTTTTTTCCTTTCATCCCCCCGTGGAAAAGCGCGTAAAAAATTTGACGACGGCTGATATATGGCAACACATTGATAGTGGATTTATGGTGGCCATTTCCTGGGTTATCGCCAGAATATTTTCATGGATGACGGATGACATTACCTCACTTATCGATAATGTGATGCCGCACGTTGAGCAGGACATTAACAGTATCAGTGTCGATCAAATGTATGATTTACTTTTTGGTACTACGTTTATTCTGGTCGCTTTTATGGTTACCGCCCTGATGTCGTTTGTGTTTCTTAATCATATCAATCGTGTCGCGTCTACGCTTATCTACAATAACGCCTCAAGAACCCTCTTTTTGAAGCAAATACTTATCGCGCTGCTGTCCATTACCTTTGGATTGTTGCTGGCCTTTTTTACAGACTCACAATTTTTAAGAACCCTGTATAACAAAACATATATTCATGACTCGGCTGCGCTGATGCAGGCGGTGTCGGAGGCCATGATGTATTTCAGCCTAACGCTGGTATTAATTGCCGTTATGGTGCTGACGGGTTTTCTGTCCGCCTTTTTGTACGTAAAACGCCACTACCGTACCCGGACTGGGCGCGTTATTTACTTATCGGTACTCTGGACAGGTGTGGGTGCTGTCGTGCAATGGGCCTACGGCATCCTCTTTATGGTAGGCGGAGATAATGACGTTATTCGTAAGCTCTATTTTTCCGTCACGGCACTGATCAACCCCGATTTTCATGACGCGGTAAAAAATGAATTTTTGCGCGCCGCACCCGGAGCCCAGTTGCTGTTTTGGGCCATTCTGCTGCTGTTGCTTTTTATAATCATGGCGGTGATGCGTTACGTTCAGGCGCGCCCGATATCCGTCAAAACCCACCCCGATTATGCCTTGCAGGATAAAACCGCCATGCCAAATAAAGCGGCTTAACCCTTCGATTATTAAGGCAAAACCGCTTCCACTGGCAGCCCAGTTGCGGCTGCTGCTATACTAGGCGGTGAAATTCCGGCCTCGCTCCAGGGTGAGACCGGAATTTATCATGTTATTTTCAATGGATTTTTCACTTCCCTTTCGAGGATCCGGCTCAGGCTGGATAAACTATGTTAAACAGTATTTTATTAATACTTTGTCTCATCGGCGTCAGTGCGTTTTTCTCGCTTTCTGAGATCTCGCTTGCCGCCTCCCGCAAGATAAAACTTAAACTGATGGCCGATGAAGGCAACATCAACGCCATGCGCGTGTTGAAGATGCAGGAAAACCCAGGCATGTTCTTCACCGTGGTGCAGATTGGCCTTAATGCGGTGGCGATCCTTGGCGGTATTGTCGGCGATGCGGCGTTTTCACCGGCCTTTCACAAAATATTTGACGGCTTAGTGTCCCCTGAAATGGCGGAGCAACTGAGCTTTATTATGTCGTTCTCGCTGGTCACCGGCGCGTTTATTTTAATCGCCGACCTGACGCCGAAACGCATCGGTATGATTGCGCCTGAAGTGATTGCTTTGCGTATCATCAACCCGATGCGCTTCTGTCTGTTTGTGTTCCGCCCGCTGGTGTGGTTCTTTAACGGCCTTGCCAACGTGATTTTCCGCATTTTCAAATTGCCGATGGTGCGCAAAGACGATATTACCTCTGATGATATTTACGCCGTGGTAGAAGCCGGGGCGCTGGCCGGGGTGCTGCGTAAACAGGAACATGAGCTGATTGAAAACGTGTTTGAGCTGGAATCGCGCACCGTGCCGTCGTCGATGACCTCGCGTGAAAACATCGTCTGGTTCGATCTGCATGAAGATGAGCAGAGCCTTAAGAGCAAAATCGCCGAACATCCCCATTCCAAATTCCTGGTGTGTAATGACGATATCGACCATATCGTCGGCTATGTTGATTCCAAAGAACTGCTGAACCGGGTGCTGGGCAACCAGAGCCTGGCGCTGAACAGCGGCGTGCAAATCCGCAATACACTGATTGTTCCTGACACGTTGACCCTTTCTGAAGCGCTGGAAAGCTTTAAAACCGCCGGGGAAGATTTTGCGGTGATCATGAACGAATACGCGTTGGTAGTAGGCCTTATCACGCTGAACGACGTGATGACCACGCTGATGGGCGATTTAGTCGGCCAGGGGCTGGAAGAGCAAATTGTCGCGCGTGACGAGAACTCGTGGCTGATTGACGGCGGGACGCCGATTGATGACGTGATGCGCGTGCTGGATATTGATGAGTTCCCGCAGTCCGGCAATTACGAGACCATCGGCGGCTTTATGATGTTTATGCTGCGTAAAATCCCGAAACGCACCGACTCGGTGAAGTTCTCCGGCTATAAGTTCGAGGTGGTCGATATTGATAACTACCGCATCGACCAACTGCTGGTGACGCGCATTGATAACAAGCCTACCGTGCTGGTTCCCCGCAAGCCGGAAGAAACCCCTGCTTCCTGACCTTCAGAAACACTAACGGCCCCATCGGGGCCGTTTGATTACTGCACAGGTAATACTCACGTACGACTTAAAGGGTTAAGCCATCTCAGTCTGGAGACGCATAACCTGACGGTTCACTTCGGACATCACAGAGAAATGCTGCTTGTCCTTCACTTTCGGGACAAGGATCTTGCCCTTATCAAACTCGAAAGCGCCTACATCCTTGATATATAACCGTCCACGGAACAGGATCTTCACGTATTTAGCCACCTGAAGGGGGTTATAACGTTGGAATATTTTCACTTTTTTCTACTCCTGCTTAGTGTTACGCCCCGGCGGTTCCACAATCGGACCGTCATGGATAAGGCGCAAATTTTGTTGCCAAATGACTATAGACCAGATTGGTCAGGTGACACAGTGTGATTAAGTTTATTTACCGTTTTATTACACTTTTTAAGAGTTTTCTTTTCAGTTGCTCATAAAAGGCAGTATAAAGCGCGATTTTCTTCAGGATATGTGCGTCCGCCCGCAAACTGGCATCAAGGTTGCGGGTAAATGCGGGATTTAGCACATATGCTTAAAATGTCGGGACCAGGTGGTCCGATCACCTGCTTACAACAACAATATGGAGTCAATCTATGACCCTTCGCAAAGCCGTGACGCTCGCGACACTGCTGCTGCCATTAATGGCATCGGCACATAATTTTCAGGATAATCAACGCGTCCCGCCGGTCGGCGTATCTGACCGTGGCGAATTGATTCTTACTAACGATAAGTTTAGCTACAAAAACTGGAACAGCGCGCAGTTAAGTGGAAAAGTGCGAGTGGTGCAGCATATTGCCGGACGCACCTCCGCCAAAGAAAAAAACGCCGGGCTGATTGAAGCCATCAAAAACGCCAAACTGCCTCATGACACCTATCAAACCACCACCATTGTAAATACTGACGATGCCATCCCCGGTAGCGCGATGTTTGTGCGCAGCAGCCTGGAGGACAACAAAAAGCTGTATCCGTGGTCGCAGTTCATTGTTGATAGCGATGGTGTGGTCGCCAAATCCTGGGCGCTGGAGCCAGAAAGTTCAGCGGTAGTGGTGCTGGATAAACAGGGACGTGTGCAGTTCGCTAAAGACGGCGGGCTGACCCAGCAGGAAGTGCAGCAGGTAATGAGCCTGCTGCAACAGTTGCTTAGTAAATAGAAACTCTGAAGCCGGGGTTCAGGAACGACTCGCGCGGGGTGTAATCCAGCGTGACGCCTTTCCAGTCGTGAACGTGCGCCCCGGCCGCCACCGCCACCGCATGCCCCGCAGCGGTATCCCAGATGCAGGTCGGCCCGAAACGCGGATAAAGCTGCGCCTGCCCTTCCGCCACCAGGCAGAATTTGAGCGATGAACCGATGGACGTGGTTTGGTGCTCGCCCAATTGCTGCAAATACTCTTTCAGTTCATCATCGGTATGCGAACGGCTGATCACCACCAGCGGCGGCCTGGCGTCGCGCACGTGGATTTGATTGCGAATATCGCACTCCTCTTTCCACGCTTTACCTTCGGCGGCGCTGTACATCACCTTCATCACCGGCGCGTACACCACGCCCAATACCGGCTTCCCGTTTTCGATCAAGGCGATATTGACGGTAAACTCGCCGTTGCGCTTCAGGAACTCTTTGGTGCCGTCCAGCGGGTCCACCAGCCAGTAACGCTGCCAGTGCTGACGAATTTCCCACGCGGGCGGATCTTCTTCAGACAATACCGGAATATCCGGCGTCAGCGTATTCAGTCCTGCAACGATAATTTTATGGGCGGCAATGTCTGCCGCCGTGACCGGGGAATCGTCAATTTTATGGGTTGCGTCAATCGGTTTTTCGCCCTGATAGACCTGCATAATGGCGTTTCCCGCCTCGCGCGCCAACTGGCATACCTGTTCTAACATCTTCCACCTCGTTGTGAGCGACAGGCATATTCTGCCGCTGATTAACCCTTTGTTTTACCTGATGACTTTTTATATAGCATTGCGTCTGATTCCGCCATCTGTGATAGAGCCTGGATTTCCTTACATCAATCTATGGCAGGATTCACATTTCTGTAAGCAACAGCCTATACATACATATCTTTTTGCAACAGAGATCTTAAAAAGGGACCTTGATGATGATTAAGTTTAGCGCAACGCTCCTGGCGACGCTTGTGACGGCCAACGTCTATGCGGCAACGGTCGATTTAAGAATTCTCGAAACCACTGATTTACATAGCAACATGATGGATTTCGATTATTACAAAGATACCCCGACGGAAAAATTCGGCCTGGTGCGTACCGCCTCGCTGATTAACACCGCCCGTGGCGAAGCGACCAACAGCGTGCTGGTGGATAACGGCGATCTGATTCAGGGCAGCCCGCTGGGCGATTACATGGCGGCGAAGGGGTTAAAACAGGGCGATGTGCACCCGGTCTTCGCGGCGATGAATACTCTGGATTACGCTGTCGGCAACCTCGGCAACCACGAATTCAACTACGGCCTCGATTACCTGCACAACGCGCTGGCGGGGGCGAACTACCCCTACGTTAACGCCAACGTTATCGACGCCAAAACCAATAAGCCGCTGTTTACGCCGTATTTGATTCAACCCACCGAGGTGAAAGATCGCGAGGGCAAAACCCATTCCCTGAAAATTGGCTATATCGGTTTTGTGCCACCGCAGATTATGACCTGGGATAAAGCTAACCTGAGCGGCAAGGTCACCGTTACCGATATCACCGAAACCGCCCGCCGTTATATCCCGGAAATGCGTACCAAAGGGGCCGATCTGGTAGTGGTCGTGGCGCATTCGGGCCTTTCCACTGAACCTTACAAAGCGCTGGCAGAAAACTCGGTGTACTACTTAACCGACGTGCCCGGCGTAGATGCCATCCTGTTTGGTCACGCTCACGCGGTATTCCCCGGTAAAGATTTTGCCGCCATCAAAGGGGCAGATAGTGAGAAAGGCACCCTGAACGGTATTCCTGCGGTGATGCCCGGCATGTGGGGGGATCACCTGGGCGTAGTGGACATGGTGCTGAATAACGATGCCGGCAAATGGCAGGTCAATGAGGCGAAAGCCCAGGCGCGGCCCATTTACGACGCCGCAGCGAAAAAATCCCTGGCGGCGGAAGACGCCAACCTGGTGAAAGTGCTGAAGCCTTCCCACGACGCCACGCGCGATTTCGTCAGCCAGCCAATCGGCAAATCCGCCGATAATCTCTACAGCTACCTGGCGCTGGTGCAGGACGATCCGACCGTTCAGGTGGTGAATAACGCCCAGCGCGCCTATGTTGAGCACTTTATTCAGGGCGATCCGGATCTGGCGTCGCTGCCGGTGCTTTCTGCCGCCGCGCCGTTCAAAGTGGGCGGGCGTAAAAACGATCCAGCGAGCTATGTGGAAGTGGAAAAAGGCCAGCTCACCTTCCGTAACGCCGCCGACCTCTATCTTTACCCGAATACGCTGGTGGTGGTGAAAGCCAGCGGTAAAGAGGTCAAAGAGTGGCTGGAATGCTCCGCCGGGCAGTTTAACCAGATCGATGTGAATAACAGCCAGCCCCAGAGCCTGATTAACTGGGATGGCTTCCGCACCTATAACTTCGATGTGATCGACGGGGTGAATTACCAGATTGATGTCACCCAGCCCGCGAAATACGACGGCGAATGCCAGGTGGTAAATCCTCACGCTGAACGGATTAAGGGACTGACCTTTAATGGCAAGCCTGTCGACCCGAACGCGATTTTCCTGGTAGCAACGAACAACTATCGCGCATACGGCGCTAAGTTTGCCGGTAC
Organism: Atlantibacter sp.; assembly: GCF_032062175.1. Classification (NCBI taxonomy): domain Bacteria; kingdom Pseudomonadati; phylum Pseudomonadota; class Gammaproteobacteria; order Enterobacterales; family Enterobacteriaceae; genus Atlantibacter; species Atlantibacter sp. The sequence continues at coordinate 57,676 of NZ_DAMBQK010000017.1, forward strand.
GGGCGACGATCATATTGCCTTCGCTTCACCGGATGAGAACCGTTCGGTGCTGGCCGCCTGGATTGGCGCGCAGACTAAACAGGCCGGAGAAATTCATCCGGCGGCGGATAACAACTGGCGTCTGGCGCCGATCCACAGCGATAAGCCGCTGGATATCCGCTTCGAAACCTCGCCGGGCGAAAAAGCCGCCGCGTTTATTCAGCAAAAAGCGCAATATCCGATGAAAAACGTCGGTAATGATGAAATTGGCTTTGCGCTGTATCAGCTCGATCTGAACGCCCGTTAAGCCGCGCTGGCGTCTCGTTCCTGACGGGACGCCATCACCTGCGGTAAATTCATTTCAATCCAGTCGGCCAACGCCGCGACTTTCTCGCTCACGTCTTCGCCCAGCGGCGTCAGGCTGTATTCCACATGGGGCGGCACGACCGGGTAAGCAACCCGGTTGACAAAGCCGTCCTGTTCCAGCCATTGCAGGGTCTGGGCCAGCATTTTTTCGCTGACGCCACCCATTTTGCGCCGCAGATCGCTAAACCGGTGGGTGCCATCCCGCAGCGCCACCAGGATCAGTACACCCCAGCGGCTGGTGACGTGCTTTAACACGTCCCTGGACGGGCATTGCTCCGCAAACAGATTACCGTCGCGTAACTGTTGAGTCAGGGTATTCGCAGCCGTCATTTTGATACTTACCTTTTTGTGCGTACTTACTAAAAGTTAGTTAGGGTGATAGTGTGCCACAACACTCACCAAATACGAAGGAGTCCCTCATGATTGCCATCACGGGCGCAACCGGTCATTTAGGCCAACTGGTCGTTAACCAACTGCTGGAAACCCATAACGCACAGGACCTTGTGGCGATTGTGCGTAATCCAGCTAAAGCACAGGCGCTGGCGGATAAAGGCGTTCAGGTTCGTGAAGCGGATTACGGCAACCCAACGGCGCTGGCATCGGCGCTACGGGGCGTGGAAAAACTGCTGCTGATTTCATCCAGCGAAGTGGGCCAACGTGCCGTCCAGCATCGCAATATTATCGATGCGGCGAAATCCGCTGGCGTACAGCTGATCGCCTACACCAGCCTGCTGCGCGCGGATACTTCGCCGCTCGGGCTGCACGTGGAGCACGTGGATACTGAAAACTATCTGGCGCAATCTGGCGTACCTTACGTACTGCTGCGTAACGGCTGGTACAGCGAAAACTATCTGGCGAGCGTACCCGCGGCGCTGGAGCACGGCGCGTTTATCGGCAGCGCTGGCGAGGGCAAAATCGCCTCCGCCTCCCGGGAAGATTATGCCGAGGCCGCCGCGAAAGTGCTGAGCCTCGATAATCAGGCAGGGAAAGTGTATGAACTGGCGGGCGACAGCGCCTGGACGCTGGCGGAGCTGACGGAAAAAATTTCCGCGCTGACCGGTAAAACCGTGGCATATCACAACCTCAGCGAAGCGGATTTCGCCGCCGCGTTGCAGGGCGCGGGTCTACCTGAAGGGTTTGCCAAACTGCTGGCGGACTCCGACATCGGCGCATCTAAAGGCGGACTGTTTGATGACAGCCGCCAGTTGAGCCGCCTGATTGGCCGCCCGACCACCTCTATTGATGACAGCCTGAAAGCCATCCTGTAATTGTTAATTAGCGGTTAATTTTCGTAGCCATGCCACGGCTCATCCCTATAATGAACAAGAAGCAGTCTAAGGGGGTGAGTTGTGCAAGGTGTACCAGAACAGTTTACCGATGAACAAGATCGCGCCCGGTTTCGGCATTTAGCCGCCATTCCGGGCATTGAGCTTTATCATGCCCACATCGCCAATTATGCTTTTGAACCCCATACTCACGAAGCCTTTGGCATTGGCACCATCGAATGGGGTGCCGAGCGCTTTCGCTATCGCGGTGCCGATCACGTGGCGGCGGTAAACTCCCTGGTTACCATGAACCCGGACGAACTGCACACCGGCGAAGCGGAGACCCACGGCGGCTGGCGCTACCGGATGATTTATCTCGAACCCGATTTGCTGGAGCAAATGACCGGCGTCAAACAGTGGTGGTTCACTGACGTTGAGCGCCACGACCCGCTGCGCGCCCAGGCGACCGGGCGGATTATTTACGATCTGTGGCACCAACCCGATCCACTGGCCCAGCAGGGCCTGGTGTTAGATCTTATTGATACTTTCCGCCCTTACGCCCGTCACGGCGGCAAGCAGATCCTCACGCGGCAAACCCGCTTCGACCGGGTGCGCGATTATGTCTACGATAATTACATGCATGCCGTGGGGCTGGAGGAGCTGGCAAAAGAGGCCGCGCTCAGTCCGTATCATTTCCTGCGCCAGTTCAAGGCGCATTTTCACGTCACTCCCCATCAAATGCTGATGGCCGTGCGGCTATGGCGCGCCAAGCAGTTTTTGACGACCGGTATGCCTGCCGCAGAAGTGGCGATTGCGACCGGGCTCAGCGACCAGTCTCATCTGACGCGCGCCTTTACCCGCCGCTACGGCATCACCCCGGTACGCTATCAGAAGCAGGTCACCCGAGGCTAAAAGCGCAATCTCATACAATAATTCTCAGGCGTTGCTGTTCACACTGGGCGTTACATTGTTTTAACGGGAATGCGTCATGTTTGCTGGAGTGTTGTTCGCCCTCGCCGCAGGGTTAATGTGGGGGCTGATTTTCGTGGGGCCGCTGATCGTGCCGGAATACCCAGCGGCGTTGCAATCGACGGGCCGCTATCTGGCGCTCGGTTTGATCGCCATCCCTATCGCCTGGCTGGGCCGCCGTCGCCTGAGACAGCTCTCCTCCCGCGACTGGTGGACCGCGCTGTTTCTCTCCGCCGTCGGCAACCTGATTTATTACGTCTGCCTCGCCAGCGCCATCCAGCGCACCGGCGCGCCGGTTTCCACCATGATTATCGGCACGCTGCCGGTGGTAATCCCGGTCTTCGCCAATCTGCTTTATAGCCAGCGCGACGGGAAAATTCCGTGGCGGCAGCTCGCGCCTTCGTTATTACTTATCGCCATTGGCCTGATACTGGTGAATTACGCCGAACTGCGCGGCGGCGTGGTGGATTTCGATCTTTGGCGCTATGGCAGCGGGATTGCGCTGGCGCTGGTGTCGGTGGTGTGCTGGGCGTGGTACGCGCTGCGTAACGCCCGCTGGCTGCGCGAAAACCCGGATAAACCGCCGATGATGTGGGCCACCGCCCAGGGGCTGGTCACGCTGCCGATGTCGCTGATTGGCTATGTGGTGGTTTGCCTGTGGCTTTCCCACCAGCCGTCCTCTTTTGCCCTGCCCTTCGGCCCGCGCCCGGCGGTGTTTGTCACGCTGATGATCGTCATTGCGGTGCTATGCTCCTGGGTAGGCGCGCTGTGTTGGAACGAAGCCAGCCAGCGGTTGCCGACGGTGATCCTCGGGCCGCTGATCGTATTTGAGACGCTCGCCGGCCTGCTTTACACCTTCCTGATGCGCCAGAGCCTGCCGCCGCTCATTACTGCGCTGGGCATTTTGCTGCTGGTAATTGGCGTGGTGCTGGCAGTACGCGCAAAGCCGCAAAAATCGCCGCCCACCGTCATTCCCGTCACACCGGGATCGTGATCGCAAATCGGCGCGAACAGCGCCGTTTTTTTTTGGCTGACTCAAAAGGGTTATAGCTTTCCCTAAAAGATGTATTTAATATGCATCTTATATTCTGATGATTGAGGTAACCGCTATGGCCTTCCGTGACCAACCTTTAGGTGAACTGGCTTTAACCATTCCCCGCGCTTCTGCCCTGTTCCGTAAATACAATCTCGACTTCTGCTGTGGCGGCAAACAGACCCTGCTACGCGCGGCGACTCGCCAGGAGCTGGATCTCGACACCATCGAAGCGGAACTGACCGCGCTGGCGGACGAGCCGCTGGAAAAAGAGTGGCGTACCGCGCCGCTGGCCGACATCATCGAGCACATCATTGTGCGTTACCACGATCGCCACCGCGAGCAACTGCCGGAACTGATTTTCCAGGCCACCAAAGTGGAACGCGTTCATGCCGATAAGCCGAACGTGCCGAAAGGCCTGACCAAATACCTGACCATGCTGCATGAAGAGCTTTCCAGCCACATGATGAAAGAAGAGCAGATCCTGTTCCCGATGATCAAACAGGGGATGGGCAGCCACGCCACCGGACCGATTACGGTAATGGAAAGCGAGCATGATGAAGCGGGTGAACTGCTGGAAGTGATTAAGCACACCACCAACAACGTGACGCCACCGCCGGAAGCCTGCACCACGTGGAAAGCAATGTACAACGGTATTAATGAGCTGATTGACGATCTGATGAATCACATCAGCCTGGAAAACAATGTTCTTTTTCCGCGTGCCCTCGCTGGAGAAAAATAAGGCGCCCATTGAGCGCCATCGGAAGTCCTTATTGGGCCATCATTGATGGCCCTTTTTTTCGTCTTACTTCTGGAAATTCGCCAGACGTTTCTTGCCGATAAACAACCAGCCCAGCCCCAGCACGATGAACCACAGCGGCGTGACGATCAGCGCCTGACGGGTATCATCTTCCAGCGTCAGCAACACCAGCACGAACACGAAGAACGCCATGCACACCCAGCACATCAGCTTGCCAAGCGGCATTTTGTAGATCGATTTCTCATGCAGGTGCGGACGCTGTTTGCGGTACACCAGGTATGAACACAGGATGATGGTCCAGACGAACATAAACAGGATCGCCGAGACCGTGGTGATCATGGTGAACGCGCCGATCACGCTCGGGTTCACGTACAGCATGACCACGCCGCCCAGCAGACAGATGCAGGAGAAGGTCAGCCCTTTCGCCGGAACTGCGCGCTTAGAGAGTTTGGCGAACGCTTTTGGTGCCACGCCTTCCTGCGCCAGGCCGAACAGCATACGGCTGGTGGAGAACACGCCGCTGTTGGCCGACGAGGCCGCAGACGTTAGCACCACGAAGTTAATCACGCTCGCGGCGGCAGGCAGGCCCACCAGCACAAACAGCTCAACGAACGGGCTCTTGTCCGGTACCACAGAGCTCCACGGCGTCACTGACATAATTACGATCAGCGCAAACACGTAGAACATGATGATACGAATCGGAATCGAGTTGATGGCGCGCGGCAGCGATTTCTCAGGATCTTTGGTTTCCGCCGCCGTTGTGCCTACCAGTTCAATACCGACAAACGCGAAGACCGCTATCTGGAACCCGGCAAAGAAACCGCTAATGCCTTTCGGGAACCAGCCGCCGTCATTCCACAGATGTTCTAACGAGGCTTCGACGCCGGTGGGCGACTGGAAATGGGTGGCAATCATCACCACACCGACAATAATCAGCGCCACAATGGCGACGATTTTGATCATCGCGAACCAAAATTCCATCTCACCGAACATCTTCACGGTGGCGAGGTTAAGGCCCAGCAGCAGCAGAACCACCGCCAGCGACGATACCCAGTCGGAAAGCTCGGGGAACCAGAACTGGGCATAGGCGGTAATCGCGACGACATCTGCCATCCCGGTCACCACCCAGCAGAACCAGTAGGTCCAGCCGGTAAAATAGCCCGCCCACGGCCCGAGCAGGTCCGAGGCGAAATCGCTAAACGATTTATATTCCAGATTAGAAAGTAATAATTCCCCCATCGCGCGCATCACAAAGAACAACATAAAACCGATGATCATATAAACGAAAATAATCGACGGCCCTGCGAGGCTGATGGTTTTGCCCGACCCCATGAATAAGCCGGTGCCGATAGCGCCACCGATGGCAATAAGTTGGATATGGCGGTTTGTAAGATTACGCCGTAGCGACTGCTCAGCCGGTGCCTCAGCAACGTCTGCGTCTTTGACTTGATCTACCATGTTGAATTCCTGTACCTGTCTGTGTTGTTCAGGCTCTGATGGCCTGTAAATGCATAATGAAGTGACGATGCCCCTCAAAAACATCATCGATATTAGGTAACAATCGGAGGGTTGAGTACTGCGATTTTAACGTTATGTTAATTAAATGTTGAAAATGAGTGTTAAATCACTATTACCTTGCAAAGCATCTCATGAAAACACCCGGAACGGGGGCGCAATCAGGAGAAAGCACCACAATTATCATTATTTCCATTATTTACCCCCGTCGAAACGGGGGTGATATGCGAGGTTACAGGATTTCCAGTAACTCTACTTCGAAAACCAGGGTGCTAAACGGCGGGATTGATGCACCCGCACCACGCTCGCCATAGGCCAGGTTTTGCGGAATGGTCAGTTCCCATTTGGAGCCCACCGGCATCAGGGTCAGGGCTTCGATCCAGCCAGGGATCACACCGCTTACCGGGAATTCAGCCGGTTCGCCACGCATCACGGAGCTGTCGAACACGGTGCCGTCAATCAGTTTACCGGTGTAATGCACACGTACGCGGTCTTTACGCGCCGGGATTGCGCCTTCACCCTGGGTGATGACGCGGAATTGCAGGCCGGATTCAGTGCTGTTCACACCTTCACGTTCACGGTTTTCGTCCAGGTATTTCTGGCCGTCCGCCGCCATCGCCTGCTGGCGTTCGCGACGCACTGCATCGGCGCGCTCGTGGATCTCACGCAGTGCGCGGTGCACAACGTCGACCGGCACAGCCGGTTGATTGCCATCCAGTGCGTCACGCAGACCCGCGACCAGCGCTTCTGGCAGCAAACCCTGCAGCCCGGATTCACGCAGTTGCTGTCCAACCTGCAAACCAATGCCGTAGCTTGCCTGGGATTCGATGCTGTCAAAAGAAGGGGTGGTCATGGATTTTCCTTTCATGCTGATAAAAAGTAGCGGGCAGCATAACAGCCCTGGTGTTTAGGGTAAAATGATCCTGCATTAGCGGGATAGATCGGTTTGGTACTAAAACTGATGCCTTAAGTCCGCAGGATTGCAGGTATGATGTCACGAAAGACCACATTGTTACCGCCATCAATCAGTTAGCAATATATACTGGTTATAAGCGGAGAATGCCGCACGCCTTACAATGCGCAGGAGAAGAGCATGCCCGGACGATTCGCAATCAAACCCACCCTTTCGCGGATTTGGCACGCGCCGGACCATTTTCGGCTGATGGACCCGCTCCCCCCCTTTCATCGTCGCGGCATTATTATTGCGGCGCTGGTGATTGTGATCTGTTTTCTCTGGCCCGCTTCGCAGCCTGAGCAAACCCAGGTAAGGCGCGATGCCCAGCTCGATATTCAGCCCTCATCGCAGCCGCCGATGCAGGCCGAGCTGACCACCCCGCCGCCCCAGACCCAGGCGACGCAGACGCCAGAGCCTGCGCCTGTGGAATCCGCCCCGCAGCCGTTCCAGAATAACGATATCGACCAGCAGTGGCGCAGCTACCGCGTTGAGTCAGGGAAAACGATGGCGCAACTGTTCCGCGACCACAATTTGCCGCCAGCGGACGTTTACGCCATGGCCCAGGTTGAAGGGGATGGAAAACCGCTCAGCACCTTGCAAACCGGCCAGATGGTGCAGATTCGCCAGAACGCGAGCGGTGTGGTCACAGGCTTAACGATTGATATCGGCGACGATAAACAAGTGTTGTTTACCCGCCAGCCGGACGGCAGTTTTATTCGTGTCCGCTGACGAGATGGGAGTGCTTAGTCACTCCCTTTTGGCATCTTGTTAACCCACCAGATGCCCGAGCACACCAGAATCAGCGCCAGCACGTATTTCCATTCAAGAATGTTTTCGGCCAGGAAAACGGCAGATAACGCGGTCCCCGCCACCGGAACCACAAAGTTAAACGGGGCGATCATGCTGACGCGGTTGTACTTCAGCAAAATGCTCCACAGGGCAAACGCGACAGATGAAAGCAGCGTCAGGTAGCCTAAAATCGCCACCGAGGCGAAGCCGTGAACCTCCAGCGTCCCGCCCGTCAAATAGCCAATCACAATCAGCACCAGCCCGCCAAAACCTAACTGGTAACCGGTCATCACGGTAGGATCGACGGTTTGCGAAATGCGCTTTCCGTACATGGTCGACGCGGAGAGGATAAAGGCCGCCAGCACCACAAACCCGTCGCCCATCAGGCTAAAGCTAAAATCACTCATACCGCCGTTAAAGTTTACGATCATCACACCCGCAAAACCCAGCACGCAGCCGATGGCCTTGTTATAGCTCAGCTTGTCGTTGTGATAGATAAAGTGCGCCAGCAGTACGCTAAAGAACGTGCCGGTTGCGTTCATGATTGAACCTTTGACGCCAGTGGTGAAGGCCAGCCCAATATAGAAAAAGGTGTACTGGAGCGTGGTTTGGGTTAAACCCAGTATCGCCAGTTGACCGCACTGACGGGGATTCAGGCGGGCGATAGGTTTGCGCTGCATCATTGCGAAGAGCAACAGCAGTAGTCCCGCGAACAGGAAGCGGTAGCCGGCAAAGACTATTTTCGACGGAATATCGTCGGTAGCGATCTGGAAAATTTCGTAGCCGCTTTTAATCGCCGGGTAGGAACTTCCCCACAGCAGACAGCACAGTGTTGCACAGGCGAAAGCGACATTTTTACGAGCAAAAACAGGGGTTGGGCAAACAGCGTCCATTCCACTCACCAAAGATAAAATAACGTTTCAGTTTATTATCAGTGATTGCTCAGAGAATAGCCACCCTCAAAAATGGCGGCACAGCGGAATTGGGCGTTAACCGCCAGAAATGCAAAACGCCGACTTACGTCGGCGTTTTTACACGTTTATGCGAATAACGAATTATTCAGCAACCACGTTTACGATCAGCTTAGCAAACACTTCGCTGTGAACCTGGAAGTCCACTTCGTGTTCGCCAGTGGTACGCAGAACGCCGTTCGGCAGACGAACTTCGCTCTTAGCCACTTCAACGCCAGCTGCAGTTACAGCGTCAGCGATGTCGCGAGTACCGATGGAACCGAACAGTTTACCTTCGTCGCCTGCTTTAGACGCGATAGTAACGGATTCCAGTGCGTTGATTTTCTCAGCGCGCGCTTCAGCAGCAGACAGAACGTCAGCCAGTTTAGCTTCCAGTTCAGCACGACGTGCTTCGAAAAACTCAACGTTTTTCTTGTTAGCCGGAACAGCTTTACCCTGTGGCACCAGGAAGTTACGAGCGTAGCCCGCTTTAACGTTAACCTGATCACCCAGGCTGCCCAGGTTTGCTACTTTATCAAGCAGAATAACTTGCATTACCTTATCCTCTTAAAGTCGTATTAATGGACCGTGCCCGATTACTGATGACGATCAGTGTACGGCAGCAGGGACAGGTAGCGAGCGCGTTTGATAGCGCGAGCCAGCTGACGCTGGTATTTTGCACGAGTACCGGTGATACGGCTTGGGACAATCTTACCGCTTTCGGTGATGTAGTTTTTCAGCGTAGCGATATCTTTATAGTCGATCTCTTGAACGCCTTCCGCGGTGAAACGGCAGAACTTGCGACGACGGAAATAACGTGCCATTTGGCTAGTCTCCAGAATCTATCAATTCAATCTGCTCGGCATGGAGCACCAGTTTTGTCAGCCCATTGCGCGCCTTGTGGCTGCTAATGAAACCTGAAACGGTGATCACCGTGCCGACCGTTATACTGTGAGTAATGGCCTGGTTCTGGTGTCCGCTAATAATTACGGGCATCTGGCACCACGCCTGCCGGTTAAAACCGGCTTCCTCCTGCACAGAACGATGCTCAAGCACCAGCTGGCAGTGAGGAATTCCTGATGGGCTGACCTTTCGAAGGGGCGCCCTGCACACGGTGCCGGACAACACCAAACGGTTGGCCATCAGAATTACTCTTCAGAATCCCCAGCATCAGCATCATCAGCGGTTTCGTTAGCGAAATCATCGCGACGCTCGCGGCGCTCGTCTTTCGCTTTAACCATCGGAGATGCTTCAGTCACGGCGTGTTTAGTACGCATAACCATGCTGCGAATAACGGCATCGTTGAAGCGGAAAGTAGTTTCCAGCTCATCGATCACTTCCTGCGGTGCTTCAACGTTCAGCAGAACGTAGTGAGCTTTGTGCAGTTTGTTGATCGGGTAAGCCAGCTGACGGCGGCCCCAGTCTTCCAGACGGTGGATCTTGCCTTCTGCACCAGTGATGGCAGCAGAGTAACGCTCGATCATACCCGGAACCTGTTCGCTCTGGTCAGGATGGACCATAAAAACGATTTCGTAATGACGCATCGAATTGCTCCTTACGGATTATTCAGCCTCCTGTCTGGGTCAGCCGCGGCCCATGGAGGCAAGGAACGTGATTAAAGGGCGGCTGAAAAATTGACGCGTCATTCTACTTGCGGGCCCCGTTAAACTCAAGGCTGATTGATAAATAATTACGCAGCGCGGTAGCACAAGGGGCAAAAAGCGGTTAACCGAATGAATTAAAATAGATTGCTATGGGTTGCTTAAAAAATTTGAGTAACTCCATCAGAAATGGTCACGTTTTAATCAGCAATAAGCCATTACACTTATTCTACACAGGCTGCTTACGACTAAGGAGTGACGATTTCGGTTTCATCGCGTGCTGTAGTGGAGCGCAGATCATGAAAAACAGTCTTATCGCCGTCTTCGCGGGACTCATACTGACCGCGAATGCCGCTGCCGCCATTAAAGTCGATCGCGACCTGGCGCAAAGTATGGATGATGTGCATAGCTTAGGCGTCGTCTACATTAATCATAATTCAGCCGATGATAGCAAAGCAGATCAGTCAGTTAACCAAGATTTTAGCGTGATATCCGCAACGGAAGACTCAATCCAGCTCGCCCGCCAGTAGAGTCGATTCACGCACCAACACCGATTTATCGTATATCCAACATCAGGGAACAACGATAATGCCACGACAACGTTACTGACGTTATTTTGCCCCCGTCCCGGGGGCTTTTTTATGCCAGGTGCCGGGTGAAAAACGCCACGGTCGCGTCCAGCGCAGTGGGCGTAATGCGGTGTTTGACGCCAGGCTCCCACTGACAGGTAAGCAATGCGTCGAGCTGCTTCGCCTGTAGCGCGCGTTGCAGGCGGAAAGATTCTTCTGCGGGCACCACGTCATCCTCTTCGCCGTGCCAGAGCAGCAGGGGCCGGTCCGCCAGTTTCACCAACTGGTTGGTGACGTCCCATTCCGCCAGCGGCGCGATAACCGCATCCAGTTGGCGCTGGCGTTCCGGCGTGAGTTCAAGTGACGGCGGGAAGAGCGCAGGCGCGAGCGTAGTGTAAAAACCCGATCCCATCAGGCTCGCCACGCATTTCACGTCTGGATGATGCGTCATGATGCCCAGCGCGGTCATGCCGCCCATCGAGGCCCCACCCACGCCGAGCCGCTGGTCGGCAATTAAGTTTTCCGCCACCAGCGCATCACGCAACCCGACGAATTCGGTCATATTCTGATGCAGGATTTGCCAGAAGCGCAGCATCCGCCCCTGGGCATCACCGTTAAACCGTGCGCCGTGCTCGGCGGCATCGGGCATGACTACCCGAAAACCCGCCTGCGCCAGGGCCACCGCAAAATAGCTGTACACTAATTTTGACGAGGTAAAACCGTGATAGAAAATCACCGTGGGTAGCGGCTGTGCCGTTTTTCCCGTCGGCGTGGCATGCACGGTTTCGATACCCGCGAATTGATGCATTTCCAGCTCAATCATCTCGTCCCCCTTTTTCGTTATTGGCAAGATATGACATGGCGCGGCCTGGGGCGCAAGTTTGTATGGCCGGCCTAATAAAAAAGCATGATGAGAACCCGGTTACGTTTTTACATCTTGATGCCCGAAAAAAAGCGGGTGAGCTAACAAAATGGGAACCTTCCCTGTAGGTTCAAAAACAGACGGCACTACACTCAATGGGTCAGGAAACGAGAGATGCGAATGCAAAGATTACTTCCGGTATTACTGGCGATGCTGCTTACCGCGTGCGGCTCTCTGCAAGGAACACCGCAACCGGCTCCTCCGGTCACGGACCAGCCGCAGGAGATCCAGCGCTCACAGACCCAGGGCCTGATTCGCATGGGGACGGTGAGCGTCATGGAGCGCGGCGCGCCCAGCGACAGCGAGAACGCCATCAAGGCCAAAGCGGTCGCCGCTGGAGCGGATTATTACCAGATTTTGCTGAACGATGAGACGGTGGTGCCGGGCCAGTGGTACTCCCAGGCAATTTTGTATAAGAAACCGCGTTAACTTATCGTTTTATTTAGCAAAATTTACATTGCTTTGCGTCGGCTGATTGTTTTCTGTGCACACTTAATCCCGGGCCGTTATGAATGGATGGGATAACACATCGCGAAGGAATGCCCTGTTACTCATCGGGGTAATGTGAAATGGAGCTGACTATGAAACGATCAATTGCCTTAACGTCTTTACTGCTGTCTGCCGGTCTGATCACCACCTCCGCGCAGTCGGCGGAAGATGTCAGTGCTGACCGGGTAACCGGTCTGAATGAGATTGGCGTGATTGCAGTCAACAGCGTTTCGGGAAGTCCCCAGGATGTTGAACGCGTCATTGCGATGAAAGCCGATGAACAGGGCGCTTCGTATTATCGCATCGTTCAGATGCAGGAAAATCCGCGAGCCGATAACTGGCAGGTTAAAGCCATTATCTATGCCTGAACAGAAGCAGGCCCGGCGGCCTGCTTTGCTTGTTGAATAACATTTGTAAAATCCAGACATAAATTTTTACATATATTGAGTAAATATTATCCCGCCGATGCCGTTTAACCGGGCAACTCAACTCGGTTGGTATAAGGGATAATTATGAAAACCATTTTCCAGCGCATCGGGCTGGGTACCAAACTCTCCCTGTTTGCGGGCATTTCGTTCGCCTGTCTGTTTCTGACATTTACCCTGATATTAAGCCATCAGGCCAGCCAACAGCTGGAGTCGCTGGCGCGGGAAGATTTAAAAAGCCAGAACAGCGGTGTCGTAGACATGGTGCAAATGTTCGACGCCACGCTGACCGAAGAGGTCAGCAACTATACCACTCTGCTAAATAGTTTTATTCCTCAGCCCATTACCCGCGATGCCGCGCAAATGCAGGCGCTAAATAGCCAGAGCGTTCCGCTGCTTAAGGGCGGCGAACTGTCGCTGCACGAGAACAATGCGTTAACTGATGATTTCCAGACGCGAACCGGCGCTATCGCGACGCTATTTGTGCGTAGCGGCGATGATTACGTGCGCGTGGCGACATCGTTGCGTAAAGAAGACGGCACCCGGGCGGTTGGCACCCAACTGGACCGCGCCAGCCCGGCCTGGCTGCCGATGAGTAAAGGTGAAATCTATCGCGGGCTAACACAGCTTTTCGGCAAGCGCTACATCACCCAATATCAGCCGGTAAAAGACGAGCAGGGCAACGTTATCGCCGTGCTGTTTGTGGGTGTGGATATTTCATCCTCCTGGCAACTGATGCGCGAAAAAATCCTCAGCCGCAAGCTGGGTGACAGCGGCCATTTTTACGTGATTAACCGCCAGCCGGGCGAGCTGTTTGGCCAATATCTGTTCCATCGCGATGCCGAAGGGCAAAAGCCGCGGTTGCCTGAAGATATCGGTCAGCATCTGCTGACCGATAGCGAAGGTGAACTGACCTGGCAGCGCGACACAGGTGACACCGCATTAATGACCTTCACCCATGTTCCGGGATGGGATTGGGTAGTCGTAGGTGAAGTAGACCGGGGCACCCTTCTCGCTCACATTGACCAACTCCGTAACCAATTTTTGCTGGCCGGTCTGGTCATCAGCTTGCTGTTCGCCATTCTGTTTGATTTCACCACTCGCCGTCTGCTTACCGCACCGCTGCGTAACGTGATTGGCCTTGCGCAGCAGTATGGCGCAGGCGACTTGCGTTCCAGCATCACCACGCGCCGTCAGGATGAGGTGGGTGAACTGTTCGCCGCCATCAACAGTATGGGCAACGGCTTGCAGCAGATCGTGACACAAGTGCGCGACGCCGCCGCCGACATTAGCTACGGCACCGATGAACTGGCGGCAGACAGCCACGATATCAGCGAGCAAATCAACAAGCAGGCCAGCAGCGTGGAAGAGACGTCCGCCAGCATGGAACAGCTGACGGCCACGGTAGAGCAGAATGCCGAAAACATGGTGCAGACCCAGAATTATATGCAGCAGGCGTCACACGCAGTGCATGTCGGCGGCGATACCGTTACGAATGCGGTGTCGACCATGAACGCCATCCGCGACGCCTCGCAGCGAATCGCCGATATCACCCATGTGATTGAGTCGATTGCCTTCCAGACCAATATTCTGGCGCTGAACGCCGCGGTGGAAGCCGCCCGCGCAGGCGAGCATGGTAAAGGGTTCGCGGTTGTGGCGCAGGAAGTGCGGGCGCTGGCGGCGCGTAGCGCCAACGCGGTAAAGGAAATCGATGCGTTAATTGAGGACACGCTGCATAAAGTTACCGAAGGGCACCAGCTTTCTGAGCGTACCCGACAGGCGATGGAGCAGATTATCCACCATATCGATCAGGTGAACTTACTGGTAACGCACAGCAGCCAGGCATCCCACGAGCAGTCGGCGGGGATACAGCAGGTTAATCTGGCGATGAACCATATCGGCGAAGCGACCCATATCAACGCCGAACGGGTATCGCGCAGCGAGCAAACGGCGCAAACGCTGCGCGATAAGGGCCACCATCTTAATACGCTGGTAAGCGTATTCCGCTTACGCAGCAGTTAACCGATGCCGCCCGTGGCGCGCAGCAGGACGTCGGAAAGGCATTTTTCCGCCACCTGGGCGTCGCCACGCGGGTCGAGCATCATCTGGCACCAGGATTCCGCCGTGGGCACCGAGGCGGTGCGTAACAGCTGCGCCCCGGTCGCCAGCCGATAAAGCTGACGGGTAATAGCGCGCCCGTCGGCCTCATTCGGTTTGCGTAACCGCTGGGCCAATTGTCGCCAGGCGCGGTCAAAATGTCGGTTCTGGCCTTTAACGTCGTCGAACTCGCTGCTCAGCATCTCCATTACGCCGGGCTGTTTCGCCAGCACCCGCAGCACATCCAGGCACATGATATTGCCGGAGCCCTCCCAAATGCTGTTGACCGGCATTTCACGATACAAACGCGGCAGCTCGCTCTCTTCGCAGTAGCCGATGCCGCCCAACACCTCCATCGCCTCCGCCACAAACGGAATCCCCGCTTTGCAGACGTTGAATTTTGCCGCAGGGGTCATCAGGCGGCAAAACGCCCGTTCCCGCTCATCCTCCTGCGCTTCCCAGGCGCGGGCCAGACGGAACAGCAGCGCGGTTTGCCCTTCCAGCTGTAGCGCCATACGTCCTAAAACCTGGCGCATCAGCGGCTGGTCGATCAGGTTCTTACCGAACGCCTGCCGTTGATGGGCGTGATATAACGCGACCGACAGCGCGCGGCGCATCAGGCCGTGGCTGCCCAGCGCGCAGTCGAAGCGGGTCAGCGCGCCCATTTTCAAAATCTGGCGCACGCCTTCGCCCTCATCGCCCAGCAGCCAGCCCAGCGCATCGCAGAATTCCGCTTCGCTGCTGGCGTTAGATCGGTTGCCCAGTTTGTCTTTCAGCCGCTCGAGACGTACCGCGTTACGCTGTCCGTCGGGTAAAAAACGTGGCACCAGGAAGCAGGACAACCCGCCTTTTGCCTGGGCCAGCACCAGATGCCCGTCACTTTGCGGCACCGAGTAAAACCATTTATGCCCCACCAGCCGATAGGCTTCGCCGGGGCCGGGGCTAGCCACAGGCTCCGCGCGGGTGGTATTAGTAAGAACGTCTGAACCGCCCTGCTTCTCGGTCATCCCCATGCCAATCAACAACCCGCGCTTTTGCCCGGCAGGCTGGAGATGAGCATCGTAGCGGTCGCTGAGCAGCGGTTTGGTCCAGTCGCTGAACGCCGAAGGCAGTGACTGAAGCAACAAAGGCGTGGCGGCAAAGGTCATGGTCACCGGGCAGAGCGTACCCGCCTCCACCTGGGCATGAAGAATAAAACGCGCGGCGCGGGCCACGAATGAACCGCGCCGCCGGTCTTCCTGCCACGGCAGATTGTGCACCCGGTTGGCGAAAAGCCCCTGCATCAGCAGATGCCACGCCGGATGAAAACGCACGTCGTCGAGCCGCTCGCCGCTGGCGTCATAGCGTAATAATTCAGGCGGGTTAGCGTTGGCCAGACGGCCCAGCTCAAGGGATTCGGCGGTGCCCAGTTGCTGGCCGATGCTGGCCAGCAGTTCTGCATCCCAGGCGGCGTCCTCACGCTGCACGGCTTCGCGTAGCGCGGTGTCGGATAAAAAGAGATTACTGTTGTTTAACGGGATGGGCTGGTTGAAAACGGTATGAGTTTGCCATTGCATCCTGTTTCCCTCCATAAATCGGCAACGCCTTTAGTATGGACGCCGGGAAAAGTTATGCAGGGAAAGGGATCACAAAGCGGGGCGGTGAAGCCACGGAACAAGAAAGTCGCGATCAATGGAAAAGACGGCAGCGCCGCTTTTCCATTGATGATTATCCCCAATGAGATTTATTTTATATGCTCGAGGTTAGTTCAACCCGCAATATAATGAGGAACAAAGCGAGAGGTATCTTTAGTAATTAACGTGTTATCTTCGCGTATGCCCATACCTACCGCTTCATCATCAACAACCCAACTACCGATAAGCGTATAGCTATCCCCGAAGCGCGGCAACGGCTGAAATGCCTGGAAAATAACCGGTTCATCCGCGTAATCTCCCTCCGCGCTATCAATCACGTTTTGCTGGCTGTCATATATCGTGATATTTCCACCTTCACGCGAAAATAGCGGTTTTTTCACATAGCTTTCCCCCGCTTTAATTAACGGTTTTTCATTATCGAACCAGGCAGGTAACAGATTTGGATGTTCGGGAAAATAACGCCACAACAGCGGCATTAAACCTTTATTGCTCAGGATGCTCTTCCATAATGGCTCAATCCACTGTTCTCGGCTTTTACGCAACAGCGGGCCATTTTCATCACGCATCATCCACTCCAGCGGGTAAAGTTTGAACGCCTGCTGAATCACATTGTCTTGTAAATCGGTCAGGCTGCCGCCAACGCCTAATCCAATATCTTCGATGTAAATAAAACGCGTCTCGAGCCCTGCCTGATGTGCGCAATCCTCAAGGTACAGAACCGTTCCCCGGTCTTCCTCAGTATCTTTACAGCAGCATAAATACAGCGGACCGCCGTTATTCAATTCCCCGAGGCGCGCGATCAGCTTGTCCTGAATGGCATTGTACTGATCGGCTTCACGCGGTATGAGACCTTGTTTACGCGCATCTTCCATCCATACCCATTGAAAGTAGGCGGACTCGTATAGCGAAGTCGGCGTATCGGCATTGTATTCCAGTAATTTAACCGGGCCTTTTCCCGTCCAGACAAAGTCCATACGCCCATATAAGGAAGGATCGTTATTGCGCCAGCTTTCAGCTATGGCATCCCAATAAAGCGGCGGAATAGCCAGCTGCTTCATGACGGATTCGCTTTTTAACGCCCGATCGACAACTTCAAGGCACATCTGATGCAATTCCGCCGTCGGCTTTTCAATCTGCTCTTCTATCTGCCGCAACGTGAAGCGATATGCACGGCTTTCATCCCAATAAATTTCGTTATCGATAATATGGAAATTAAAACCATGCTCCTGGGCAATGCGATCTAAATTTTGCCTTACCGGGACATTATGACGCAGCATATTAACCTCCCCAACTTCCACGGGCGCTGGAAGAATGACCAAAGCCGCCACGTGAAACGGTGGTTGTACTTTTTGACGCGGCCTTGCCGGAACCGGTTCGCCAGGTATATTCGCCGTGGTTGTTAGACCAGACAGGACGGGAAACATAGCCGCCGCCGCTGCTGACATAATAATTATCCCGGTTTTGGTGAACGGCATTAGCCAGCAAAAAACCCATCATTATTGGAGAGCAGTTACCGGAAACATTATCCAGATAACAATTATGATACGATTTTTCACATTCATCGCGCGTCAGGTTAGTTGGCACCTCTTTAGCGAAATTTGCTTTTGCATTGTTCCAGGCGTCATTACAAACCTGGGCGGAGTTCCCAGCGTTGATACACTCCAACGGCGAGGCATAGAATACCCCATCATCTGATTTTTCATCCTCGTCACAGCCATTAAGCGCAATTAATGCCACACCGCTCATAATTGCTAACGTTAATACCGCTGAGCTTTTTCTTCGCGGCAAATGCGTTAGCATGGCGGTGTCACCCGGCTGGCGTACCCTTCCTGATTTGTTATTTTTTTTGCGACTCATGATACTACCCTACCAGGTCATACAGGCTGCGTTAAATATCCCACCGGCTAATGCCGCAGTGCCCATAAATAACCCTGCTGCCAGGTTGCCATTAATGATTTTTTCGCTGAGTTTAGGCATGTACATTCTTACGCAGCCGTAAACAAGAAGCTGTACAATGAGGGCAACAAGCCCCCAGATTAAATAATCCGGCACGCTCACTGCATTTATCGCTGCGCTGGAAAGCGGTATCATGTATCCAAGGATCGAGCCACTAAAGGCCAGTGCTGCCGCAAGATTATCATTCTTAATTAATTGCCATTCATTATGCGGAGTAATTCTGGTATAGATAAATAAAAACATTGCGACCATACCTACGCCAATAAAAAAATATGTACAGAATGCTGATAACCCTATAAATACATTCATCGATTCAACCTATGACCTGCAGTCCACTGCGTGATATATCCACACCTAATGACCAGGAGATCAGCCATTCAGGTTCCTGTTGCTCGTTAAATGTCTCTTCGCCTGAAATAAGTAAATATTCAAAGCAATCGGCGTTAACGTTTCGTTGATAAAGCATACAGAAATTATTGAGCTCCCACGTTTCCCGGTCGCTATTCTCAACATTTTCCAGCAAATAAATCGGTTCTACCGCTTTATTTTCAAGCGGATTAAATACGCGTTGCCATGTTTTTCCTCCCCAGTTTAAATTGGGTTCCCCTATGGTTTTGGCGTCAATAGCATTATGCCAGGCTTCACGTGTCGAAATCCCTGCACTTTTTGAATAAACAAAAAACTTTATATCTTCGATACATGAATCATCTTTCCCCCCGGTGGTGTTTATTTGTAAAAATTCATCCCCGGAGGTGTAATAGCGATAAATATTACACCCAGCCCCCATATCAATAAAGCCGGTCGCCGCGATGGTATAATCTTCAGACGGAATTTCAATAAGATAGCTATCACCTAACAGACGAAAATCAACCGTATCGATTTCAAAACCTGCATTGAGGTGTAAGCCTAAAGGGCCCTTGTCGCAGGCAGTCATCGTGTCATTGTGGAATAAATGACGTACCCGGCTAAATAATGAAGTCATAATTCATCTCCTATAGTATGCCATTGCACTTCATCCGCAGTGATTCGTTGATTACCTATCAGGTGCAACCACATACCTCCACGTACGACAGTAGAAACAAGGGGATTCAATTCCATTCCCCGGCCATTTTTGCAATGGCTAATCCCCAGTACAGTGGCGTCATGATGCTGTTTCATATACCGCATTAGCCCCCCATAGCAAAATTCGCTGACGTGATCGGGGATCTCAAGAACATAGCCCGTATCACCCAACATAGGGTTCATAATCGAGGCGACAGATTGTGAAGAACCGGGATCCTGTACGGAACGTAATAACTGCTCGGCGGACAAGTTACGGACAACTTCAATTTGGTGGCAATGTTGTTCTAACAACCTGGCATAACGCTCATCTTCTAAATACGCCACAATGTGACCGGAATCGTTAACCTGCCCCGCGACAGACAGCGCAACCGTAAATGTCTGCTCGTCGGTCTGCGCAAAAATGATAACGCTATTGCAGTTCGCCAGGCCTATACGTTGCTGTTCATCGGGGGCATTGAAGTTACTGACGCTGGCGAAAAGCACCTGCGCATGCCCTTGCATTGGATGTTGCTGTAATAACGTCCCTGACTCGCAGATCAGAATTTGCGAAAACGTTTTGCTTTGGTCGTAAAGCAGTAAATTGATCATCTTTTCCGTCTGCTGTCCGCGCCAGCCAACAATGATTAAGTGATCGCGAAGGTGGTTAAAATTGGACAAGCCGCGAATTCCTTTTGTTAAGGCTTGCTGAGCAACCGCGATCATTTTTCCCATCAATGCGCCAAATAATGCAACGCTGACTGGAATATGCCAGAGGCCAGTAAACCAGCGCCCAGGCTGGCTTTGCGGGCTGAGATCGCCAAAACCCAGTGTTGAGCCCACTACCGAGCAGTAATAGATAAAATCGCCTAATTTGGCAGTGAGATGCGCTTCACCCGCTATGCGCAGCGCGATATAACAAATGCAGTAATGAATCGAGAATAAAATCAGTAGACCCGGCCAGGTTAATCTGGCCAGGTGAAGCTGGCAAAGCTGAATGATGCGAGAAACCAACATTAACCGTTACGCTGATTTTTCAGGCGAGCGAGAACATCCTGCGCATTACTTTTATTAACGCCGCCAATGCCTGCCTGCGATAACTTTTCATCCAGGTCGTGACCATTGGCTATTTTTTCCAGCGATTCCGCCGCTTCCAGTCTCGCCTGGCGCTCTGTTTGGCGCGCCTGTAGACGTTTAAGCGAGTCGGCCGCGGTCGCTACGCTGCTACTTGCCCCTACGGTAGAGGTCGTTACCGCTTGTTGAGCGCGTTGCATCGCTTCAGTCGCTTTTACCACTTCCAGTTGATGTTCGAACTGAGCAATACGTTGACTGGTCGCCGCGACGGCTTTTTCAATAGCATCCCGGGAATGCTCAAAGTTATGCAGCACGCTTTCTTCTGATGCGATTGCCGTTTCGAGGCGTGAAATTTCTTCAGCAACCTCAAGCAACAGGCTTTCATCGACTTGCTTCTGCATCGCTTCCACGGCCCGGGATTCCAGGGTCGCTTTACGCGCATTCAATTCATGCAGTTTGTCTTTGCTCAATTTAACGCGCGCCAGCAGATCAACGCGTGATTCACCGGCTTTATCAAGCTCAGCGCGCGCATCCCGAATGTGCTGCTCAAGTAAACGTATGCCCTGGGTTTCCTCTATCAGGGTTTCGGTATCGTTAACTAACGACTTCCCCAGACTGAATAGTTTTTTTAAAATACTCATCACATTCCCTCGTAAATAGATCGACGATGCCTTTCGTCTTATGATTCAGCAATAATTTCAGCGAGTTCTAACGCGTTTTCAGCCAGCGCTTCAATCTCAAGAACAATATCAGCAATAGAAGACGCGAGCGAAAGCGCCCCGAACGCTACGTAATACTCCTGATGATTTATAATAGAGATACCGACTGAGGAAAGGGGTAATAATTTTTGAATACGCAACAAACGATAATTTAATTTATTTGCGTCATGAATATTTTCGACGGGGCATATCACCGTTTCTATTAGCATTTGCTTTGATGTCATTGAAATATGAATAATGAGATCGCCGTGTTGCTTTAATGTTAGTATTAATATGTCTTGCATACGTGAAACAGAATAATTGCAATACCTCTCTTGCGTTAACTCCGTTTCCAGCGCGACGATTGTCCATGTCACTTATGAATCCTCCTGATATATTTTCGGAATAAATATATTTTTGCTATAATCCCCTTATTGGTTTTAAAGTATGCAATAAAAAGCAATTAAAAAAAAACCATCCCGGAGGATGGTTTCAATAATCGGAAATTAGCTGCGTTGTCTCACCGCTTCGAACAGGCAGATGCCCGTCGCAACGGAAACGTTTAATGACGATACGCTGCCCGCCATCGGAATGCTGATCAACTCGTCGCAGTGCTCGCGGGTCAAACGGCGCATGCCCTCGCCTTCCGCGCCCATCACCAGCGCCAGACGGCCGGTCATTTTGCTCTGGTAGACAGTGTGGTCCGCTTCGCCAGCGGTGCCGACAATCCAGACATTCTCTTCCTGAAGCAGACGCATAGTGCGCGCCAGGTTGGTGACGCGAATCAACGGCACGTTTTCCGCCGCGCCGCAGGCCACTTTTTTGGCGGTGGCGTTGAGCTGCGCGGAACGGTCTTTCGGTACGATAACCGCGTGCACGCCTGCCGCATCGGCGCTACGTAGACATGCGCCCAGATTATGGGGATCGGTCACGCCGTCGAGGATCAACAGGAACGGCGATTCAAACTGGGCCAGCAGATCCGGCAGATCGTTTTCCTGATACTGACGCCCCGGCTTGACCCGCGCGATAATCCCCTGATGGACCGCGCCATCGCTTTTTTCATCCAGGAACTGGCGGTTCGCCACCTGAATCACCACGCCCTGGGCTTCCAGCGCGTGCAGTAAAGGCAGCAACCGTTTATCTTCGCGGCCTTTCAGCACAAAGACTTCCTGAAAACGTTCAGGTGCACGTTCCAGCAAAGCCTGAACCGCATGGATGCCGTAAATCATTTCACTCATGAAAAGTACTCATTTGAGGCGATATCACGCCTGGTTTAATACGTTGCCGCTGGCCTTATCGCCACGATAAGGCCAGCCGGACGTTACGCGTCGTGCGTTTTCTTTTTCGCTGCCCGCTTCGCTTTGGTCGTCGCCGCGATTTTTTGGGTTTTCGTCGACGGTTTTTTCACTTTCTTATCGGCTTGCTCTGTTTTGGCTTTCGGCTTGCGCTTTTCGCCACGGAATTCGCTGTCCGGCTCGAAATTGGTTCTTTTACCCGCCTGACGACGCTTCCCGGAGGGCTTCGCTGCGCCGCCCTTACGCGCTTTCTCACGCGCCGTTTTACCGACGTTGCGCGGGCCGCGCTCGCTGGAGATCAGCGAGAAGTCGATCTTACGCTCGTCCATGTTGACCGCTTCGACTTTCACTTCCACGCGGTCGCCCAGGCGATAGGTTTGCCCACCGGATTCGCCGATCAAGCGCTGGCCTACCTGGTCGAAACGGTAATAGTCGTTGTCCAGTGAAGAAACGTGCACCAGCCCGTCGATAAACAGATCGTTGAGACGGACAAAGAAGCCGAAGCCGGTGACGCTGGCGATAACGCCCGCGAACGTCTGCCCTACCTGATCCTGCATAAAGTCGCACTTCAGCCAGTCCGAAACTTCTCGGGTGGCTTCATCGGCGCGACGTTCGGTCATGGAGCAGTGTTGGCCCAGTTGCAGCATCGCTTCCACGGAATAGTGCCAGCCGCCGGTCGGCGTACTGTTGCCGACGTGCCCTTCCTGCTTCGCCAGCAGATATTTAATGGCGCGGTGCAGCGACAGGTCCGGATAACGGCGGATCGGCGACGTGAAGTGCGCATAAGACTGAAGCGCCAGGCCAAAGTGACCGCGGTTTTCCGGATCATAGATGGCCTGTTTCATGGAGCGCAGCAGCATGGTTTGCAGCATTTCGTGGTCTGGACGATCGGCGATGGATTCCAGCAGTTCGGCGTAGTCGCGCGGCTCGGGTTTATCCCGGCCCGGCAGTTCCAGCCCAAGTTCAGCCAGTACCGAGCGGAACGAAGTGATCGCCTCGGTGCTCGGACGGTCATGAATACGGAACAGCGCCGGCTCCTGGTGTTTCTCAACGAAACGCGCCGCCGAGATGTTCGCCAGAATCATGCACTCTTCGATCAGTTTATGCGCGTCGTTACGCTGGGTTTGCTCGATGCGTTCGATGCGGCGCTCAGCATTAAAGATGAACTTCGCCTCTTCGCTTTCAAACGAGATACCGCCACGCTCGCTGCGGGCAACGTCCAGCGCTTTATACAGGTGATGCAGTTCTTCGATGTGCTTAACCAGCGGCTGATACTGCTCGCGCAGATCCTGGTCGCCCTGCAAAATATGCCATACCTTGGTGTAGGTCAGGCGCGCATGGGAGCGCATTACCGCTTCATAGAATTTGTAACCGGTCAGCTTGCCGCTGGCGGAGACGGTCATCTCGCACACCATACACAGGCGGTTGACCTGCGGGTTCAGCGAGCACAGACCGTTGGACAGGACTTCCGGCAGCATGGGAACCACCTGCGATGGGAAGTAGACTGAGGTGCCGCGATTGTGCGCTTCGGTATCCAGCGCGGTTTGCGGACGCACGTAATAGCTTACATCGGCAATCGCCACCCACAGGCGCCAGCCGCCGCCGCGTTTTTTCTCGCAGAATACCGCATCGTCAAAGTCGCGGGCGTCTTCGCCGTCGATAGTGACCAGCGGCAGATCGCGTAAATCCACGCGTCCGGCAATAGCCTCTTCCGGCACGTCTTCGGTTAATCCGGCGACCTCTTTCTCGACCGCTTTCGGCCAGACGTAGGGGATTTCATGGGTGCGCAGCGCCATATCGACGGCCATGCCGGTACCCATGTTATCGCCCAACACTTCAACAATTTTACCAATCGCTTTGGTGCGACGGGTCGGGCGCTGGGTCAGTTCCACCACCACCACGAAGCCCATGCGCGCGCCCATGATCTCTTCGGGCGGGATCAGGATATCAAAGCTTAAGCGGCTGTCGTCCGGCACCACAAAGCCGACGCCTGCGTCGGTAAAATAGCGCCCGACGATCTGGCCGGTTTTCGGTACCAGCACGCGGACGATACGCGCTTCGCGGCGTCCTTTACGGTCCGATCCCAGCGGCTGCGCCAGCACCTGATCGCCGTGAATGCAGGTTTTCATCTGTTCAGATGACAGATACAAATCGTCTTTGCGGCCTTCTACTCTCAGGAAACCGTAGCCATCGCGATGGCCGATTACGGTGCCTTTTACCAGGTCCAGACGCTCCGGCAAGGCGTAGCACTGGCGGCGGGTGAAGACCAGTTGCCCATCGCGCTCCATGGCGCGCAGGCGGCGGCGCAGGGCTTCCTGCTGTTCTTCGCCTTCAATATTCAGCTCGATCGCCAGTTCTTCCCGGCTCGCGGGCTTTTCGCGTTTGGTTAAGTGCTCGAGGATGAATTCCCGGCTCGGGATTGGATTGTTGTACTTCTCTGCTTCTCGTTCCTGAAAAGGATCTTGTGACATTTCGATTCCTCCGTTGTCATCTCTGGCGGAACGCCCCAACGGTTCAGTGTATAGCGCGTCACGCAGCGTTCGTTGATGCGTAAAGCGCGCTGAAACCCGTCAGGTAATAACTATTCCACCAGCAGTAATTTATACAGCGGCGTATTCTCTTCAACTAAGTCGGCAAGCGTGTAGTTATCAAGCTCAGTCAGAAAACTATTCACCGCTTTTGAAAGCGCCTGTTTTAAACGGCAGGCGGGGGTGATATGGCAAAACTCGCTGCTGCAGTTCACCAGCGAGAGGGGTTCCAGCTCGCGAACGACATCACCGATGCGAATTAAGGGTGCAGGTTTGCCTAAACGGATGCCGCCGTTTTTTCCACGTACAGCCATAACATAACCAGCGCGACTCAGTTGGTTGATAATTTTAACCATATGATTACGGGACACGCCATAAACCTCGGTCACTTCGGAAATACTCGTCATACGACCTTCCGGCAATGACGCCATATAAATCAAAGCACGTAATCCGTAATCGGTAAAACTCGTTAACTGCACATCAACCTCTGAATAAGGGGGGAAAGCGATTTGCCTGGGGCATATGTCTAAATATTTGGCGTTGCATGTGCCCTGGCGGATTATTTAGGGCATAGAGTGATGATAAACCAGCCAGCGTACAGGCGGCTAATTTATTTAAATAAGGTTGGGGAAAAAGCGGAAAAAACAAGAAAGGGGCGCTCAAAACGCCCCTTTTCATCATTATGCGTCGAACGGGTCGCGCAGAATCATGGTTTCTGTACGGTCAGGGCCGGTAGAAATAATGTCAATCGGCACGCCGGTCAGTTCTTCGATACGCTGAATGTAGTTCAGCGCCGCCTGCGGCAGACCGCTGCGCTCTTTCACGCCGAAGGTGGACTCAGACCAGCCCGGCATGGTTTCGTAAATCGGCTCGATACCTTCCCAGTCGTCAGCGGCCATCGGCGTGGTGGTCACTTCACGACCATCCGGCAGACGATAGGCAACGCAGATTTTCACTTCTTTTAGGCCGTCCAGTACGTCCAGCTTGGTCAGACAGAAGCCCGACAGGGAGTTGATCTGCACTGCGCGGCGCACCGCAACGGAGTCCAGCCAGCCGGTACGACGACGGCGGCCCGTGGTCGCGCCATATTCGTTGCCCTGCTTGCACAGGAACTCACCGATGTCGTCAAACAGTTCGGTCGGGAACGGACCCGCGCCCACGCGAGTGGAGTAGGCTTTGATGATGCCCAGCACATAGTCAACATAACGCGGACCGATACCGGAACCCGTCGCCACGCCGCCTGCGGTGGTGTTGGAAGAGGTTACGTACGGATAGGTGCCGTGGTCGATATCCAGCAGCGTACCCTGTGCGCCCTCGAACATGATGAAATCGCCGCGTTTACGCGCCTGATCCAGCAGATCGGAAACGTCCACCACCATGCTGGTCAGGATGTCGGCAATCGCCATCACATCGTCCAGCACTTTCTGGTAGTCAACCGCTTCAACTTTGTAGAAGTTAACCAGCTGGAAGTTATGGTATTCCAGCACTTCTTTCAGTTTCTCAGCAAAGGTGGCTTTGTCGAACAGGTCGCCAACGCGCAGGCCGCGACGCGCCACTTTATCTTCATAAGCCGGGCCGATACCACGACCGGTGGTGCCGATTGCTTTTGCGCCACGCGCTTTTTCGCGCGCCACGTCCAGTGCGACGTGATAATCCAGAATCAGCGGGCAAGCCTCAGAGAGCAGCAGACGCTCGCGAACTGGAATACCGCGGTCTTCCAGCTCTTTCATCTCTTTCATCAGCGCAGCCGGAGAGAGCACCACACCGTTACCGATGATGCTAGTGACATTCTCACGAAGAATACCTGAGGGAATAAGATGGAGGACGGTTTTTTCACCGTTGATTACGAGAGTATGGCCAGCATTGTGACCACCCTGGTAGCGCACAACATATTTAGCCCGTTCAGTCAGAAGATCGACAATCTTCCCTTTGCCTTCGTCACCCCATTGGGTGCCCAGTACGACGACGTTGTTACCCATTTTTCAAAATCACCGTTTGCTTAAAAATGGATTCTACCATCGGTTTTGTGGATGATCAGCCCTTTTTATATTCAAAATTCATCGAACTTGACCAAATAACGGTCAGCCAATCGTTTTCCTCAACATGTAGTAGATAACGCAGCCAGCGACCACTAGACCGCCGCCAAAGCGGCGTAAAATCGTTTCAGGTAATTGTGTCATACTTAACACCATCCGCCGCCAAAGACGCGGAAATAACATCGGCCCGAGGCCTTCCAGCACCAATACCAGTGCCAGCGCTAACCAAATCGTTGAATTCATTTTTCTCTGTCCAATAAAAAAAGAGCCGGTATTCACCGGCTCTTCATCAGGGATTCGCGTAGATTAGCGCGCGCTGTTGGATGGCGTCTTCATATAACGGAAGAAGTCGCTGTCCGGGCTCAGCACCATCACATCCTGATTGGAGTTGAAGCTGCTTTCATAAGCGCGCAGGCTACGGATAAACGCATAGAAATCCGGGTCCTGGCTGAACGCGTCGGCAAACAGTTTCGCCGCTTCAGCATCACCTTCACCACGCAGGATACGCGCCTGACGCTCAGATTCCGCCAGCGTTTTGGTCACTTCATAGTCGGCGGTCGCGCGCAATTTCTCCGCTTCTTCCTGGCCTTGCGAACGGTGACGACGCGCTACCGCCTCACGTTCTGCACGCATACGGTTGAAGATCGCTTCAGACACTTCGGTCGGCAGGTTGATCTGCTTGATACGCACATCCACCACTTCGATACCCAGCGCGGCCATACTGTTTGGGTTCACCACCGGCACTTTGCCGTTGGTTTCCGCCGCAACGCGCTCTGCCGCTTTGGCAATCGCATCATCCGCCGCCGGTGTCGTCACTTCATCTTCGGTGCCCGCAGAACCGGAGTTCAGCGCATCGCGCACTTCCAGAGTCAAACGACCACGGGAGTCGGTCACGATGTCTTTCACATCCAGACGCCCGATTTCCGAACGCAAACGGTCCGAGAACTTACGTTTCAGCAGCACTTCCGCCTGAGAAACGTCGCCGCCGCCTGTCGCCAGGTAGTAACGGCTGAAGTCGCTGATACGCCATTTGATATAGGAGTCGACGATCAGGTCTTTCTTCTCTTTGGTCACGAAACGATCCGCCTGGTTATCCATAGTCTGGATACGCGCATCAAGCGTCTTCACCGATTCGATAAACGGGATTTTGAAATGCAGGCCTGGCTCAAACACCACCGGCTTGTTTTCATCATCACGCAGGACCTTACCGAAACGCAGCGTAATTCCACGCTCACCTTCTTTCACCACGAATACCGAGGTGTAGAGCACCACCAGCACGATGATGATGACTGCAATCACTGACTTACGCATTGTTATTCACTCCCTTCGCGCTGGTAATCGTTACGCTGCGCATTCGCACGGCGCTGATCCATGATGTCGCCAGCGCTGGACGAGGCAGGCCGGTTAGCGCCGCTGTTGCTGGATGAGGAAGCAGGCGGCAGGCGCAGTAAGGAATCCGCGCCACTGCTATCGCTCTTTGATGCCGGGGCATTGTTGCCTTTCAGCATCTGATCCAGCGGCAGAACCATCAGGTTTCCGCCCTTATCGTTAACCAGTACTTTACGGGTATGGCTAAGGACTTTTTCCATGGTCTCGATATACAGACGTTCGCGGGTGATTTCCGGCGCGGCTTTATATTCCGGGAGAATTTTGGCAAAGCGCGCCACTTCACCCTGCGCTTCCAGAATGGTCTGGGTCTTATACGCACGGGCATCTTCGATGATGCGCTGGGCAGAACCGTTAGCGCGCGGCTGCACTTCGTTGGTGTAGGCTTCCGCCTCACGGATGTATTGCTGTTCGTTTTCACGCGCGGCAATCGCATCGTCAAACGCGGCTTTCACCTCTTCCGGCGGACGTGCGGCCTGGAAGTTGACGTCCAGCAGCGTGATACCCATGTTGTAAGGACGAATAGTCTCTTCCAGTTCGCGCTGGGTATCGCTACGGATCACCGTACGGCCTTCAGTGAGGATACGGTCCATGGTGTATTTGCCGATCACGCCGCGCAGGGCGCTGTCAGTGGCCTGACGCAGACTGTCGTCGGCGCTGGTCACGCTAAACAGATAACGCTCGGGATCGGTCACGCGGTACTGCACGTTCATCTCAACGCGCACCACGTTTTCATCAGAGGTCAGCATAACGCCGGACGCCGCGAGTTCACGCACCGATTCCACGTTAACAGGCTGGACGCTATCGATAAACGTTGGCTTCCAGTTCAGGCCAGGTTCAACCAGGTGACTGAATTTGCCAAAACGCGTTACCACGCCGCGCTCCGCTTCTTTGATAGTATAGAATCCGCTCGCAGCCCAAATGATCACCGCCGCCGCAGCGACAATCACCACCACACGGCCACCGATAGGGTTACGGGGGCCCTGGGTTGAACTTCCACCGCTTCTACCACCAAATCCACCGAGTTTTTTACTCAGTTTACGGAAGATATCATCCAGATCGGGCGGCCCCTGATCGCGACCGCCTTTATTTCCATTTCCCCCAGAGTCGCCGCCAGGCTTGCTGCTTCCCCACGGGTCGCGGTCCTGTCCGTTATTACCGGGCTGATTCCACGCCATGTTTGTGCTCCATATTTGTTATGCGGTGATATACCTGTCCTGCTCCGCACTGTCTCTTTATTGCTGTCTTCACGTTTCCCACGGCATCGCGCTTAATGCCGCCGGGAAGTTGTTCCGTTCGCGCTACGAGACAACCCAGACTATTTCAGGTACCCCCCAAAGGGGAAAGTTCTTCAGGCAACCTCAGACCGGTTAAACAACATAGTCAACCAGAGTCGGTTCTTGTTTACAGAGGCGGCGCCAGTCAACGATGGGCATACGTACTTCCAGCCCCACGCTACCGTCCTCCTCCATCCACTCTTTTTCTATCGCCTGAAGCTGGTAAAACCGGCTCCGCAGTCGCCCTGCCTCTGGAGGCAAACGCAACGTGTGCTGCGCTATCTCTCCCGACAAACGCTCCGTCAGAGCCTGGAAAAGCAGTGGTACGCCGTCACCGGTCTGGGCAGAAAGCCAAACCCGAATCGGCATATTTTCATCGTTTCTGTCGATACGCGGCTGAAACCCGTCCAGCGTATCGATTTTGTTCATCACCAGCAGGGTCGGGATCTCGTCAGCCTCGATCTCTTCGAGCACCGTGTTAACGGCGTCGATGTTCTCCTGCATACGGACATCCGCTGCGTCAACCACATGCAGCAGCAACGTGGCCTGACGCGTTTCCTGCAAGGTCGCTTTAAACGCGGCAACCAGATCATGGGGCAGATGGCGGATAAAGCCGACGGTATCCGCCAGCACGGTTTCACCGACATCGGCAACATCTATCCGGCGCAGCGTCGGGTCCAGCGTGGCAAACAGCTGATCCGCCGCGTAAACCTGCGCTTCGGTAATCTGGTTGAACAAGGTGGATTTACCGGCGTTGGTATAGCCCACCAGTGAGACGGTAGGAATATCCGCTTTGCTTCTCGATCGACGCCCTTGTTCGCGTTGTTTTTCGACTTTCTCAAGGCGTGAAAGAATTAACGTAATACGGTTACGCAGCAAACGGCGGTCAGTTTCCAACTGCGTTTCACCCGGCCCGCGCAAGCCTATCCCGCCTTTCTGACGTTCAAGGTGGGTCCAGCCGCGCACCAGACGCGTCGCCAGATGCCGTAATTGGGCGAGCTCAACCTGCAACTTCCCTTCATGGGTGCGTGCACGTTGGGCAAAAATGTCTAATATCAAGCCGGTGCGGTCGATTACGCGACACTCACACAGGCGCTCCAGGTTACGTTCCTGGGCGGGCGTTAATGCGTGATCAAATAAAACAACCGATGCGCCCGTCGCTTTAACGGCATCAGCTATTTCGACGGCCTTACCTTCACCTACAAAATACTTTGGGTGCGGGGCTTTACGGCTACCGGTAATCACCTGTAATGCTTCGACACCGGCGGAAGAGACCAGAGAATCAAACTCCTGGAGATCTTCCATATCTTTGTCTTGCGAAAAATAGATGTGTACCAGCACCGCCTGCTCACCGGCGTCATAACGGTCAAACAAGCGTATAACCTCTCAAAAAGACCAGCGGGGAACACAGCCAGACTGGTTCCCCGTCATGGAAACAGCCACCCGCTTATTCGGCGTCGTCGCTGTCTTGCTGTGGTGCAGATGAACCCTGCGCATTACTGTGATGGTAATTGCTACCTGTGCTGCCACCAGCGTTATTGCTGTGATGAGAAACCGGGCGAGACGGCACCACCGTAGAAATCGCGTGCTTATACACCATCTGGCTAACCGTGTTTTTCAACAAAATAACGAACTGATCGAAAGACTCAATCTGCCCTTGCAGCTTAATACCATTCACCAAATAAATAGAAACTGGAACACGTTCACGACGCAGTGCGTTCAAGAACGGATCTTGTAAAGATTGCCCCTTAGCCATTCTATCTTTTCCTTATATGCTTGTTTTGTACTTAAGAACCCTTGGGCTCTGAAAAACTACCTAAAAAAATTCGCGCACGATACGGTTCAATTGTACACATTCATTGATGGTTCGCACCAACAACCTGTAACACGTCCTGACGGGCTTTTTCAGGATTATCACTGTCTAACCAGTGAACACCTTCCCAACCCCGCAGCCAGGTCATCTGGCGTTTCGCCAACTGCCTCGTGGCGCAAATACCGCGATAAACCATGTCGTCATAAGGGACTTCACCGGCCAAATAAGACCACATCTGGCGGTATCCTACACAACGAATGGAAGGCATATCCGTATGCAAATCTCCACGGGCGAAAAGCGCCCGCACTTCTGCTTCAAAACCTGAAGCCAACATCTGATGAAAACGCTGCTCAATTCGCTGATGGAGCAGTTCACGGCTCGCCGGGGCGATGGCGAACTGGTGCACCTGGTACGGCAGAGCGTCTCCTGACGTTTGCGTCAGTTCCGTTAAAGTTTTACCCGAAATGAAAAAAACTTCCAGTGCCCGGGAAAGTCTTTGCGGATCATTTGGATGAATCCGTCTTGCCGCGACAGGGTCAATTTCCTGTAGTTCGCGATGCAAGGCGTCCCACCCCTGCTCTGCCGCCTGTTGTTCAATACGTGCCCTGATTTCTGGATTTGCCGAAGGCAAGGGGGATAACCCCTCCAGTAACGCCTTGAAGTAAAGCATGGTTCCGCCCACTAACAGTGGGATACGCCCGCTGGCGGTAATCTCCGCCATCTCTTTCAGCGCATCGCGACGAAAATCTGCCGCGGAGTACGCCTCAGCCGGGTCCAGCACATCCAGCAAACGGTGCGGCGCCTGCGCCAGCTCCGCTGCGGTCGGCTTCGCCGTTCCGACATCCATTCCTCGATAGATGAGGGCGGAGTCGACGCTTATCAACTCAACCGGGAGCGTTTTACGCAGATTAATTGCCAGCGCCGTTTTGCCCGAGGCCGTCGGCCCCATTAAAAAAATCGCCTTAGGCAGGCTCGCCTTACTTACTTCAGTCATGTTTCAGGGCATTCATCGCCGGTTGGAGATCGACAGGTTGTAATAAACCACCAGGCGGTGACTTCACCAGGTTTGGACAAAGCCGTTCCACATCCGTTAACAGCGTGATGGCCTGGGCCACGCTCCACTGTTCATGTTCGGTCGCCAGTTGGCGGGCAAGCCAGCCAGCAAGTTGTGCGGAATCGGCTTTCTCGTTTGCCGCCAGGTAGCCTATCAGTTCAGGAATCAAGATTTGTAAATTTTGTTGGCGTAAGGGTAAAGGCACGGTGCGGATCGTAACATGTTGATGATCCAGCATGGTTTGGATGCCCATTCCCTCTAATAATGCTGTGGCGTTGCGCATCACCGTTTGCTCTTGCGCATCCACCTTAATACGCACCGGGATCAGCAACGGCTGGGCACAGAGAGTTTCTGCGCCGGGCGTCAGTTGCCCCTGCCGGAGCCAGCGCTCCGCCACGGTTAAATCCAGCAGCATTATGCGCTCGTCGCGCTCCAGCAGCGCGTAAGCATTGCTGATGACCGTCAAAACGCGGCCAAAGCTGTGGCTATGCCCTTCCAGCGCGGGCGGCACAGGTCTGTTTTCACGCGGCGTTTCCGGCGTCTCCAGCAGCTTACGATAGAGCGCGCCCTGCTGTTTTTGGTAATCCGCCTGGGCATGGGGCCATGCACCGCCTGATGAAGCGCGACCGCCGCCGGAAGAGGCGCTGGCCTGACGCGGTGCGGGCGCAGGTTTTTCCACCGCCGGCTGGGAGAAATGATTCTTCCCCGCCGCCACGCGATTTTCCGGCTGCCAGCGCGGCGGCGCTTCTTCGGCCTGCCCCAGCGGCAACGTCGGTTCCGCCTGCTGCTGTTGCAGCACGCTCAGCACGCCCTGGTAGATAAAATCATGCACCAGCCGCGACTGATGGAACCGCACTTCATGCTTGGCCGGATGCACATTCACATCCACCTGATGCGGGTCGATCTCCAGATAAAGTACATAGGCGGGCTGCTGATCGACACCCAGCTTGTCTTCACAGGCCTGGCGAATAGCATGGTTAATCAGGCGGTCGCGCATCATGCGGCCATTCACGTAGCAATACTGGATTTCGCTCAGCCCGGCGCTGGCTTTCGGTTCCGCCACCCAGCCGCGCAACGCTAAATCACCGTGCTGCCACTCAATGGTCAACGCCTGCTCAAGAAACGCGGTGCCACAAATAGCCCCCAGACGCCGCTCTTTCGGCGCATTGGGTTGAACGCCGCGATACTGGCGGATGAGTTTGCCGTTATGGGTCAGATTGATCGTCACGTCGAAACGCGCCAGCGCGATGCGGCGGATAATTTCGTCAATATGGTTGAATTCAGTTTTTTCGGTGCGCATGAATTTGCGCCGCGCCGGCGTGTTGTAAAACAGATCCAGCACTTCCAGCGTCGTGCCGACAGGATGCGCAGCAGGTTTCACCGTCACATCCATATCGCGCCCTTCAGCATAGGCTTGCCATGCTTCACTCTGTTCTGCGGTGCGTGATGTCAGGGTCAGGCGTGATACCGAACTGATACTGGCCAGCGCCTCGCCGCGAAACCCGAGGCTAATAATTGCTTCCAGGTCATCAAGCGAGGCGATTTTACTGGTGGCATGTCGCGCCAGCGCCAGCGCCAGTTCGTCTTTGTTAATGCCGCTGCCGTTATCCCGGATGCGAATAAGCTTCGCCCCGCCGCGCTCAATATCGATATCAATACGCGTCGCACCGGCGTCCAGGCTGTTTTCTACCAGTTCCTTAACGACGGATGCGGGGCGTTCCACCACTTCACCTGCGGCTATCTGATTTGCAAGCTGTGGCGGCAGAACCTGAATCGGCATGAATGCTCCTTATTGCGTCACGGCAAACTGGCCCGTGGCCGTTGAACCGGCGTTAACCGTTTTGCCGGTGCCGCCTTCTCCTGGCGCCGATTGTAACGGATGCGACAGGAAATAGTTACGCAATCCCTTATAAAGCGCATCGGCAATTTGCTGTTGGTAATCATCGCTCGCCAACAGGCGTTCTTCGCCGCTGTTGCTGATAAAACCCGTCTCCACTAACAGGGACGGAATATCCGGCGAGCGCAGTACGCCGAGGCTGGCGTGTTCCGGTCGGCGCTTATGTAAATCGCCCACCCGCGCCAGTTGCGACAGCACGTTGGTCGCCACGTCGTAACCGACGCGCTGGGAGTGGCCAAACTGTAAATCCAGCACTGCCTGGCTTAAGTACGGGTCTGCCTGGCTGTTCGCCAGCACGTCGCCCGCCCCGCCCAGCAGTTCCGATTGCTTCTCATGCTGTTCAAGCCAGCCCGCCATTTCGCTGTTCGCGCGGCGATTCGACAGCACCCATACCGACGCGCCCGTGGCGTCGCGGTTTGGCGCGGCGTCCGCGTGGATAGACACCAGCACGTTGGCGTTTTGTTTGCGCGCGACGTCGGAACGGCCCATTACCGAAATAAAGTAATCGCCGTCGCGCGTCAGCACGCCTTTAAACAACGGGTCGTCATTTAACAGGGTGCGCAGCTTGCGGGCGATAGCGATAGTGACGTTTTTCTCTTTCACGCCGCCAGGGCCGATAGCGCCAGGATCCTGGCCGCCGTGCCCGGCATCAATCGCCACGACCACACGATCGCCGCTGGCCGATACCGCGCGCGTACTGGCAGGCCGCGTCACGGTATTGCTGCTCACTACAGAGGTCACGCGATCGGATTCCGATTTAAACGGATTACGCGCAGGCTCTACGGTGCGCGGCGGCGGAGCACTCTCCCGCTTCGCCACTACTGGCGGCGGAGGCGGCGGAGGCGCATCGGCGTTGATGGTGAACACCACGGTATAGTTAGCGCCGTTTTGCTGCTTCACCGCGCGGGTTTTGCCGTTCTTCGTGAGATCGACCACCAGGCGCAGCGAGCCGCTGTCTTTCGGTGTACCTGAACGAATGCTTTTCACCAGGTTGCTGCCGCTGAAAATAAGCGGCAGCCCCTGAATCACGCCGGTCTGTTTAATATCCAACGCCACGCTGCGCTGACCATCGTGAGAAAACGCATAATCAGGTTCGCCAAAAAAGCTGAACGTAATACGCGCCTGGTCATCGCCGTTGGAGACCTGGATATCGGATAAGCTTGCCGCCCACGCAGGCGCGCACAGCGCCAGCCAGGCGAGGGTTAACCACTTTTTCATGCCAGATGTCATCCCGTTATCCTTGTTAAATGGCTGGACGCGTCACGCTGAAACCGTGTCACTGTTGGGATCCAAACTTGCCACCAGCGTGTTGCCCGCCGTGGAAACCGCCTTAATCAACGCCGAACGCCCGCGATCGAGATAAGAAAGATGAATTTCGACATCCGGATCAGGCAGCACACCCGCCCCCTGTTGCGGCCACTCCACCAGGCAAATGGCGTTATCGGCAAAATAATCGCGGATCCCCATAAACTCCAGTTCTTCAGGGTCCGCCAGGCGATATAAGTCGAAGTGGTACACGGTCAGATTTTCAAGCTCGTACGGCTCGACCAGGGTATAGGTTGGGCTTTTCACATTGCCCTTATGACCCAACGCCTGCAAAAAACCACGACTAAAGGTGGTTTTACCCGCCCCTAAATCACCCACCAGCCAAATCACCGTTGCGCCATTACAGGCCTGCGCGACAGCCTTGCCGAAATCTAACGTTGCCTGTTCATCGGCGAGAGGGATAACACGTTCAATCATGGTTTACAGTATTCATTTCAGGGTTAACAACCAGGTGCAGCGTCGTAAACAGATCGCTTGCGAGCATTCCACGCGTTCCAGAACGGCGAGCGGCGGCATCGGCGGCGGCGGCATGCGCCACGCAACCCGCGCAGGCAGCATCATAAAGATCGAGTTTTTGACCTAATAACGCGCCGATAATACCGGACAATACATCGCCCATTCCGCCCGTCGCCATGCCGGGATTTCCGGCATCGACAATCGCGAGTTCACCGTTTTCGCTGGCGACCAGCGTACCCGCCCCCTTTAAGACCACAACGCCGCCATAACGTTTCGCCAGGCGGTGGGCTGTGAGTAAGCGATCGCTTTCAATTTGCGCGACGTCACAATTGAGCAGGCGCGCCGCTTCGCCGGGGTGCGGCGTGATAACCCGATTCTGACGTTTATCGGGATTGAATGCCAGAAGGTTGAGCGCATCCGCATCCCACAGCATCGGTTTTTGTGAATTTTCGACTTTTTGCAGTGCCCTCTTACCCCATTTTTCCTGACCCAGGCCAGGACCGATAATCACCACATCCGCCCATTCGAGGCCTTGAGTGAGCGATTCATCGGTTAACGCCTGCACCATCAGTTCAGGCCGGGCAGTAAGCAGCGCGGCGATATTTTCCTGACGCGTCAACACGCGCACCAGCCCGGCCCCGGAACGCAGCGCCGCTTCGCCCGCCAGACGAATCGCCCCGGCGGTGCCATGGTCGCCGCCAATCACCAGCAAGCGCCCGTTATCGCCTTTATGGGAGGTAGCGCGGCGCGGTTTAAGCCAGCGAACCAGCGTTGCCGCATCGTAACGCTGGATTGGCGCAGGCTTGTCCGCCAGCCAGCTTTCCAACCCGAGCGCATTAACGTGGAGCTCTCCCACCACATCCCGGGCTTTTCCGGTCAACAGGCCGGGCTTCAGGGCGATAAAGGTGAGTGTTTGTTGCGCCACAATCACGCTGCCCGGCGTTGCGCCGGTTTCAGCCAGTAGCCCGGAGGGGATATCTAACGCCAGAACTGGCGCGGGATCGGCATTGGCTTGATCGATCAGCGCGCTGACCGACGGGCGCGGCGCGCTGGCAAGGCCCGTTCCCAGCAGGCCATCAATAATCAGCGACACGCCCTGCGGCCAGGGCGTCGTCGACGCGTGGATTTCCCCACCCGCGTTAAGCCAGGCGTCGCGGGCGCAGGCTGCTTCTTCAGGGAGCGGCTTGTCGCTCTCCAGCGCCAGCAGCGTAACGTCGATACCTTCGGCCTTCGCCAGCCGCGCCACCACGTAGCCGTCGCCGCCGTTGTTGCCGTGTCCGCATAACACCAGCCAGTGCTGCGCCTCAGGCCACGTCGCGCGCGCCAGCCGAAATGCGGCTTCCCCGGCGCGCAGCATCAATTCATACAGGGTGATGCCGAGGCTATCCGCCGCCTCTTTCTCTGCTTTTCTCACCCACTCAGCGGGCCATACCGAGTGTGGTATACTGCTACGGTTACTGGTAAGCCGATGGTCCGTCATGTCTGAACCCCTTGATCTCAATCTTCTCGCGCAAAATATAAAACAATGGGGCGCCGATCTCGGCTTTCAGCATGTCGGCATTACCGACACCGATTTAACCCCCCAGGAGCCTGCGCTCCAGGCGTGGCTGGACAAACAGTATCACGGCGAGATGGAGTGGATGGCGCGTCACGGTATGATGCGCGCCCGCCCGCATGAACTGTTGCCCGGCACCCTGCGCGTGATCAGCGTCAGGATGAACTATCTGCCCACCAACGCCGCGTTTGCGCACACCTTAAAAGATCCCTCGCTGGGTTATATCAGCCGCTATGCGCTGGGCCGCGATTATCACAAGCTGATGCGAAATCGGCTGAAAAAACTGGGGGAAATTATCCAGGAGCAATACGCGTCGCTGAATTTTAGACCCTTTGTCGATTCCGCGCCCGTGCTTGAACGCCCGTTGGCCGCAAAGGCGGGCCTGGGCTGGACGGGTAAGCACTCACTTATACTCGATCGCGACGCCGGTTCGTTTTTTTTCCTCGGCGAGCTGCTGGTTGATATCCCGCTGCCGGTGGATCAACCGGTGGAAGAAGGCTGCGGCCGCTGCGTGGCATGTATGACTATCTGCCCAACCGGCGCGATTGTCGAACCTTACACCGTCGATGCGCGTCGCTGTATTTCTTATCTGACCATTGAGCTTGAAGGAGCGATTCCGGAAGCGTTCCGTCCGCTGATTGGCAACCGCATCTACGGCTGCGATGACTGCCAGCTCATTTGCCCGTGGAACCGTTTTTCGCAGTTGACCGTTGAAGCGGATTTTTCGCCGCGCCAGGCGTTGCACAGCCCGAAACTGATTGAGCTATTTGGCTGGAGCGAAGCGCACTTCTTAAAAATGACCGAAGGCTCAGCGATCCGCCGCATCGGCCACGTGCGTTTTCTACGTAATATTGCCGTCGCGTTAGGGAATGCTGCGTGGGATGAAGCCAATATTGACGCGCTGACAAAAAGAAAAGGTGAGCACCCACTTCTCGATGAGCACATAGACTGGGCGATTGCGCAACAATTAACCAAGCGAAACGCCAATGCTATTGAGGTTCAGTTGCCGAAAAAACAGCGCTTAGTACGGGTAATAGAGAAAGGTTTAACGCGAGATGCGTAAGAAAATGCTCTGTGAATAAAATTTAAAAGGCCTTGTCATTCAATCGTAAAAAATCCGTCAGTGATCGAATTAACAATTTCAGTAGCCCGAAATTATTTTTAATAAACAGGAGCTTACTGAAAAGATGTCAAAATGTGACTTGTAGTCTACGGCGGAGCGGTAAGAAATAACCTGTGGATAAGTCTGTTGAAAGCCGTGTTTCAAACTCGCGAAAAAGGCTTACAGACAAGGTGACTTGCTGTGGATAATTTTTAATCGGTGAGAAATTTGGAGCGGGAAACGAGACTCGAACTCGCGACCCCGACCTTGGCAAGGTCGTGCTCTACCAACTGAGCTATTCCCGCTTAATCTTCGTCTTTCGCGCTGCTTAACTGCAACTCGAAATCCTGCGACTGGATGGTGCTGAATCAAATTTTGGAGCGGGAAACGAGACTCGAACTCGCGACCCCGACCTTGGCAAGGTCGTGCTCTACCAACTGAGCTATTCCCGCTTAATCTTCGTCTTTCGCGCTGCTTAACTGCAACTCGAAATCCTGCGACTGGATGGTGCTGAATCAAATTTTGGAGCGGGAAACGAGACTCGAACTCGCGACCCCGACCTTGGCAAGGTCGTGCTCTACCAACTGAGCTATTCCCGCTTAATCTTCGTCTTTCGCGCTGCTTAACTGCAACTCGAAATCCTGCGACTGGATGGTGCTGAATCAAATTTTGGAGCGGGAAACGAGACTCGAACTCGCGACCCCGACCTTGGCAAGGTCGTGC
>NZ_DAMBQK010000018.1:0-96028 GCF_032062175.1 Atlantibacter sp.
ATTCTTTTATTTCTGGTGAACAGAGTGAACAGTTATAAGTAAAAAAACAAACGGTGAGTAAGGTTTTCCTGCGACCTCTTTCTGGCGAGCCGGGTTTGCCTGTGTTTTGTGTCAGACCTGCCACAACTGCAATCAGTCGTGCTGTTGTGTGGCGCACGGCAGAATGACCTCACACCCACTGCTGAGAGTCATAACATGAGTGAGACTGATTTCCCCGGTTACCTGAAACCCGCACTGGATGAGCTGGAAAATGCCAGGGCGGCCCATCTCGACAATGCACGACTGCTGGATGAAACCACCACTGCCATCAGCCGCGCCGCAGAGCAGAAAGCTGAACTGGAGCAGGAAAACGGCAGCGACGCCAGCGCATGGCGCATGGCCTTTCGTACCGGTGGCGCGGTCATTACGGACGAACTGAAAAAAAGCCATATCGAACGAGTGGCCCGCCGCGAGCTGGCGCAGGAATGTGAAAACCTTGCGGAGGTGCTGCGCCTTGAAAGTGACCGGCTGAAAGGAGCCTGTGACAGCACGGCGAAGAAATACCGCAAAGCCCATTACGCCCTTCTCAGACAGTACGCAGACCAGGAGCTGGATACGGCAATGCGTGAGAGCTGCGCGGCACTTGTCCGGGCGATGAAGCTGAAAATGCTGGTACTGGATAACCCGCTGGCAAACACTGCCGGCACTGAAGGGTATGTGGAGCCGGAAAAGGCCGTGATG
This sequence comes from Atlantibacter sp., assembly GCF_032062175.1. Classification (NCBI taxonomy): domain Bacteria; kingdom Pseudomonadati; phylum Pseudomonadota; class Gammaproteobacteria; order Enterobacterales; family Enterobacteriaceae; genus Atlantibacter; species Atlantibacter sp. The sequence goes on from NZ_DAMBQK010000018.1 coordinate 721, forward strand.
CATCAGGTTAAATCCTGGCTGGATAAACAGGTGGAAGCCTGCCATATCCGTCTGGCTGACGAACCGGTGCTTTATAAAACGGGGCTGTCTGCCGACACCCTTCCGCACATGGACTATGGCGTGGCAGGCAGCGTTGCCGGTAAACAGGCATGGCAGGCAAAATTACAGGAGCGCGAAGCGGAGCTTAAGGCCCGGGGATTACTGTCATGATCCACTGCCCGTTCTGCAAACAGGCGGCACACGCCCGTACAAGTCGCTATCTGTCGGAAAGTGTGAAACACCGCTATTACCAGTGCACTAATCTGCTCTGTTCAGCAAGTTTCCGTTCGATGGAATCCATCGACAGTATTATCCGCCCACCGTCAGAAGGGGGTGAGGCGGATGATTTTATTAAAGCTGAGTCCGGCAGGGCCAGAACGCAGCGACCATCCGCCACGCAGTAATCTGACAGGAAAACAACCGTGACCACATTAACCACACAACAGGCCTCTGAAATCTGTCAGGCAGACAAAACCGCCTGGCTGACGCTTAAAGCTGAACTGGCGCAGGCAGAGCAGGCGCTGTATCAGCACCTGACCGGTGACAGTGAAAACTGCCCGGTAAGACTCGCGGAACTGCGCGAAAGTATCGACGCGAAAAAATGGCAGATTAACCAGGCGGCCGGTCGCTATATCCGCTCGCATGAAGCCCTGCAACGCGTCAGTATGCAGAACGGCCTCAACGGGTTTATACAACAGCACGGCGCAACGCTGGCCGCCGTGCTGGCTCCAGAATTAAAGGCGCTGAACGGCCAGCCGGAGCTGGTCAGGCATCGCGCCCTCGACCGTGCCGCCGGTTATTTTCGCGAAGCCCTGAACAGCTGGCTGAGCGACGAAAAAGAAATTAATTATTGCGCGCAGGATAACGACATTTTAACCGCCGCCGGACACAGGCCCGACGCGGCTTCGCGGGTGGATAATCAGCAAAAATATACGCCCGTTCAGCACCGGATTTATGCGCGCCGGTGTGCAGAAATGACCGCGCAACGCCCCGCCTGAAAATCCCCGAAAACCCGCTGTTTTTCCTGAATTAAGCCATGCATCCACAGGGTGCATGGTTTTGCATGCGTTTATGCATCATTTTAGACCCTTCCCGCACCAGTCCCGGCGCGGCACTAGCGGATTCGTGCACCTGCATTAAAACCGCCCTCTTAAGCGGGCAGGCGAGGCGGGGAAAGCACTGCGCGCCAGCGGTAAGGTATTTATTTAATTCTGTTTAATTTCGCGGCATGAGCGCGTCGCTGTGCCGCGCGTGTTCGCGGGTGTTATTGCGATGTTGTTCGAGGGCGTGACGGGCTTCTGAGGCTGCCAGTTGAGGGGGGGTAAGTAAAAGTCGCCCAGAGGCGACGGAAATCTGTCATTTCGTCGTTCATTGTATCGCTTCTAAAGCCTCTATTTCCATGACGTATTTGGGCCTGTGGCAGTCCGCGTCGCCATGCACCTGCATGTAAACCGCCCCATGAAGCGTGCCAGGCGAGGCGGGGAGAGCATTACGCGCTAACGGTGAAAATAATTATTTTTCGCTCACGTAACGTCATGATGCCTCGACTTTAAGAAATTGCGATGTAATTAATTTTTTAATATGGAAGGTGCAACGTGCTAACTGGCAGTTATTCTAGCTCAGAAAAAGGAGAGATTTATAACGCCCCAGACCATCATTAAATTGATTCCACTTCTAATCCTTTAACTGGGGTATATTCCCCAACATCTATCACTAACTTTTTACAACCGTTTTGTAATGGCTATATTTTGTTGTTTAAAAACACTTCTATCCATATAAATAAATTCGATTCAATCGATATTATTGACCCACTTTAAGATGCATGCCTCAATGGATTAAAAAGAAAGTCGAACTCAATGACTTTATATAATAACAACCGAAGGTAAATCGGCTTTAGAATAAGATGCAAAAAGATTGAATGGGGAATGCTTCCCCATTCAATCCAAGCCACTTAAAATCATAAAGCCGATTTAAATTCTTTAACCCATGAAAATAAAGTTTTTGAGCGACGCTTAGCTGTGTCCACTGCTAATCCATTAGCTTTTTCGATAAGGAACTCTGCAGCGGTAGACTCATCAATTTCGGTGATCTTCTCCACACCACAATATTTCATCCAAGCCCAACCACAATCTGAGTTCTCGAATGCTTCTGACAGTAAAGATATTTGCTCCTTGGAGTTTTGTGCATAAAAAACTTTCCAGCCAAGAGGTTGGAGAACAAAACCATTAGCTTTAACCAAACCCAACAACTTCGCTGCGTGCTTATAATAATTTATTTGCCGCGGAGTAATACCCTCAGACTCTTCATTGAATAACTCATTATTACCAACAGAACTAACCAACTTAATAACCCTATGGATATCATCAGCTTGGGGAACAAGCTCACTAGAAAAGTATCTTTGGTTATGCTCTTGAATTTTCTCTTTTTCAGATGCTAATTTTTTTGCATCTATGGTAAATAACGATGCCCCAGCATTTGACCTGACTTCTAATTTATAGTTGTAAGTTCTTAAACTGGAGAGTAAAGCCTCAAAATCATCCAAATCAACACCAAGACCTTTAATAGCCTCGTAATCAAGTTCAGATGATTTCAAAACAGAAAGAAATTCAATGAAATTGCTTATGAAAACGTCATTATTCTCGGCGATGAATTTTGATTTGTAAGAACCTATGGATGAAGTATAGGGTATAAGTGAAAAGTCATCATTACAAATAACCCTAGCTACTTTGTTATATAAAGAATTCCAAGTATTAACAATTTTTTGGATTGGCTCCCACTCAATATTCTTTTCGCTTCGGTCACGATAAATTCTTATTTCGTGGATATTATTTAATATCTCTTTCTCATCATTATAGACAACAGAAAACTCACCATCCTCATCTAATGCTATAAAATAGCCAGCTGGCGGAAGCGTTTCTGAATCAATATTCCGATATGGAAGAACATCTACTTTGCAGTCAGATAAATCATACGGAGTTGATATGATAATAACATTTTTATTAATAAAAAAATCTCTAACTTGAATAAGTCCAGAATCAAGATTAGAAATCTCTAAGTTGTTCATTGGTGCATAATACCATGAATCAAAACTATCAGACTCATCAAACCAATAAACTAAATAGAACTCTTTAGTTTTTGCGCTCTTCGCTAAAAATGTCCTTGGTACATCATAAAAACTATAGATTTTCTCTATAGAAAGCTCACCAAGTTCATTCGTAATTGGTAAGTAATACATAATTAACCTACTATCTTAAAATTACTTTCAATTCGAGTATTTAGTCTTAACCAAGTTTCGAAATGAGATTTTTTATTTGGTTTTGACGCTTTACCATGAACAGGTTCAAGTGTGCCAATTGCAATCTTTTTTTTCCGTAAAGCAGCGTGAAAATTTCTTGCACACTGCACCTGCTCAAGGTCCCTGAACATGGATGTACCATAATCGCTAGGCCTAAGCTTACCTGTTTTTTTAATGTAAGGTTCCTGGTTATGCCCCACAAAGTCCTTGTCAGTCGGCGGGTCATTTGCCACGATCCGAAAAGCTTCTCCTGTAGCATCGACTGCATCTTCAGGAGGAACATACTCAGGAAAATCTGCCGGCCAAGGATATTCAGAATAATCCATATCAATCCCTCAATTTATCAAAGAGTTAAGCCTCTCAGTCGCAATCCTAAGCGATTCTTTGCTAAGGTCATTACCCAGAAAGAATCTATCATTTTCTAGAGCAGCAACACCTACCGGGCAGGCTCCCATAAATGGATCGCAGACAATTTCACCAGCAATACTACTTTGTTTTAGCAATATTTCCATAAGCTTTGAGGGTTTTTCTGTAGGGTATCCCTTCAAAATTCTTGGGCAAGAGAGGACATCAGGAATAGAAAGATCGTTAAGTTTTCGTTTTCCCTTCTCAAAGAAGAGAATGAACTCATACTTCGCACGGTAATGGTAGCCCATCCCTATACGTTGTTTATCCCAAACTAAAGGTTTCCAAAACTTAAACCCCACCTTCTCAGCCACCGGCTTAGCGTAAAATGCTGTCTCTTGGTCACAAAAAAGATAAAAATGTGTATTTTTTTTCATGACCCTATAGATTTCTCTAAACAACTCTTCGAATCGTTCATTAGGAAAGATTTCGAACCACTCATTACTTGATTTCGTACTATTTTTTAATCTTGTTGTTGTGCCGACTTTCCGGTGTTTTTCAAGTGACTCATAAGCAGGGTCAGTAATGACCAAGTCTAATGAATCATCTTTCAGAGTCTTAAGGAAATCAACAGCATCCATTTGAAAAACATTATATTTATTATTCATTTTTTTGTATCACTGTCGGCTAATTATTCACATAAATAATATTGTATATCCATACAGTAATCCTTTCAATCCATCTTAATCTTACTGTGTAGTTTCGAAGTGCGATGTCTTACATGTCAAAATGAAGGCTGAAGTAGACTTTACATGCTAAAACACTTTGCATAATCATAAGGAGTGATGGATTTTTTTATGTTCATCTGAAGATAATCAGCCCACCACTGAACCATCAATCGACGTTCATCCAAATGCTCTGATGTGTGAATGTAAGCCGCACGGACATTATTACGCTCAGTGTGGCTCAACTGACGTTCTATTGCATCATCGCTCCATAACCCTGACTCACCGAGCGCACCACGCGCCATCGTCCTGAACCCATGCCCGCAGACCTCTGTTTTCGTGTCATATCCCATCGCACGCAATGCGCTGTTTACTGTGTTTTCACTCATAACCTTAGTTGCGTCGTGATCCCCCGGAAATAGCAGCTCTTTATCACCACTAATCTGCTTTAACTGGTCTAACAAAATCATCGCCTGTCGACTAAGCGGAACGATGTGCTCCTCTTTCATCTTCATGCCCCGATACGAGTAGCGCACACCTTTAATTTCTTCACGTTTCGCAGGAACGCGCCAAAGGGATTTATCGAAGTCGAACTCATCCCAACGCGCGAAACGTAACTCACTGGAACGCACAAAGGTAAGTAAGGAAAGCTCGACCGCGATCCTTGTCATTACACGGCCACGATATGCAGCAAGACGAGCAAGAAATTCAGGGAACCGGCTGGAGGGTAAAGCGGGATAATGTCGCGCTTTGGTTGTCGATAGCGCACCGGCCATATCACTGGCTGGATTTGAGTCAATGTAATCGTTCTGTACGGCGTAACGCATTATGGCCGTGACGCGCTGTTGCAGGCGCTGAGCAACGTCGTGTTTACCACTGGCATCAACTTTTTTAATCGGGGCTAACAGATGACTAGTTTTGAGCTGGCGAATGTCGGACGAACCGATATAGGGGAAAATATAAAGCTCAAGATAGCGTAGAACGCGCGATTGATGGTCTTCACTCCAGCGCTTGTTACTGGCATGCCATTCACGAGCAATTTTTTCGAAAGTATATGCCCCCGAATTCTCAGCCTGAGCTTCTTTCTGTTCGGCTTTTGGGTCAATGCCCTGCACTAGCAGCTTTTTAGCTTCATCGCGCTTTGCTCTTGCCTGAGCAAGCGTCACAGTAGGCCAAACACCAAAAGCGAGGCGATCCTCTTTTTTATCTGAGGGGCGCCTGTATTTCATGCGCCAGTATTTGGATCCCTTGGCCGAAACCTCAAGATACAAACCGCCGCCATCGGCCATTTTGTAGGTTTTGTCCTTTGGCTTTGCGGCCTCGACCTGTTTGGCGTTGAGCTTCATTTGGGGGCACATTTCTAATCGAAGTTAAGATGCCCCCAATTATGCCCCCAATGACATCCGGATTTCAACGGACAACCTCGGACGATTCAGGACGAAGGAATCGCTGAACTCATTAATTTTAAAGGAATAACTGGACTTTCTCGGATGATCTGGGAAGTACTAATGGTGCCGAAGGCCGGACTCGAACCGGCACGTATTTCTACGGTTGATTTTGAATCAACTGCGTCTACCGATTTCGCCACTTCGGCACTGAAGAGGTATGCGGAAAACGTTGTGGATTATACCTGCAACTCCCTCACGCGCAACAGTTATCCCTTACCCTGCCATTCAGATGCTGAAAAAACCAGCACCCGAATCCCCTACATCACCGCTTAACCAGCGCCCCAAACACCTCAGCCACCGCAACGGCCCCCGGGTCCGGCACGCCGTTCAGGTTCTCGCTATTGACGTATGACGAGCGCCCGGCATTGGCTTTCTGAATCTGCGCCGTCGCTTCCGCGCCCTGCTTCGCAGCCTTCACAGCAGCCTCCAACCCCTCACCCGCCAGCGCCTCCAGTGCAGGCTGCAACGCGTCGATTAACGTTCTGTCACCCAGGTCCGCACCGCCGTAGCGTTTCATCTGCTGCAAGCCCACGTTCAGCGCCTGCGACAACACCTTCCCTTCCGCCACCTTCTGTCCGGCAGCGGTAAAGAAAATCGACATTAGCACCCCGCTTGACCCGCCCATCACGGTAGCCAGCCGTTCGCCGATCAACAACAGCAGCGCGCCGGTATCGTTAAGCGGCAACTTTCCTGCCTCAAGCTGGGTTTTAATGTCGCGCGCGCCTTCGGCAAACGTCGATCCGGTATCGCCGTCGCCCACTTTGGCATCCAGCGCGTTCAGCCGGTTTTCCAGGCTGATTAACGTATCGGTGGCCGTGGCGACAATCTGTTTCGTGGCGGCGTTCTCGCTGGGCGTAACGTCCATGCGATTGTAAATCGGGTTATGCGGCTGGGCTTTCACCGTGCGGAACGGCACAGGCGGCTGCCAGCCCGCCGTCTCAACGCTGGCCTTTAATGCCTTCTCAAAGGCCTCATCCAGCGCGATGGCCGAGAGCGAGAAGCCTTTCATATCCAGCGCGCTCACCAGCGCCGCCGGGCCAATCAGGTAATCAATCTGCTCACTCAACCTCGAGTGCGCCAGTTCTTTAGTTAACAGCGCCATCTCAAGCGCCGATACGCCGCCCAGGTTGTTGATCATCACCGCCAGCCGGGCATCCGGCCCGGTTTTTTGTTGGAGCGCGTCCACCAGCTGCGCCACAATCTCCTGGCTGTTATGCGTCTCGACGATGCTGGCACCCGGCTCGCCATGAATGCCCAGCCCCAATTCGATTTTACCCGGCTGGATGCGGTTCTCTTCTTCACTGCCCGGTAGGTTGCAGGTCTGCATCGCCACACCCAGGCTCCAGACGCGCTGGCTGGCGGTCTGGGCCAGGTCACGCACTTCGCTGAGGGACCTTCCCTGCTCCGCCGCGAATCCAGCGATTTTGTGCACCAGCGCCGTGCCCGCAATGCCACGCGGCTGTTTGTTATCCGGCAATGCAATATCGTCTGCCACAGTCACCATCTCGACTTTCAGGCCGTGGCGTTTGGCTTTCTCCGCCGCCAGGCCAAAGTTGAGCCGGTCGCCGGTGTAGTTTTTGACGATCAGCAGGCAGCCGCGGTCGCCGGTCACGGCGACAATCGCGTTGAGTACCGCATCCACGCTCGGCGAGGCGAACAGGTCGCCGCACACCGCTGCGGTTAGCATCCCTTTGCCGACAAACCCGACATGCGCCGGCTCATGGCCTGCGCCGCCGCCGGATATCACCGCCACTTTGCTTTTATCCCAGTCGCTACGCACCACGACGCGGATTGCCGGGTCGATATCAAGACGCGTCAGGTTACGGTGCTGAGCGGAGAGAATAACACCCTCAATCGCATCGTTGACCAGCTGTTTGCGTTCGTTAAAAAAGAATCTGGACATGTTTTCCAAAAAATAAGTAAACCGTATGCAAAGCATAGTCGGTGATGCGGGATATGCCGCAAAGTCAGCATTTTACCGATGTTCTTTCGTCGTGAATTACCTATGATTTAAGCGAAACCATCATAAGGAAATTCACCATGACCGCACCGCTGCTTATCGCCAGAACGCCGGACGTTACGCTGAACCTGTTACCGCAAATGGCTAACCGACACGGGTTGATTACCGGGGCGACGGGAACCGGTAAAACCGTCACGCTGCAAAAGCTGGCGGAATCGTTGTCTGATATCGGCGTGCCGGTTTTTATGGCGGATGTGAAAGGCGATTTAACCGGGATTGCGCAAGAGGGTGCGGCATCGGAAAAACTGCTGGCACGCCTGAATGGCATAGGCGTCACCGACTGGCAGCCGCACGGGAACCCGGTCACGCTGTGGGATATTTTCGGTGAAAAAGGCCATCCGGTACGGGCTACGGTGTCGGACATGGGGCCGCTACTGCTTGCCCGTTTGTTGAACCTGAACGAAGTGCAGTCCGGGGTATTGAACATCATTTTCCGCATTGCGGATGAGCAAGGGTTGTTGCTGCTTGATTTTAAAGATCTACGCGCCATCACCCAGTACGTCGGCGATAACGCGAAATCGTTCCAGAACCAGTACGGCAACATTAGCAGCGCATCGGTGGGTGCTATCCAGCGTGGGTTGCTCACGCTTGAGCAGCAAGGGGCCAATGAGTTTTTCGGTGAGCCAATGCTGGATATCAAAGACTGGATGCGCACTGATGCCAACGGCAAAGGCATCGTGAATATCCTGTCGGCGGAGAAGCTGTATCAGATGCCGAAACTTTACGCCGCCAGCCTGCTGTGGATGCTCTCCGAACTGTATGAGCAGCTGCCGGAAGCGGGCGATTTGGATAAGCCTAAGCTGGTGTTTTTCTTCGACGAGGCGCATCTGTTGTTTAACGACGCTCCGCAGGTGCTGCTGGACAAAATTGAACAGGTGATCCGTCTGATCCGCTCGAAAGGCGTGGGCGTATGGTTTGTGTCCCAAAACCCTTCGGATGTCCCGGATATGGTTTTAGGCCAGTTGGGCAACCGGGTTCAGCATGCGCTGCGCGCGTTTACCCCTAAAGATCAGAAAGCCGTCAAAGCGGCGGCGCAAACCATGCGCGCCAATCCGGCTTTTGATACTGAAGAAGCGATCCAGGCGCTGGGCACGGGCGAAGCGTTAATTTCATTTCTCGATGCCAAAGGCAGCCCAGGCATGGTGGAGCGCGCCATGGTGATTGCCCCCTGCTCGCGGATGGGGTCAGTAAACGATGATGAGCGCAACGGGCTGCTCAATCACTCTTCGCTGTATGGCAAATATGAAGATGCGGTTGACCGCGAATCCGCTTATGAAATGCTGCAAAACCGCGTGGCGGATGCGCCGGAACAGGGTAACGCGCCGCCTGCTAAAGGCACGCAGGTCACAGAAGATGGCGGCCTTATCGGCGGGTTAAAAGACATTCTGTTCGGCAGCACCGGTCCGCGAGGCGGCAAGCGTGACGGCATGGTGCAGACCATGGCGAAAAGCGCGGTGCGTCAGGTAACCAATCAGATTGTACGCGGGATGCTGGGAAGTATTCTGGGCGGAAGGCGGCGTTAACAATCGGCTGGCACAAGCAATAAAACAAAGGGGTGCAAATTTGCACCCCTCAATTTATGACTTACGGACCAGCAACCACAGGCTTATCAGGAAGAAGCTGGCGCTTGGCAACAGCGCGCCCATAATCGGCGGAATGTTATAGACCAGGCTCAGCGGGCCGAATATCTGGTCGAGCACGTAGAACAGGAAGCCGAAGCTTATCCCGGTCACCACCCGTACGCCCATCGGTACGCTACGCAGCGGGCCAAAGATAAATGACAGCGCCATTAGCATCATCACCGCCACGGAAAGCGGCTGGAAGATTTTACTCCACATATTGAGCTGATAACGGCTGGCATCCTGACCGCTGGACTTCAGATAGCGTACATAGTCGCGCAACCCAGTAATAGACAGCGCATCCGGGTCCAGCGCCACCACGCCCAGTTTGTCCGGCGTGAGGTTGGTTTTCCAGGTGCCGGTCACGGTCTGCGTACCGGTGATTTGCTTATCGTTGGTCAGATTGGATTCATCTACCTGCGACAGCTGCCAGACACGCGTTTCCGGGTTAAACGTCGCCGTGGCGGCGTAACGAACCGTCTGTAAACGGCGCTGATCGTTGAACGAATAGATGCTGATACCACCCAGCTCGTTATCGCCTTTCACGCGCTCGATATAGACAAAATTATTACCGTCTTTCGCCCACAGGCCTTGCTGAGTGGAGAGCAACGAACCGCCGTACATCATCTGCGCACGGTAGTTACGTGCCATCTGTTCACCCTGCGGCGCAACCCATTCGCCAATCGCCATGGTCAGCAGTACCAGGGGGATCGCCGTTTTCATCACCGACAGCGCGACCTGCATACGGGTAAAGCCGGACGCCTGCATCACCACCAGCTCGCTACGCTGGGCCAGCATGCCAAGCCCCAGCAGTGCGCCAAGCAGCGCCGCCATCGGGAAGAAAATCTGCGTATCCTTCGGTATGCTCAGCAGGGTATACATCCCTGCGCCGACAGCGGAATAACTGCCTTCGCCGGTTTTTTTCAACTGATCGACAAACTTGATAACGCCAGACAGCGACACCAGCATGAACAGCGTCATCATGATGGTGTTGAAAATCGTTTTGCCGATGTATCGGTCAAGTACGCTAAATCCCGGCATTCACCACTCCTCGGCGCGAAAAACGGCTACGCAGTTTACGCATCGGCACCGTATCCCACAGGTTCAGGCCAATCGCTAACGCCAGGTACGCCAGGTTCACCGCCCACATCCAAATCATCGGGTCGAGCTTGCCTTTTGCGCCGTTAGAGCGCAGCGATGTTTGCAGCAAGAAGAAAATCAGATAAAGCAGCATCGCGGGCAGCATTGACAACACGCGCCCCTGGCGCGGGTTCACAACGCTCAACGGCACCACCATCAACGCCATCACGATCACGGCGACAACCAGCGTCAGACGCCAGTGGAACTCCGCGCGCGCCTGTTGTTTATCCGATTCCCAGAGCGTACGCATGTCCATCTGCTCTGAGTCTTCAGGATCGAGCGCTACCGCCTGGTGGCCAATGACGGCCTTGTAATCTTTGAAATCCGTAATGCGGAAATCACGCAGCAACGCGGTGCCTTCAAAGCGCGTTCCCTGGTTCAGGGTTACAACCTGTGCGCCGTCTTTACGCTGTGACAGCGCACCGGAATCGGCAACAACCACAGAGGGACGCGCATTGCCCTTAGGCCGCAGTTGCGCCAGGAACACATCGTTAAACTTGCTGCCATCAACGCTTTCAATAAACAGTACGGCGTTGCCATCGGTGGCCTGCTGGAACTGGCCCTGCGCCAGCGCCGCCATTCCAGGGTTGGCTTTCGCCTCCGCCAGCACTTCATCCTGATGGCGTGACGACCAGGGGCTGGCCCACATGACGTTGACCGTGGCCACAATCCCGGTCAACAGCGCCAGGATCATCGCAGCTTTTACCAGCACCGCTTTACTCAGGCCGCAGGCGTGCATCACCGTGATTTCACTCTCGGTATACAGTTTGCCCAGCGTCATAAGCAGCGCGAGGAACAGGCTTAACGGAAGGATCAGTTGCGCCATAGCAGGCACGCCTAAACCTAATAAGGAAAGGACCAGATTTGTCGGGATCTCGCCGTCGACTGCCGCACCCAAAATCCTGACGAGCTTCTGGCAAAAGAAGATCAGCAGCAGGATGAACAGTATCGCCAGTTGGCTTTTGAGCGTCTCCCGGACCAGATATCTTATGATTATCACATTAAATACGCCTGTGAATACGAGTCTTTTTGCAGGAAAATCGCTTGTTTCATGGCTTAAACGTCATTTATTCTCTTGAGTCGTCGAAAAGATCGCTAAGATATGTAAACTCAGCGGTAAGTACTTAAGATGTTGACGCGCCGAAACCGTAACAACATTCGTTAAGATTAACACGAAAGTCATCGCAACAGCGGAGCAAAGCGTTACGAAAGCGTTCAATTCTATCCGTAGCCGCCGTTGTTGTCTTTAAGATTCAGGAGCGTAGTGCATGGAGTTCAGTGTAAAAAGCGGTAGCCCCGAAAAGCAGCGGAGTGCCTGCATTGTCGTCGGTGTTTTCGAGCCGCGCCGCCTCTCCCCGATAGCCGAACAGCTGGATAAAATCAGCGATGGCTACATTAGCGCACTGCTGCGTCGCGGAGAACTGGAAGGCAAGCCCGGTCAAACCCTTCTGCTTCATCACGTTCCGAACGTGCTCTCTGAACGTATTTTGCTGATTGGCTGCGGTAAAGAGCGCGAGCTGGATGAGCGCCAGTACAAACAGGTGATCCAGAAAACCATCAATACCCTTAATGATACCGGTTCGATGGAAGCCGTATGCTTTTTGACCGAGCTGCACGTTAAAGGCCGCAATACTTACTGGAAAGTGCGCCAGGCGGTGGAAACCGCGAAAGAGTCGCTTTACTGCTTCGATCAACTCAAAACCAATAAAAGCGAACCACGCCGCCCGCTGCGTAAAATGGTGTTCAACGTGCCGACGCGCCGCGAACTGACCAGCGGCGAACGCGCTATCCAGCACGGACTGGCGATTGCCTCCGGTATCAAGGCCGCGAAAGATTTAGGCAATATGCCGCCAAACATTTGCAACGCCGCGTATCTTGCGTCTCAGGCGCGCCAGTTGGCCGACTCCTTCAGCAAAAACGTGGTGACCCGCGTGATTGGCGAGCAGCAAATGAAAGATCTCGGCATGCACTCCTACCTGGCGGTGGGTGCGGGTTCGCAAAACGAATCCCTGATGTCGGTGATGGAATATAAAGGCAGCACCTCGCCGGATGCCCGCCCTATCGTGCTGGTGGGCAAAGGCCTGACGTTTGACTCCGGCGGTATTTCTATCAAGCCATCCGAAGGCATGGATGAGATGAAATACGACATGTGCGGCGCGGCGGCGGTTTACGGCGTGATGCGCATGGTGGCGGAGCTTCAACTGCCGCTGAACGTAATTGGCGTGCTGGCAGGCTGTGAAAACATGCCGGGCGGGCGCGCTTATCGTCCGGGAGATGTGCTGACCACCATGTCCGGGCAAACCGTCGAAGTGCTGAACACCGACGCGGAAGGCCGCCTGGTGCTGTGCGACGTGTTGACCTACGTTGAGCGCTTCGAGCCGGAAGTGGTGATTGACGTGGCGACCCTGACCGGTGCCTGCGTGATTGCGCTGGGCCATCACATTACCGGGCTGATGTCGAACCACAATCCGCTGGCTCACGAGCTGATCGGCGCTTCCGAGCAGGCGGGCGACCGCGCATGGCGTTTACCGCTCAGCGATGAGTATTACGAGCAGCTCGACTCCAACTTTGCAGATATGGCCAACATCGGCGGCCGTCCTGGCGGTGCGATCACTGCCGGCTGCTTCCTGTCGCGCTTTACCCGCAAATATAACTGGGCGCACCTGGATATCGCCGGCACCGCCTGGCGTTCCGGTAAAGCCAAAGGCGCAACCGGGCGTCCGGTTGCGATGCTGGCGCAGTTCCTGTTGAACCGCGCCGGGTTTACCGGCGAAGAGTAACGGCGAAGAGTTATCGTCCTATCACAGCCCGGTTCTCACTGGGCTGTGCGTTTAACGTCATCACAAGAAGCCCCATATTATGAAGAGTGCAACCTTCTATCTGCTGGACAACGATACCCATCAGGACGGCCTCAGCGCCGTCGAGCAACTGGTGTGTGAGATTGCCGCAGAACGCTGGCGGGCGGGTAAACGTGTACTGATTGCCTGTGAAAATGAAGCCCAGGCGATACGCCTTGATGAGGCGCTCTGGGCGCGCGATCCAGACAGTTTTGTGCCGCACAATCTGGCGGGTGAAGGGCCGCGCGCCGGGGCACCGGTTGAGCTCGCCTGGCCGCAAAAGCGCGGCAGCAGCGCGCGCGATGTGCTGATAAGCCTGCTGCCGGGGTTTGCAGATTTTGCCACCGCTTTCCCGGAAGTGGTAGACTTCGTCCCTTACGAAGAAACTCAGAAACAACTGGCTCGCGAACGCTATAAAGCCTATCGCGTGGCTGGTTTCCACTTGACCACGGCCACCTACGGCGCCGCAAAGACATAGCAGAAATGGAAAAGACATATAACCCGCAAGATATCGAACAGCCGCTATACGAGCACTGGGAACAGCAGGGCTACTTTAAACCCAATGGCGATGAAAGCCAGGAAAGCTTCTGCATCATGATCCCGCCGCCGAACGTCACCGGCAGTTTGCATATGGGTCACGCCTTCCAGCAAACCATCATGGACACCATGATCCGCTATCAGCGCATGCAGGGCAAAAACACCCTGTGGCAGGCGGGCACCGACCACGCCGGTATCGCCACCCAGATGGTGGTGGAGCGCAAAATTGCCGCCGAAGAGGGCAAAACCCGTCACGACTATGGCCGCGATGCGTTCATCGACAAAATCTGGCAGTGGAAAGCGGAATCCGGCGGCACCATTACCCGCCAGATGCGACGTCTGGGCAACTCCGTGGACTGGGAGCGCGAGCGTTTCACCATGGATGAAGGCCTGTCCAACGCGGTAAAAGAAGTCTTCGTGCGCCTGTATAAAGAAGACCTGATTTACCGTGGCAAGCGCCTGGTAAACTGGGACCCGAAACTGCGCACCGCGATCTCCGACCTGGAAGTGGAAAACCGCGAGTCCAAAGGCTCGATGTGGCATATCCGCTATCCGCTGGCCGATGGCGCGAAAACTGCTGACGGTAAAGATTACCTGGTGGTCGCCACGACCCGTCCAGAAACCCTGCTGGGTGATACCGGCGTGGCCGTTAACCCGGAAGATCCGCGTTACAAAGATTTGATCGGCAAATTCGTGGTGCTGCCGCTGGTTAACCGCCGTATCCCGGTGGTGGGCGATGAGCACGCCGATATGGAGAAAGGCACCGGCTGCGTGAAAATCACCCCGGCGCACGACTTCAACGACTACGAAGTGGGCCGTCGTCACGCCCTGCCGATGATCAACATTCTGACCTTTGACGGCGACATCCGTGAAAGTGCGGAAGTGTACGACACCAAAGGCAACGAATCCGACGTTTACGCCAGCGAGATCCCGGCACAATTCCAGAAGATGGAACGCTTTGCCGCGCGTAAAGCCGTTGTGGCCGCCGTTGATGAACTCGGCCTGCTGGAAGAGATCAAACCGCACGATCTGACCGTACCTTACGGCGACCGTGGCGGCGTGGTTATCGAACCGATGCTGACCGACCAGTGGTACGTGCGCGCGGACGTGCTGGCGAAACCGGCTGTGGAAGCGGTGGAAAACGATGATATCCAGTTTGTGCCGAAGCAGTACGAAAACATGTATTTCTCCTGGATGCGCGACATTCAGGACTGGTGTATCTCCCGCCAACTGTGGTGGGGCCACCGTATTCCGGCGTGGTATGACGACCAGGGCAACGTGTACGTTGGCCGCAGCGAAGACGACGTGCGCCAGGAAAATAACCTGGGCGCGGACGTTGCGCTTCGCCAGGACGAAGACGTACTCGACACCTGGTTCTCCTCCGCGCTGTGGACGTTCTCTACCCTCGGCTGGCCGGAAAATACTGACGCGCTGCGTCAGTTCCACCCGACCAGCGTGATGGTGTCCGGCTTCGACATCATCTTCTTCTGGATTGCCCGCATGATCATGATGACCATGCATTTCATCAAAGATGAAAACGGCAAGCCGCAGGTGCCGTTCCACACCGTCTATATGACTGGCCTGATCCGCGATGACGAAGGCCAGAAGATGTCCAAATCCAAAGGCAACGTGATCGACCCGCTGGATATGGTAGACGGTATCTCCCTGGAAGAGCTGCTGGAAAAACGCACCGGCAACATGATGCAACCGCAGTTGGCCGAGAAAATCCGCAAGCGTACCGAGAAACAGTTCCCGAACGGCATTGAGCCGCACGGGACCGACGCCCTGCGCTTCACCCTGGCGGCGCTGGCTTCTACCGGCCGCGATATCAACTGGGATATGAAGCGCCTTGAAGGCTATCGTAACTTCTGTAACAAGCTGTGGAACGCCAGCCGCTTTGTGCTGATGAACACCGAAGATCAGGATTGCGGCTTCAACGGCGGCGAGAAAGTGCTTTCTCTGGCGGATCGCTGGATCCTGGCGGAGTTCAACCGCACCGTGAAGGCTTACCGTGAGGCGCTGGACAGCTACCGTTTCGATATCGCGGCGGGCATCCTGTATGAGTTCACCTGGAACCAGTTCTGCGACTGGTATCTGGAACTCACCAAGCCAGTGATGAACGGCGGCTCTGAAGCGGAACTGCGCGGCACCCGCAATACGCTGGTTAACGTGCTGGAAGGTCTGCTACGCCTGGCGCACCCGATTATTCCGTTTATCACCGAAACCATCTGGCAACGTGTGAAAGTGCTGAAAGGCATCGACGCCGACACCATCATGCTGCAACCGTTCCCGGCGTATGATGTCGCGCTGGATGACGAAGCGGCGCGTACCGATACCGAATGGCTGAAGCAGGCGATTGTAGCGGTACGTAATATTCGCGCTGAAATGAACATCGCGCCGGGCAAACCGCTGGAAGTGCTGTTGCGTGGCGCCAGTGTTGACGCTCAGCGCCGCGTGAATGATAACCGCAGCTTCCTGCTGAACCTGGCGCGTCTGCAAAGCATCACGTTGCTTGACGAAGGCGACAAAGGCCCGGTCTCGGTGACCAAAATCATCGACGGCGCTGAATTGCTGATCCCGATGGCCGGTCTTATCGATAAATCCGCTGAGCTGGCGCGTCTGGCTAAAGAAGTGGAAAAAGTTGAGATCGAAATCGGCAAGATCGAAAGCAAGTTGGGTAACGAAGGCTTTGTGGCCCGCGCGCCGGAAGCCGTAGTGGCGAAAGAGCGCGAGCGTCTGCAAGCGTTCCATGATGCTAAAGCCACGCTGATTGAGCAGCAGGGTGTGATTGCCGCGCTGTAAGCGTTTAGGTTGAACGAAAAAGCCGGGTTTGTTAACCCGGCTTTTTTATTGATATCGACTCAGGAACTTCATTCCAAAGATTAAGTAAAAGGAATAGTGACTATCAGCCCGCGTGACAGCACCGTCATGAACCCCAACTTCATTACCTCGTCTGAATCCTGAATGTCATCAAGAGATCCAATAACTTCACTATGGGAAGCCATATATCGTAATAAACGTACTTTAGCCCAGGGATAAGCCAGCCCACATGTCACAGCAACTAACGCAAAGTTGCTTAACAGTAGCCATACCATGTGAGAAAAGTTTAACGTTGATGAGAAACGAATGTTATTGCCTAACACTAATGCTGACCAAAAATAATTGCGGCAGGCAGTAAATAAATACCCAACGCACACCAGAATGGCCAGAATATAAATTAAATAGCTTGTGACGATAGCGCCAATATGGTTTGCAAAAATTTTCGCTTCGATTTCCGACTGGCTTAATCCAGACATCATTGAAAGTGAAACCTCTGAAAATATAGGTGCATTAATCTTTATTAGCACCCCAATAAAAGGTAATAGCATCAAATAAGATAACATACTTATCTTTATGCACTGTTTAGTGTTAATGAATGCAGAAAACCGTAAGTTACCGAATGAAGATGAGCCTGCGAACATTCTCATCCACATCGCCATAGATATTCCATTGACAATGCCAAGTAAAATAAACGCCATCAGCGCCAGTATAACAGCATTTACGATCAATCCGTTGAGACTATCGGGTGAAGGTATTGCTTTTATAAATCCAAATAAAATGAAAGCGCAAGCAACCATCAGTAACAGCGGGCAACCCATCATTACCCACCATGCACGTAGCGCAGAGCAATGAAAAGAAAAGCGGATGCCATTTAACCTGGTCATTAACGCCTGATAGCGCAAACTCAGCACAATACCACAGGGAATAAACAGCACAAAAAGAAGCAACATGATACTGGCGGCAACGACTTTTTGATTTACTAACACCACAACAAATATAACGTATAAGATAAAAAAGAGTAGCCAACTAACAAAAATCGCGCTGCCCTTTGCATGATAGCTAAAAAAGGCACCTGACAACTCCGTTTTCGAATAGATATATTTCCTGGTTTTCACCACCGCCCAGGGAAGGTAAACCCCAAGCGTAATTATCGTCAAGAAGATGTTAACTATCCAGATACCAAAATACTCAATCCCTTTGCCATGAAAAACAAAAGCGTGTCGCCTGTCGGCATTTTTTTCCAGATCCATTTCGCTACAG
The DNA here is from genome assembly GCF_032062175.1 of Atlantibacter sp. Taxonomy (NCBI): domain Bacteria; kingdom Pseudomonadati; phylum Pseudomonadota; class Gammaproteobacteria; order Enterobacterales; family Enterobacteriaceae; genus Atlantibacter; species Atlantibacter sp. Next base: position 18,806 of record NZ_DAMBQK010000018.1, read on the forward strand.
TCCCTTAGCCATAAAAAAATCAATTTGCGTTTCCATTTACTATTGCAGCACAGCCATTGAGTAAGTTAAATGCATGACCGGCTCAGAAACATTTTTTTCAGAATCTTGCGAATAGAAATTAACAGTGGTATTAAAGGCGATACGTTTTGTTAATTTTTCTGAGCGCTGTCATGACCATAGCTACCCGGGTTGACCTCTCGTTACGCCCGATCGCCCCTCACGATAATCCCGCTCTTGCGAGCGTCATCCGTACCGTTTCCGCCGAATACGGCCTTACCGCCGATAAAGGCTACACCGTGGCCGATCCGAATCTGGACAGCCTGTACGAACTTTACAGCCAGCCGGGGCACGCCTACTGGGTCGTAGAACGAGATGGAAAAGTCGTGGGCGGCGGCGGCGTTGCGCCGCTGTCATGCAGCGAGCCGGATATTTGCGAGCTGCAAAAGATGTACTTTTTGCCCGAAGCGCGCGGCCAGGGCCAGGCCAAGAAGCTGGCGATGATGGCGATGGGTTTCGCGAAACAGCAGGGCTTTACTCGCTGCTATCTGGAAACCACCGCTTTCCTGAAAGAGGCCATTGCGCTGTATGAGCATCTGGGTTTTTCCCACATCAGCGAGCCGCTCGGCTGTACCGGCCATGTGGATTGCGAAGTACGGATGCTGAAAAGCCTCTGACCTCAGTCTTCCCCGCGCGCTTTGAATAATATTATTAATGTCGCCACCTGTTCATCAGGCGGCGACAGCGCCTCTTCCACAATAAGTACGTCGGCATCCTTACTGGCGGAGCATTTTTTAATCGGCGCTGACCGAATAGCGGATAATCCCCGCCGCCTTATTCACCGGCAGTTGCAGCACGTTGCGCCACAGATCCTGGGTGATGTTGCACACCACGTCCTCTTTCCCTGCCGCTTTCTGCGGCTCGTTCATTAACGTAATATCCTGGCCGTACTGCTGGACCAGTTTCTGGACAATAGGCTGAACATCTTGCATCGCCTGCTGGCGTTCCTGCGGCGTGACCTGGTGTTTATTGGGGCCGTAGGCGGCGCGCATCATGTCGGCATCCACATCCAGACGATGCTGGGTGACGTCAGCCGGCAGCATTCTGGCGGCATTGACGCCCCCTTTTACCGCCGGGAACAGGAAGCGGAAACAGGCATCGTCGCTCTGCTTTTGGATCAGGGCAGTTTGCTGCATATTTGCCTGCATAAACGCCACCACGTTGGCATCGGGCGCGGTTTGCAGGCGCGCCATCTGTATGGCCAGGATTTGCGGCTGAATAGCGTCGATCACGTTCTGCTCCGACTCGCCCGCTTTCTGCATCGCCAGCGCCTGCTCGCGTATACGGCTCCAGGTTTCCGGCTCCTGCTCGCGGAGGAGTTGGTATAGTGGCAGCCGCTCCATCGCGGCATCAAACTTCTCGCCTTCCGTCATCTGCTGCGCGACGTTATCGCGGGGGATCAGGTATTTCACATCGATAATGTTCCACACCACGATGGCGAGCAGCGCGATAATCACGGCGCTGGTTTTACCAATCCAGCCTTTTTTACGAAATACGCCGACCACAATGGCGATAACCGCGCCGATATAGCCCGCAAGAATGACGTGTGTCCAGTTCATAATTTTCCCTTCCAAGTGCAAAGGCTTCTTTGTACCAGGCTGAGCTGATTTGTCACCCACTCAGACCCTGACCCTGCCAATTTTAGGAGAGTTAAACCGGAACGCCGCTGTGGAAACGAAATTCGGGATCGGGTGACTGGATCAGTTCAGCCTCCACCTCGCCCAAATAGCGCACGCGCGGCGCGATATCGTCCGGTGAAATTTGCTGCGCCAGGGACAAATAGTCCTGATAATGGCGCGCTTCAGAACGCAGCAGGGAGAGATAGAATTTCTGTAATTCATCGTCGAGATACGGTGCCAGCGTGGCGAAACGTTCGCAGGAGCGCGCTTCGATATACGCCCCGCAAATCAGCTTATCAATCAGCATCGCAGGCTCGTGAGTGCGGATCGCACGCAGCAGACCTTTGGCATAACGGCTGGCGGTGATTTTCACATACGGGATATCTCGCGCAGTCATCACTTCCCGCACCTGCCAGAAATGATGCAGTTCCTCTTTAATCAACAGTACCATGCTGTCGATTAGCACCTGGCCCCAAGGATCGTCGGTTTTCGGCATCTCACTTTTACTAACGCGCTTTTGCAATGCCACAAAATCTACTTCCGGGCCGTTATAAAACGCGAAAGTTTCGTAGGGCCTGAGCCATTCGAGCAGCATGTCGGAGCCGGATTTATCCGCTACGTATTTACGGATCAGCAGCATCGCGGTTTGCGCGGCTTTGAGTTCGCAAATCATATGGTCAGTTAACAACAGAGGAAGGTGTTCCGGCAGTCTGGCTTTCTGGAGCCAGGCATCCGGGGTGGCGCAGAGGAGGAATTGGTGTACTGGTTCGAGTAATGCAGAGGTGTTCATTCGCTGTCCTTCAGGGCGGCAGCCAGACGCTGCCGCCGCGCGAGATTAGTGACGGACGCCGTCGTCGTCGTCATCCATGTATTCGTCATCGTCGCCGTCTTCACCCTCTTCACCGTTCGGATCTTCGAAGTAGGTGCCCCAACCGTCGTACTCCACATCAAACTTTTCAGCCAGGTCGAGCAGTTGCGCCACCTGCGCGTCAATCAGCTCGGCGTTGAGCGCGCATTCGCTCAGCACATCGCAGCAAATCACGGTTTCGCCTTCGTCCAGTTCCAGCTCTTCCGGGTCGGTGACTTCGTAACCCATTTTGAAAGCTTCAACCGCGGCTTTTTCGAGCGTTTCAAAATCATCTGCCGAGAGGTGATGTTCGATGGTGTACAGCGCATCCGGATCGCTGCCGTCCTCAAGCAACTCTTCAATGATAAGACGCGTTTCTTCGCGTTGTTCTTCCAGTAGTTCCGGGTTTGCCATGGCTCGTTCCTCAATGTGTTGGCCGATAGTGACTATTTTCACATACCCCAGTGATTGCCTCCACCTTTCCGGTAAAAGTTTTATTTTTCGGGGTTGCAAATGCATATTCATACATATAAATTGAATTTTAATTCAATAAGTGGCATCAGCCAGGTGAGGGAACTATGTCGGCTTTCTATCAAAAACATTTTCTGAAATTATTAGATTTTACCCCTGCACAGATAAACGCATTGCTCGATCTTGCCGCAACGCTGAAAAGCGATAAAAAGAATGGTCAAGAAGTTCAAAAGCTTACTGGTAAAAACATCGCGCTCATCTTCGAAAAAGACTCAACCCGTACACGATGCTCTTTCGAAGTTGCCGCTTACGACCAGGGCGCTCGCGTCACCTATCTCGGCCCAAGCGGCAGTCAGATTGGGCATAAAGAATCAATTAAAGACACCGCCAGGGTACTGGGCCGGATGTATGACGGCATTCAGTATCGCGGCCACGGCCAGGAAGTGGTGGAAACGCTGGCGCAGTATGCCGGCGTGCCGGTGTGGAACGGCCTGACCAATGAATTCCACCCGACGCAACTGCTGGCAGATTTGTTGACCATGCGCGAGCACCTGCCGGGCAAAGCCTTTAATGAGATGACGCTGGTCTATGCAGGCGATGCGCGTAACAACATGGGTAATTCGATGCTGGAAGCCGCTGCGCTAACCGGGCTGGATCTGCGCCTGGTGGCTCCGAAAGCCTGCTGGCCGGAAGCGGCGCTGGTAGAAGAGTGCAAAGCGATGGCGGCGCAAACCGGTGGCAAAATCACCCTCACCGAAGAGATCGCCGCGGGCGTGAAAGGCGCGGATTTTATCTACACCGACGTGTGGGTATCTATGGGCGAAGCCAAAGAGAAGTGGGCCGAGCGCATCGCGCTGCTGCGTGATTATCAGGTCAACAGCCAGATGATGGCGCTCACCGGCAATCCCCAGACCAAATTTCTGCACTGTTTACCGGCGTTTCACGACGATGAAACCGTTGTCGGCAAGCAGATGGCGGAGCAATACGGGATGCACGGCGGCATGGAAGTGACCAACGAGGTGTTTGAATCGCCGAACAGCATTGTGTTTGACCAGGCAGAAAACCGCATGCACACCATCAAAGCGGTGATGGTGGCGACCTTAGCCCAATAAATACAACGGCCCGAATACGGGCCGCTGTTCTTTTCTGGGCGGATTACGCAACCAGCATTTTTACCACCACTTTACGCACTTTGGCATTTTCGCCCACGGCGCACAGCGGTTTGTGCACTTCGCCCGGATAGAACACCACAAAATCCCCTTCCTGCATCACCACGGTTTTTTCCTGGCCGCCTTCCGGCAGGAACGCGATGTCTTTATCCGCCAGCCAGTCGGTATCCGGCTCGCCCGCAGGCAGGCAGCTGAAGGTCATGCCTTCTACGCCGCGCATCACAATCTGGATATCCAGATAGCGCGCGTGATACTCCGCACGGCGCTCCGCCAGCGGCTGGGTTTCATCTTCGGAGACCAGGAAGAACAGGTTGTTGCCGTCGATGTCGTGTTTACCCAGCGGGGTTTCCGGGGTGACGTGCTGTTTGACATGCTCAATTGCCTGACGCAGTTCAGCAGGCAGCCAGGACTGAAGATGGTGGATGTTGCCAATAATCACGGGAAGCTCCTTATATAAAACAATGTTTCATTTTTATGAGTTATACGAGGAATCGCTTCAGGCTACCACCGCTTTGTGGCAAAAATCTGCTTTAGCGCATATTTATTGGCGCATTATCTTGCAATTTTTGCTGTTTCTTTTTGGGCGATCCGGCAATTTCAGTTAACTTTCATGCCGCACCACCAGATTTTTTATTCATTATTTTCGCGTTATTATGCAGCGCAACCGCTTCCCAATGTAAAAATGTGCATTCTCCGCTTGCTATGCGATCGCGGCTGAGTATAATCCGGGACAATTTGCCGGGAGGAAGCATGGTTCTGCGAGTTCGACAATATGTCCTGACACAACGCCTTAACGCAGGCGTCGCAGTCCCGTTTTTCTTTCCGTTATCCAATGAAAAAACCCCTCAATGAGGGGTTTTTTTTTGCCCGGCGTTTGCCCGCCGTTCGAAAAAAGGAGAGAGACATGGCTAACCCGCTCTATCAAAAACATATTATTTCCATCAACGATCTGGATCGTGAAGAGCTGGAACTGGTGCTGGCAACCGCCGCGCGCCTGAAAGCAAATCCGCAACCTGAACTGTTGAAGCATAAAGTGGTCGCCAGTTGCTTCTTTGAAGCCTCTACCCGCACCCGTCTCTCGTTCGAAACCTCAATTCACCGCCTGGGCGCGTCGGTGGTTGGCTTTTCGGACAGCAGCAACACGTCGCTGGGCAAAAAAGGTGAAACGCTGGCTGACACCATTTCGGTGATCAGCACCTACGTGGATGCGATTGTGATGCGCCACCCGCAGGAAGGCGCGGCGCGCCTCGCCACCGAGTTTTCCGGCGGCATTCCGGTGTTGAACGCGGGTGACGGCGCGAACCAGCATCCAACCCAGACGCTGCTCGATCTGTTTACCATCCAGGAAACCCAGGGACGACTGGAAAACTTAAACATCGCTATGGTGGGCGATCTGAAATATGGTCGCACGGTGCATTCTCTCGCCCAGGCGCTGGCGAAATTCAATGGCAACCACTTTTACTTTATCGCCCCGGAAGCGCTGGCTATGCCGCAGTACATCCTCGATATGCTGGATGAAAAAGGTATCGCCTGGAGCCTGCACGACGCTATCGACGACGTGGTGCGCGAAGTAGACATCCTTTATATGACCCGCGTGCAGAAAGAGCGTCTCGACCCGTCGGAATACGCCAACGTGAAAGCGCAATTTATCCTGCGCGCCGCCGACCTCAACGGTGCCCGCAGCAATATGAAAGTCCTGCACCCGCTGCCGCGTATTGATGAGATCACCACCGATGTGGATAAAACGCCGCACGCCTGGTATTTCCAGCAGGCCGGAAACGGCATTTTCGCTCGCCAGGCTCTGCTGGCGCTGGTTCTCAATCACGATTTAGCGCTGTAAGAAGGAGATGAACATGACTCACGATAATAAACTCCAGGTAGAAGCCATCAGCCGTGGCACCGTCATCGACCATATCCCGGCGCAGGTGGGCTTTAAGCTTCTTACGCTGTTCAAACTGACTGAGACCGATCAGCGCATTACCATCGGCCTGAACCTGCCGTCCGGCGAAATGGGCCGCAAAGATCTGATCAAAATCGAAAATACCTTCCTGACTGATGAGCAGGTCAACCAGCTGGCGCTGTACGCGCCTGAGGCTACCGTTAACCGCATCGATAATTATGAAGTGGTGGGTAAGAGCCGTCCGAGCCTGCCTGGGCGGATTGAGAAAGTGCTGGTCTGCCCGAACAGTAACTGCATCAGCCGCGCCGAGCCGGTGGCGTCCAGCTTTAGCGTCAAAAAACGCGCTGACGATATCGCGCTGAAGTGTAAATACTGTGAGAAAGAGTTCTCGCACCATGTGGTGCTGGCGGACGGCTAACGCGCTGACCGACAATAACAAACCTGTACCTTGAGGGTTGCCGGGGTATACTGTGCCCTCTTACCGCTGACAATTTCAGGAGAAACTATGTCCCGCACTATCGCGACGGAAAATGCGCCCGCAGCTATCGGCCCTTATGTTCAGGGCGTAGATCTTGGCAGTATGATCATCACCTCCGGTCAGATCCCGGTGGACCCAAAAACCGGCACGGTTTCTGATGATGTCTCTGCACAAGCGCGTCAGTCTCTGGAAAACGTGAAAGCTATCGTTGAAGCCGCTGGCCTTAAAGTGGGCGATATTGTGAAAACCACCGTTTTCGTGAAGGATCTGAATGATTTCGCCACCGTTAACGCCACCTATGAAGCGTTCTTCACCGAACATAACGCGACCTTCCCGGCACGTTCCTGCGTGGAAGTGGCCCGTCTGCCGAAAGACGTGAAGATTGAGATTGAAGCGATTGCGGTTCGTCGCTAATTTTTCAGCGCGTTGAAATGAAAAAGCCAGTCTTGCGACTGGCTTTTTTGTTATTACTGCCACCCATACCGGCGCACATAAAATCCTTTCACCATTTGGGTTAGCGTCATATACCCCAACAAAATCCCTGCCAGCCACGGGAAGTAGCTCAGCGGCAGCGCCTGGAGTTGCAGGTAAGGCGCCAGCGACGAGAACGGCAGCACAATACCCACTACCATAATAATCAGCGTCATCACCATTAATGGCCACGCGGCGCGGCTCTGGATAAACGGTACCCGGCGGGTACGGATCATGTGCACGATTAAGGTTTGGGACAGTAAGCCCACCACAAACCAGCCGGACTGGAACAGGGTTTGCGCTTCCGGCACGTTGGCCTTAAATACCCACCACATAACGCAGAACGTCAGGATGTCGAAGATAGAACTGATCGGCCCAAAGAAGATCATAAAGCGTCCGATATCCGCTGGGTTCCAGCGCTGCGGTTTTTCGATCTGGTCGTCGTCGACGTTATCGAACGGGATCGCCACCTGAGACACATCGTACAGCAGGTTCTGGATCAGTAAGTGCATCGGCAGCATCGGCAGGAATGGCAGGAAAGCGCTCGCTACAAGTACGCTGAACACGTTACCGAAGTTCGAACTGGCGGTCATTTTGATGTACTTGAGCATATTGGCGAAGGTGCGGCGCCCTTCAATAACGCCCTCTTCCAGCACCATCAGGCTCTTTTCCAGCAGAATGATGTCCGCCGCTTCGCGGGCGATATCCACCGCGCCGTCCACGGAGATGCCAATATCCGCCGCCCGCAGCGCAGGCGCGTCGTTGATGCCGTCGCCCATAAAGCCCACTACGTGCCCTTCCTCGCGCAGCAAGCGCACGATGCGTTCTTTATGCAGCGGCGTCAGGCGGGCAAACAGCGTTGTGCGCAACGCAAGCTGCGCCAGCTCCTTGTCGCTTAACGGTTCGATTTCGCTGCCCACCACCGGGCGGCCCGGATTGAGCCCCACTTCGTGGCACACTTTAGCCGCCACCAGCTCGCTGTCGCCGGTCAGGATCTTGACGGTGATCCCGCTCTCTTTCAGCGCTTTTAACGCCGGCGCGGTGGTCTCTTTCGGCGGATCGAGGAATGCAATGTAGCCTTCAAGGATCAGATCCGATTCATCCACCCGGCCGTAGTCTTCGCTTCTGGCAGGCAGCGCTTTGCTGGCAACAGCCACCACGCGCAGGCCCTGACGGTTAAGGTTGTCGGTCACTTTACGGATGCGTTGCAGCATGCTGTCGCACAGCGGCGCGATCTCCTGGCCGTGGCGCACCAGCGTACAGACATCAAGGATCTCCTGTAGCGCGCCTTTGCAGATCAGCTGATGGGTATCTTCGTTTTCCGCGACCACCACTGACATACGGCGGCGCTCGAAATCAAACGGGATTTCATCTACTTTGCGCCAGCGCGCCGACAGCTCCAGCGCTTCCGGCGCATCCACGCCTTCCAGCACGGCGGTATCCAGCAGGTTTTTCAGCCCGGTTTGATAATGGCTGTTGAGCCACGCGCTGCGCAGTACGCGCTGGCTGACGCGGCCAAACACATCGGTATGATTCTCTAAAGCAATTTTATCCTGGGTGAGCGTCCCGGTTTTATCGGTGCACAGGATGTCCATAGCGCCGAAGTTCTGAATGGCGTCCAGATGCTTGACGATCACTTTTTGCTTAGACAGCTTAACCGCGCCGCGCGCCAAGGTAGACGTAACGATCATCGGCAGCATTTCCGGGGTTAACCCCACCGCCACCGACAGCGCAAACAGCGCCGCTTCCCACCAGTCGCCTTTGGTGAAGCCGTTGATCAACAGCACCACCGGCACCATCACCAGCATAAAGCGGATCAGCAGCATACTGACGCGGCTGATGCCCTGCTGGAAAGCGTTCGGCTCGCTCTGCTGCTCATTCACGCGCCCGGCCAGTTGACCAAACCAGGTGCCGCCACCAGTGGCAATCACCATCGCCTGCGCGGTGCCGCTGACCACGGTCGTGCCCATAAAGCACAGGTTGTCGCACTCAAGTGGGTTTTTCTGGTCGGGGTGGCGGGTCTGGGCCTGTTTTTCTACCGGTAAAGATTCACCGGTTAACGAGGCCTGGGCGATAAACAGATCGCGCGCTTTCATGACCCGCAGATCGGCGGGGATCATATCTCCCGCCGCCAGTTTGACGATATCGCCCGGCACCAGTTGGTCGATGGGCAATTCCATCCACTGGCATTCGCCTTTGTCATTCACCACCCGCAGCACGGTGGCGGTATTGCTGACCATCGCTTTTAGCGCGTCCGCCGCTTTGGTGGAGCGCGCTTCCTGAACGAAGTTCAGCAGCGTCGAGATGCCCACCATCAGCGCGATAATCCCCGCGCCGAACAGATCGTCTTCGGTGGCGTAAGAAAGAATGCCCAGCGCCGTCAACAGCAGATTGAACGGATTGCGATAGCAGTTCCACAAATGCAGATACCAGGGCGCAGGACGCTGCGCCGGGATCTGGTTCGGCCCGTGTTGTTCACGCGCATCCTCCACTTCCCGGAGGCTGAGTCCTTCCGGATGGCTGGAAAAGACGCGCCATAGTTCGGCCTCATCCATCCGCGATACCGACAGGCACTGTTCGGTTAACGTGGCGGGCAGCGTTTCCTGACGCCACACGTTGCCTTCCGGCAGCGGATCGCGCTGTACCAGACGACGGGGAAGATGACGGTTCAACTGCGCGAGCAACTGCCGGGTGAAGTTTTTAAACAGCATAAAAGTCCCTCTACGCCTCAATCCTGAGGCGCTGCTGGGCTGCCAGAATGGCAGGCACAAATTTTTGCAGGGACGACGTTGCGCCACTGCCTTACACATCCGGTAAAGCAGCGACTAAAAAGGCGTGCTTACCGGAACAACGTTCCCGTTAAAGGAAGCGGGGTGGGATCGGGATCCATGGGGCCTCCGGTAAAATCAAGAGATACGTGCGCGTTAAAACCGCACGGTGAATGTTGAGCGGCGTCACTATAGCGCCAGTGACATAAACCAAACGTAAACCAGATTTTGCTCATTGTTCCGCGGTTGGTTAGCATTAAGGTCGTTTAACCACTTTTTCGATACACAACAGGCGACAGGGATGCAAAACCGGCTGACCATTAAAGACATTGCGCGCTTAAGCGGCGTGGGCAAATCCACTGTATCGCGCGTCCTCAATAATGAGAGTGGCGTCAGCGAGCGCACCCGCGAGCGCGTTGAGGCGGTGATGCGCCAGCAGGGTTTTTCCCCTTCCCGTTCCGCGCGCGCCATGCGCGGCCAGAGCGACAAAGTGGTGGCGATTATCGTCACCCGCCTGGATTCCCTGTCTGAAAACCTCGCTGTCCAGACCATGCTCCCCTGCCTGTATGAGCAGGGTTATGACCCGATCATGATGGAAAGCCAGTTCTCCCCGGCGCGGGTGGAAGAGCATTTGCGCATTCTGCGCCAGCGCAATATCGACGGCGTGATCCTGTTTGGATTTACCGGTATTGATGAGTCCCTGTTGGCCCCGTGGCGATCGATGCTGGTGCTGATGGCGCGAGATGCGGCGGGTTTTACCTCGGTATGTTACGACGATGAAGGCGCAATCCAGATCCTGATGGCGCGCTTGTATCAGCAGGGCCATCGCCATATCAGCTACCTCGGCGTCCCGCACAGCGATGTCACCACCGGACTGCGCCGCCATCACTCTTATCTGGCGTTTTGCGAGGCCCATAACCTGACGCCCCGCGCCGCGCTGCCGGGCCTGGCGATGAAACAGGGCTATGAACACGTCTCCGACGTGCTGCACGACGACACCACCGCGCTGGTGTGCGCCACGGATACGCTGGCCATCGGTGCCAGTAAGTTTTTACAGCAGCATCACCCGAAGCCTATCCAGCTTGCCAGCGTCGGCAATACGCCGCTGTTAACGTTCCTGCACCCGGAGATCATCACCGTCGATCCTGGTTACGCTGAAGCCGGACGCCAGGCGGCATTGCAGTTGATCGCCCAGATCACGTCAGGCAGCGATCCTCAGCAGATCGTCATTCCCTCCTCGCTGATCTAAGCCGTCAGAACGACGATTTGTGTGATCGCGGCTTCGTTTCGGGAACGTTCCCATTTTCCCGGAACGCAAGAATGTTTACCCTTGCCGTCACTTCTACCGCTTCCTCTTTCTCCGCCATGAGGCTTCATGATGAGCAAAGTTAAACAACAGGAAATTGATCGGCTGATCGAGCTGGTGGGCGGACGCGAGAATATCGCGACCGTAACCCACTGCATTACTCGTCTGCGCTTTGTGCTGAATAACCCGGCGAAAGCCGATCCGAAAGCCATTGAAACCCTGCCGATGGTCAAAGGCTGTTTCACTAACGCCGGGCAGTTTCAGGTGGTGATTGGCACCAACGTCGGGGATTACTACCAGGCGCTGATCGCCACCAGCGGCCACAGCTCGGCGAATAAAGAGCAGGCCAAACAAGCGGCGCGCGCCAATATGAAATGGCACGAGCAGTTGATCTCGCACTTCGCGGAGATCTTCTTCCCACTGCTGCCCGCGCTGATCAGCGGCGGTTTGATCCTCGGCTTTCGCAATGTGATCGGCGATGTGCCGATGAGCAACGGCCAGACCCTGGCGCAAATGCATCCGTCGCTGCAAGCCATCTATGACTTCCTGTGGCTGATCGGCGAGGCGATTTTCTTCTATCTGCCGGTGGGGATCTGCTGGTCGGCGGTGCGCAAAATGGGCGGCACGCCGATCCTCGGGATTGTGCTTGGCGTCACCCTGGTTTCTCCGCAGTTGATGAATGCCTATTTGCTGGGCACCCAGGTGCCGGAAGTGTGGAACTTCGGGCTGTTTACCATCGCCAAAGTAGGCTATCAGGCCCAGGTGATCCCGGCGCTGCTGGCAGGCCTGGCGCTTGGGTTTATCGAAACCCGGCTGAAACGCATCGTACCCGATTATCTATACTTGGTTGTCGTGCCGGTGTGTTCGTTGATTCTGGCGGTGTTCCTGGCTCACGCGTTTATCGGCCCGCTTGGCCGCATGATCGGCGACGGCGTGGCCTGGGGTGTTAGCCATCTGATGACCGGCAGCTTCGCCCCGATTGGCGCGGCGCTGTTTGGCTTCCTGTATGCGCCGCTGGTGATCACCGGGGTGCATCAGACCACGCTCGCCATCGATATGCAGATGATCCAGAACCTCGGCGGCACGCCGGTCTGGCCGCTGATTGCGCTGTCCAACATCGCCCAGGCGTCTGCGGTGGTGGGCATTATTATCGCCAGCCGTAAACACAATGAGCGGGAGATCTCGGTCCCGGCAGCGATTTCCGCCTATCTCGGCGTGACCGAGCCCGCCATGTACGGGATCAACCTGAAATACCGCTTCCCGATGCTGTGCGCCATGATAGGCTCCGGCCTTGCCGGGTTGCTGTGTGGACTGAGCGGCGTGATGGCTAACGGCATCGGGGTTGGCGGGCTGCCGGGCATCCTGTCGATTCAACCGCGTTACTGGGAAGTGTTTAGCCTGGCGATGCTGATTGCTATTGTCATCCCCATTGTCCTGACCACGGTGCTTTACCGTCGCAAATTCCGTCAGGGCACATTGTTAGTCGTGTAACTCAGGTTCCGGGTTCTATCAACTTAAGCAGGTAAGGTTATGACAGCGACGCCTCCCTGGTGGCAACACGGGGTTATCTATCAAATTTATCCAAAGAGCTTTCAGGACACCACGGGCAGCGGCACCGGCGATTTAGCCGGTGTCACCCGGCGGCTCGACTACCTGAAAACCCTCGGCGTGGACGCCATCTGGCTGACCCCGTTCTATATCTCGCCTCAGGTGGACAACGGTTATGACGTGGCAAACTACACCGCCATCGACCCGACCTACGGCACGCTGGATGATTTTGACCGGCTGGTGGCGGAAGCCCACGATCGGGGCATTCGGATTATCCTCGACATGGTGTTTAACCATACCTCCACCCAGCATGACTGGTTTCACCAGGCCGTGAAGCCGCAGAGCCCGTATCGCCAGTTTTATATCTGGCGCGACGGCACACCGGACGTGGCCCCTACCAACTGGCGTTCGAAGTTTGGCGGCAGCGCCTGGCGCTGGCATGTGGAGAGCGGCCAGTACTATCTGCACCTGTTCGCGCCGGAACAGGCGGATCTCAACTGGGAAAACCCGCAGGTGCGCGCGGAATTAAAAAAAGTGTGCGAGTTTTGGGCCGATCGCGGCGTGGATGGTTTGCGGCTCGATGTCATTAATCTGGTCTCTAAATCCCAGGATTTTACCGACGATATCGACGGCGGCGATGGGCGTTGTTTTTATACCGACGGCCCGCGCATCCACGAGTTTTTGCAGGAATTCAGCCGGGATGTGTTTATCCCGCGCGGCCTGATGACCGTGGGCGAGATGTCCTCCACCACCCTGGCGCACTGCCAGCAATACGCCGCGCTGGATGGCGGCGAGCTGTCGATGACCTTTAACTTCCACCATTTGAAAGTCGATTACCCCGGCGGGCTGAAATGGACGCTGGCGGCTCCCGACTACGTGGCGCTGAAGGCCATTTTCCGCCACTGGCAGCAGGGAATGCACAACATTGCCTGGAATGCGCTGTTCTGGTGTAACCACGATCAGCCGCGCATTGTGTCGCGCTTCGGCGACGAAGGCGAACTGCGCGTTCCGGCGGCAAAAATGCTGGCAATGGCGCTGCACGGGATGCAGGGCACGCCCTATATCTTCCAGGGCGAAGAGCTGGGCATGACCAACCCGCATTTCGCGCGCATCACCGACTATCGCGATGTGGAAAGCCATAACATGTTCGCCGAACTGCGCGCCCAGGGGCGCAAACCCGAAGAGCTGTTGGCCATCCTTGCCGCAAAATCACGCGATAATAGCCGCACGCCGATGCAGTGGGATTCCAGTGAACATGCAGGCTTCACCCGCGGTAAACCGTGGATCGGCCTGTGCGATAACGTTGACACCATCAACGCTGAAAACGCGCAGGCGGACCCGGATTCGGTGTTTCATGCCTATCGCAAGCTGATCCAGTTGCGTAAAGCCTGGCCGATTTTTACCTGGGGCAACTACCACGATTTGCTGCCGGATCACCCGTTTTTATGGTGCTATCGCCGTGAATGGCAGGGCCAGCAATTGATGGTGGTCGCGAACCTGAGCCGGGAAAATCAATGGTGGATGCCGGAAAAAATCGACGGCAGTTGGGAAGTGCTGATAAGCAACTACCCGGACGCCTGCCCGGTTCCCACGGAAACGACGCTACGCCCGTTTGAAGCCGTTTACTGGCTCCAGCATTAACCTAAAACCGGAGGCCAGTGTGCCTCCGGTTAATTTTTCGCCATGATTTTTATCGATTTATCTGAAATTTAAATTTCCTCGCCGCGTGTTGCCCATCATTGCAGCCACCAAAATTTTACCTTGTTCTACATCAAAGAAATCTCAAACATCTTTGATGCAAATCACTACATATAGTATTTAAAATGCCTGCCGCCGCTACATATTGTATCAATCGACTATTATTACAGCGTATCCAGGTGGCGGGTTCAGCGGTACGCTGTGGATAAAAACGGCCAGATTCAGGGATGTCTATGAACGCAATAACGAAAATGCGCCCTGTCTGTCTCTGAGCCTCTGTGGATAACCTGTTCTTTAAGATGGAGTGATCATGACACCGCATGTGATGAAACGCGATGGGTGCAAAGTACCTTTCAAGTCAGAGCGCATCAGAGAAGCGATTCTTCGTGCCGCTAAAGCTGCGGGAGTCGATGACGCAGATTACTGCGCCACCGTCGCAGAAATTGTCAGTGCCCAGATGCAGGGCCGCAGCCAGGTGGATATCGGCGAGATTCAAACCGCCGTTGAAAACCAGCTGATGGCCGGCAACTACAAGCAGTTGGCGCGTGCCTATATTGAATATCGCCACGATCGCGATATTTCCCGCGAAAAGCGTGGCCGCCTCAACCAAGAAATTCAGGGCCTGGTGGAACAAACCAACTCCGCTTTGCTTAACGAAAACGCCAACAAAGACAGCAAAGTGATCCCTACCCAACGCGATCTGCTGGCCGGGATTGTCGCCAAACACTATGCCCGCCAGCACCTGCTACCGCGCGATGTGGTACAGGCGCACGAGCGCGGCGATATTCACTACCACGACCTGGATTACTCCCCGTTCTTCCCGATGTTCAACTGCATGCTGATCGACCTGAAAGGTATGCTGACCCAGGGTTTCAAGATGGGCAACGCGGAAATTGAGCCGCCGAAATCCATCTCTACCGCGACCGCCGTCACCGCGCAGATTATCGCCCAGGTCGCCAGCCATATTTACGGCGGCACCACCATTAACCGTATCGACGAAGTGCTGGCCCCGTTTGTTACCGCCAGCCTGGAAAAACACCGTAAGGTGGCTGAAGAGTGGCAGATCCCGGATGCCGACGGCTACGCCCGTTCCCGCACCGAAAAAGAGTGCTACGACGCATTCCAGTCGCTGGAATATGAAGTGAATACGCTGCACACCGCCAACGGCCAGACGCCGTTCGTGACCTTTGGTTTTGGCCTGGGCACCAGTTGGGAATCGCGTCTGATCCAGACCTCGATCCTGCGTAACCGTATTGCCGGACTGGGTAAAAACCGCAAAACCGCCGTGTTCCCAAAACTGGTGTTCGCCATTCGTGACGGGTTGAACCATAAATTCGGCGATGCCAATTACGACATCAAGCAACTGGCCCTCGAATGCGCCAGCAAGCGCATGTACCCGGACATTCTCAACTACGACCAGGTGGTGAAAGTCACCGGCTCGTTCAAAACCCCAATGGGCTGCCGCAGCTTCCTGGGCGTGTATGAGAACGAAAACGGCGAACAGGTTCACGACGGGCGTAACAACCTCGGTGTGATCAGCCTGAACCTGCCGCGCATCGCGCTGGAAGCCAACGGTGATGAAGCCGCATTCTGGAAACTGCTGGACGAGCGGCTGGTGCTGGCGCGTAAAGCGCTGATGACCCGTATCGCCCGTCTGGAAGGCGTCAAAGCCCGCGTTGCGCCGATCCTGTATATGGAAGGTGCCTGCGGCGTGCGCCTGAAAGCGGATGATGACGTGTCGGAAATCTTCAAAAATGGCCGCGCGTCGATCTCGCTGGGCTATATCGGCATCCATGAAACCATCAATGCGCTGTTTGGCAATGAGCATGTTTACGACAACGCCGCGCTGCGCCAGAAAGCGGTGGAAATCATTGAGCATCTGCGTAACGCGGTGGACCGCTGGAAAGAAGAGACCGGCTACGGTTTCAGCCTTTACAGCACGCCGAGTGAAAACCTGTGTGACCGTTTCTGCCGTCTGGATACTGCCGATTTCGGCGTGGTACCGGGCGTGACCGATAAAGGCTACTACACCAACAGCTTCCACCTGGACGTGGAGAAAAAGGTTAACCCGTACGACAAGATCGACTTTGAAGCGCCCTATCCTCCGTTAGCCAACGGCGGGTTCATCTGCTACGGCGAATACCCGAATATTCAGCACAACCTAAAAGCGCTGGAAGACGTGTGGGATTACAGCTATCAGCATGTGCCGTATTACGGGACTAACACCCCGATCGACGAATGCTACGAGTGCGGCTACACCGGTGAGTTTGAATGCACCAGCAAAGGCTTCACCTGCCCGAAATGCGGCAACCACGATGCGGCCCGCGTGTCGGTAACCCGTCGCGTTTGCGGCTACCTGGGCAGCCCGGATGCGCGTCCGTTTAACGCCGGCAAGCAGGAAGAAGTGAAGCGCCGCGTGAAGCATTTAGGGAATGGGCAAATCGGGTAATGTACTTTCATCAGTATTACCCGGTCGACATCGTCAACGGGCCCGGCACACGCTGCACCCTGTTTGTTTCAGGGTGCGTCCATGAGTGCCCCGGCTGCTACAACAAAAGCACCTGGCGGCTGAATTCGGGGCAGCCGTTCACCCGGGAGATGGAAGATCGGATCATCAGCGATCTCAACGATACGCGGATCCCCCGTCAGGGGATCTCGCTCTCCGGCGGCGATCCGCTGCATCCGCAAAACGTGGCGGATATTCTGCAACTGGTGCAGCGCATTCGCGCCGAGTGTCCGGGCAAAGACATCTGGGTATGGACGGGCTATAAGCTGGATGAACTCAGCGCCGAACAGATGCAGGTGGTGGATCTGATCAACGTGCTGGTGGACGGCAAGTTTGTCCAGGATCTCAAAGACCCGGCGCTGATTTGGCGCGGCAGCAGTAACCAGGTTGTTCATCACCTGCGTTAATCTTTTACAGCGGGCAGCTCGGGCTTCCCGCTGCTAATACCGGCTTACGCACTCCATTGCTACCGCGTTAAATTCCGCAAAGTTCTGGCATCCGCACAGCCGCGTCATGGCGCGCTCCCGCAGGAAGGTGACGAAAATATCGTAAATCGCCATCGCCTCCTCGTACTCGCTTTTACTGATGGCGAGTAAAAAGATCATGTGCGCCGTTTCATCCCCCCAGGCGATCCCCTGCGGCGCCAGCACGGTATAAACCACGGTTTTTTTCGCTAACAAACCCAGGGCATGGGGCAGCGCAATGCTGTCCCCCAGCAGGGTGCTGACGATGGCCTCACGCTCAATCACCGAGTCAAGGAACTCTCCGTCGACAAAGCCTTCATCCTGCAACTGGTCGCACAAGGTTTTGAACAGCGTTTGCTGGTCCATCGCGCCGTTGATAATGCGAAAATGGGCGGCATCAAAATATTTGTTCAGCATCCACGGACGGGTGCGATCCACCAGCACCAGCTTGCCGATCTGCTCCAACTGATAGTCGGTAGGAAATGGCGCAATCTGCACTACCGGTTTGTCTTTTTCGCTGATGCGCGCGGTGGAAATCACAAAGTCTTCGCTGATGCTCTCCCGCTGCTCATAGTCGCGCAGCGTCAGGGTACGGGTAATGTCGATCTGCGGATATTTACGCGCCATCACCGCTTCGATCATCCGCACCATGGCATTACCGGCGTCGCACACCAGCAACACGCGCGGCTGGCGCTGGTAATCGATGTTGTAACTGCGCTCCAGCCCGACGCCGACGTGCAGCACCAAAAAGCCGATTTCGTTTTCGTTGATGGTATACGGCGTGTATTTCACCCAGCCAGACACCGCCGCCAGCGTCATATCCCACGCCATCGGGTAGTGCTGCTTGATGTTATCCAACAAGGGGTTAGGGATCATGATTTGATAGCGCACCCGGGTGATCATGGTTTTGACATGGGTGAGCATATCGGCATGAAGCTGCTTATCGTTCAGCAGGTTGTAGTTGTACTGGGTGTTAATAAAATTAAGGATGTAATTGACCAGCGCCTCTTCATCATCGGCATTGATGGTGCTGGGCGCGATGTCCTGTACCTGGCGCGCGGCGATATGCACCTTCAGCCAGTTTTCTTCAAAGGCCGACAGCGGTTTTTCCGCCAGCCGTTGCAGTACGCCCGCCAGCTCGCGCGCCGCATGGCATACCGGTTCCGCCACCTCTTCACCGACAAACTCCGACAGCGGATAGCCTTCGCTGATGCGCCGCACCGCCACGGCGCAGTACAGGCGCAAAAACAGTTCGCCTTCATCGGTGAGACGGATATGAAAACGGCTGAAAATTTCCGCGAGGATCGGTTGTAACCGTTCCGGCATTCCCGCGTTCAGCGCCTCTTCGATCACCAGCGGATGAGCCGGATCCTGTTGGGCCAGCGTCCACAGCAGATCGGTCAGACAGGCGCGGATCGCCATTTCACTGCCAAACAGTTTCATGCCGTGGCGGGGCCGCGTTTCCAGCGTCAGCTGATAGCGCCGCAGCCATTCGCGTACTTCCGCCATGTCGTTTTGCAGCGTGGCGCGGCTGACAAACCATTCATCAGCCAAATCTTCCAGCTTGATGGAAAACGCCGAGGTCAGGAAACGCACCATCAGATACTGCACCCGCTCCTGGCTAGTGCGCGGAATGCGCAGCACGTTCGGCTGCTGCGTCTGGAGGGTCTGATAGCTCGCCGAATCATCGATTCTCAGCTGGTAGCCATTGCCCCGGCTCAGTACAAACTGCGCGCCATGCTGGGTCAACAAGGCGTTCAGCGCAGTGATATCGGCGCGGACGGTGCGTGTGGAAACCGACAACCGCTGCGCCAGTTCATCCTGCGGCAGCGTTTCGTTTTGCAACATATCAAACAGTTGCGCTAAACGTTGGTTGGGGAATCGCACGTCACTCTCCTCGCTAGTAGCCTACGCACGCCCGGGTGATGGCGAGCAACTGGCGCACATCGTCCGGGCGGGTGTTTCCGCTCACCTTATCAATAATCGAACTATAGACGTGAGGAATGATTCTGGAGACGCCCGCATCCAGGGCAATCTGCAAAATCTCGCCGACGTTTTCTAAATCGATACCGCCGGTGGGCTCCAGCCAGAAGTCATAACGGGCGCAGGCTTCCGCAACCGCCTGATACTCGTCGCGGCACGCCAGGCCGCCCATCGGGAAATATTTAATCGAGCTACCGCCCATGTCTTTCAACAGCGCAATGGCGGTTTCGATGGGCACGATGCCGTCCGCCGCTTTACTGCTGAGCGGGCCGGTGGAGATTTTTACTTTGCCCGCCGTACCGG
The DNA here is from genome assembly GCF_032062175.1 of Atlantibacter sp. NCBI lineage: Bacteria > Pseudomonadati > Pseudomonadota > Gammaproteobacteria > Enterobacterales > Enterobacteriaceae > Atlantibacter > Atlantibacter sp. Next base: position 38,394 of record NZ_DAMBQK010000018.1, read on the forward strand.
TCGGCGATACCAGGCCGTTGACTACCGTGTCGTTCTGCCCCAGCAGCGCGCGGCTGGTGGCCACGCCGGTAAACACCTGATTGACGTGTTGCGGCTGCACCTGGCGGGAGATTTCGCTCACCATCGCCGACTGCCTGGGATCGCCCGCGCCCAGCCCAACCGAGAGGGCATTGTCAATAAGCGACGCGTAGTCACGCATATCCGCCACCGCGCTGGCAATGTCCGGGTAATTTTTGGAGAGCACGCCCACCAGCACATGGCCTTCCGCCGCTTCATAGATCTCGCGGGCGTTGTCTTTTGAACCCGCCAGCACGTTCAGGCAGACGCGATCGCGGTAAAAGTTGGGAGTCAGTTTCATGCGGTTTTCTCCTGGTTAATCACTTCGCTAATGCGGCGCGCCACAATCTCCAGTTGCGCGCGGTCAACGCTGCGCACGTCGGCTTCGATAATCCCTTCGTTGGCTTTGTAGCCACGGAAGTAAATGGCGTACTCGCCCTGCTTCAGGGCCTCTACCAGCTCGCCGGTAGCCACGCCGGTCACGGCTTCATCAAACTTGATTTCGGTGCGGGCGATGTCGCGTCCGGCGCTGTCCCACACTACGCGGGCGCTCACGCCGTTAAGGGTATTCAGCGCGTCGATAAACGGCGTCATTTTTTCCACCATCTCCGCCCCGCTCTCTTTCTGCGCGTGCAGATAAAGCTCGATGGCGCAGGTCAGGCCAAGAATGCCTTCTTTACCCACTTTCATCGCCCGACCAATGCCCGCCGTCTGGCGCTTCACCCACTCGACGTACTGGGTTTTGCCGATCACCAGCCCGCTGGTCGGCCCTTCGATGGCCTTCGCGCCGCTGTAGATCACCAGGTCCGCGCCCGCGCGGTAGTAGCATTGCAGGTCTTCTTCCGCCGCCGCATCGACAATCAGCGGCAGGTTGTGTTTGCGGGCCACCACCGCCGCCTGCTCTACGCTGAGCATGCTTTTTTGCACGCAGTGGTGGGATTTGATGTAGAGAATGGCGGCAGTGCGCGGCGTGATTGCCGCAGCCAGTTGCGCGGCAGAGCATTCGTTGGCGTAGCCCGCTTCCACCAGTTTGCCGCCGCCCAGCGCCACCATGGTGCCAACCGGCGCGCCGAAGTTGACGTTGTGACCCTTCGGCAGCACGATTTCGTTATTCTCAATGGGCGTGACGTGCAGGTTTTCCAGCAGCCAGTCGCTGTCCTGGACCAGAACGGCGGCCACCGACTGGGCAATCCCCGCTGAGGCGCAGGACACCACGGTCGCGCCTTCCACATCCAGCAGTTTCGCGATGTATTCGCCGGTTTTGTTCACCAGATCTTTCATTTCGAAGTACTGGTTCATACCGGCCATTGCCACATCCACCACTTCCAGGCGCGGCGTGGAGACGCCCAGCGCGGTCATGCGGCCAGACGTGTTTATCACCTGTTTTAACTGGTATTTCTCAAAAATCGAAGGCATGTTCCGCGCTCCCTTGTTCGGTCATATAGTCCTTGCCCGCCCGTATGGCGGCAAGCGGCACCAGCAGTTTTTCAGCCTGTAAGCTGTCGTTTTCTGCATCCACCAGCAGCGTCGGTTGACGCTTTAGCGTAAAGAGGGTGAAGTCGGCATCCAGGCCTGGCTGGAGACGGCCCTTGGTTTTCAGATTCAGGCCGTCGGCGGCGTTGGCCGTCACGCAGTCAATGACCTGCGGCAGCGACATCCCGATAGCCAGAAATTTCGACATCACGTTAGCCAGCGAATACACCGGCCCGTTAATGCGGTTGCGGCAATAGATATCCGAGCTGATGGTGTGCGGCAGAATGCCTAAGCTGATGGCGCGTTTCGCCACCGCAAAGCTCAGGCTGGCAGTGCCGTGACCGACGTCGAGGCGCACCCCGCGCTGGATTGCCCGGGTCACAGACGCACGCAGCTCGCCGCCCGGCGTCAAAATACGGTTAGGTTTGCCGTTGTAGCAGTGGGTAATGATGTCGCCCGCCGTCAGGCGCTCGGCGATCTCATCCAGGTCAGGCGGGTTATTGCCGATGTGCACCATCAACGGTAAATCGCCGTTCTGTTGCTGCATCGCTTTGGCGCGTTCCAGCGGGATAATGCCGTTTTCGCCCACTACGCTGCTACTCATGCGTGCCTTCAGGCCAACGATAAAATCAGGATGGCGTTTGACCGCTTGTTTCACCGCATCGCTATCGATGTTTGCCATGTTCGCCAGTTCGTTCTGGGCAATCAGGCCAACGCGGGAGATGTTCAGCAGAGCATAGACGTCGGTAGCGGCGTCGCGGGTCAGAGTATAAAAATCATCAATCTCATCCGCGCCGGTGCTACCGGCATCAATCACGGTCGTCACGCCGGTGGCGATGCCGATGCTGTCCGGTTCATCGTGGTAAATCGGGGATTTTGGATAGCAGTGGACGTGGGAATCAATCCAACCTGCGCTGACGTAACATTCGCCCTGGAGATCAACGGTTTTCACCGCCGGGTCGTTTATCTCGCCCAGGGCGGCAATTTTGCCGTCCTTCACTGCGATATCACAGACCGTGTCGTCGACCAGACGCGCACGGCGCAGGAGTAAATCAAACATGTCTCTCTCCTGTGAAAGCGGGCGTTTGCACGCCCGCCGTGGGTTTAGCTAATAGCAATCGGGAAGATCGAACCTAAAATCATCGCGCCGAGGATCGCGCCGCCGGTGATCGGCTTCTGCCAGATATAAAACAGCAGCGCGCCAACCAGCGAACCGATGCCGATAGGAATAGACGCGGTCATGGCGCTGAGGATGATAAGCGGCCCGAGGAAACGGCCAGAGGCGTTACCGGCCCCCATCATCACGTCCGCCCCGTAGGTGGAATCGCTCTGGTTGATGGTGAACTTACGCGCCAGGATGATGACATAGCCAATCGCCAGGCCAATCGCCAGGCCCGTTGCCAGGGAAGCAATAAAGTTTTCCACCGGGAAGACAATGCCCGCACCCAGCAGCAGCGCCGGAACGCCGAGGCCCACGCCGGTTTGGATTGCCCCGCCGATATCCAGGATCCCCACTAGCGAACCTTCGATAATGCGGGCAAACAGGAAGCTGGCACCAAACGCCGCCACCGCGCCATAGGAGCCGGTGTCGATGCCCGCTTTCAGCATCGCCACGAAAGCCACTTCGTTAAACGCGCCGATGCCGTACAGGTAGTACATGTGCGTCCCGGCAAACACGCCGGAGGAGAGCAGGCCAACGAAGATCGGGAATGACCAGTCGGCAAACCAAAAACCTTTATTCTGTTCCATTGTGGCCTCCGTTATTTGCCGCTCAGCGAGTTGTGGATCAGTTCGAGCCAGTTCGGCACGGTCATATGGAAGGATTCGATCATCTTCATGTCGAAGCCACGGAAGAATCCGCTCAGCACGAACAGCAGCACGATAGCGACCATCATCACTTTGGTGACGTGGTTCCAGCCGCTCTCTTCAACGCCTTTACCGATCAGAATGCCTAATACCAGGCCCGGAACGGCGTTACCCATGATCAGCTGCGCCGCGCCGCCAAAAACGGTGGCCCAGAAACCGGATTTCTTACCGGCGTCGATGGCCGCCAGCCAGAAGATCACCGGCATCACGGTGTTGACCAGCAGGTTAGCCGCAGGCACCAGCACCTTAACGGCGGTGACCTGCAACGCTTCCGGAACGGAAGACGCGGTGAGGTTCAGGAAGGTCACGACGATCATGCCGATGACGCCACAGGCGATCGCCATCTTTTTCGGATCGTGCAGGGTTTCGCCGACGTTGCGGTTTTTAACCATCAGCGCCGCCGCGCCCCAGTTCGGAATGATGCGGTGATCGACGTCCTGGGTGAACGAGCCCGCCGCCACCGACGACGCCCATGCGTTGAAGAAGAAGCCCAGACCGAAGGAGAAGTGAGAAGCCGGGTCCCCTTCACAGGAGTTCAGCTCCCCCAAAGTACGAAACGCGCCCATACCCTGTGTGGTAGGCGCATGAAACATGCGTGCAGCCCCAGCGCCCACGCCGACGCCAACCAGGCCGCCGATAATGAGCGATTTTATTAATATTATCAGGAACATTAGTCTGCCCTTTTTAGTCAGAATCAGCGTTGCGCGACGAAATCCACCTTGTCGAGATTGATGGCTGTCACGTTGACGGTCACATCCAGCTCCACGCTGTACGTGCGTCTTTCCCGGCGCAAAAAGAAGAACAGAAAAGCGTCTTTACGCACCGTTTCACGCGCTTGAACAACCTGCACATCCTGTGGCTCAATACGCAGTAAGATATGCGGCGATGCTTTCATCACCGTGGCCTGAACGTGGTTCAGGGCATCGGCAAAGGCGCGCGCTTTGGCTTCGCCTTTGCCGGAGACTCTCACCGTGGTGGTGAATTGCTCTTTCATACTCAGGCGCCGTGCTTCTTCTGCCACGCCTGTACCAGACGCTCGCCCAGCTCTTCTTTATCCATAAAGCCGAACCCCAGCACGTTGCAGCCTTCGTTGATGGCGGTGACGCCTTCATCCACCGAGCGCATCCCGTATTTGGCTTTGTAACCGTATTTGGTCTGCGCCGTGATAGCGCCCGCGCCGCCGCTGCCGCAAAACGAGATGCCAAAGGTGGCGTTTTCCGCTTTCATCACGTCGCCCAGTTTCATGTCCGCCGCCACGCCCGGCACCACCACCGCACGCCCACCCGCTTTCTCAACGCCTGCCGCCACTTTCTGGCCTTTTCCCAGACGATCGCCAATCACAACTGTAATCTGTTCCATTCTTTGCTCCTTAAAGGTTGTCTTTCGCGACGTCGAAATGCACCGACAGCAGCCAGGCTTCTTCATCGGGAAGGTTGCCAAACGTGGCGACTACCTCGCGGGCAAGCGCCATCGACTCGGCTGAAATTTCGTCAAACAAACTGGCATCCACTTCCGGCAACGGCTCGCCGGTCACCGACCGGTGCGCCATAGCGCGAACGTGCGACGTCAGCATCTGTTCCTGTACCGCATTGGGAATGATGTGGTGATGGCGGAGTAAGGCATACACCTGCGCCAGCATGCGCTCGGCCAGCTCGCCGATCTGCGTCGCCTGCTCGCCCCCGTCGTTGATTACTGCTCCGTTATTCACTCGCGTTACCCCGTTAATGGCTCTGGAGTAAAAGTAACGATGGGGGTTAAGAGTTTGTAGCGAGTTGTTTTCCACTTCGAAGTGGAAAGGCCGGTGGTGATAGTGATCTGTTCCACAGAAAACGCGGGATCGGCGATTTATCGCTGGAAATGTGTGATGGGTATCGCGGGAAAACGATCAAAACCGTTGTCGGAACAAACGATCAGGCTGCGCAGAGAAAGCAAGAAATGTGACAGAGATTGGATTTACTTATGGCAAAACGTGCAGGGAAAGCGGGAGAAAACGCCTCCCGCCAGCAGGAAAGCGATTAGCGATACTTCTTGTGATAGGTGTTGCGCGTGGTTTTAAACGCTTCGGCTGCCGCCTGCGCCTCTTTGATTTTTCCTTCATTCGCCAGCTTCAGTGCCCCGTCGATTTGCCCGACCAGTGTCTGTAACCCATGACGAAAATCTTTCATTTCCGGGCTGTCTGGCGCTTTGTCTTCGAGCTTCGGCGGCGTCCCTTTTTGCGCGTCCAGCGCGGCGGTGCGCATTGCGGTTAACGCCGTTTTCATCTCACCGGCATCTTCGGTTTTTTGAACGATTTTGAGATTGTCGTTGAGGATATCCATATCATCTTCAAGATCCTTCGCCAGACCGGCGGCACTGAATAACACGGACGATACGGCTAACATTGCAATCAGTTGCTTACGCATTAGGTCACCTTTTTTTAGTTATAAAAAAGGCGCGATTTCTCGCGCCTGTCTTACGTTTACTGACCGGCGATTTTCATCTCCGGCAGTAACACCGAACCACACTGAATATTGCTGCGCGTTTCGATATCGTCGCCAATGGTGACCATATTGCGCCACATGTCTTTAAGGTTCCCGGCAATGGTGATTTCACTCACCGGATACTGGATCACGCCGTTTTCTACCCAGAAACCGGCAGCGCCGCGGGAATAGTCCCCGGTAATGCCGCTGACGCCCTGGCCCATCAGCTCAGTGACCACCAGGCCGGTACCCATCTCTTTGAGCAGCGCGTCGAAGCCTAAGCCGCGACCGTTGATGCGCCAGTTGTGGATGCCGCCCGCATGGCCGGTACTGGTTAAGCCCAGCTTGCGCGCGGAATAGTTGGTCAGCAGCCACTGTTGGAGCACGCCGTCTTTGATGATATCGCGACGCTCGGTGCGTACCCCTTCGCTGTCGAACGGCGTAGAGGCCAGCCCTTTTAGCAAATGCGGATGCTCTTCGATGGTCAGCCAGTCCGGCAGAATCTGTTTACCCAGCGAATCCAGCAGGAAGGTTGATTTGCGGTACACCGCACCGCCAGCAATCGCGCCAACCAGATGGCCAAACAGGCCGGTGGCCACTTCACGGGCGAAAATCACCGGTGCTTTCATGGTGGAGAGCTTACGCGGTGCCAGGCGTGATAAAACGCGCTGGGCGCACTCTTCGCCCACCCACTCCGGCGAACGTAAGTCTTCAATGGCGCGGCCAATGGTATAGGCATAATCACGCTCCATATCGCCGTCCTGCTCGGCAATCACACAGCTGGAAAGCGAATGGCGCGTTGAGCAGTAGCTTTGCAGCATACCGTGGCTGTTGCCGAACACTTTAATGCCGTAATGGCTGTTAAAGCTGCCGCCTTCGGTATTAGTGATGCGTTTATCCGCTTTAAGCGCCACTTCTTCGGCGCGTGCCGCCAGTTCAATGGCGCGATCGGCGTCGACTTCCGCCGGGTGGAAAAGGTCCAAATCCGGGGCGTCAAAGGCCAGCAGCTCTTTATCGGCTACGCCTGCGCACGGGTCTGGCGAGGTGTAACGGGCGATATCCAGCGCCGCCTGCACGGTGCGGGCAATGGCGTCGGGGCTTAAATCGGTGGACGAAGCGCTGCCTTTACGGTTTTGATGATAAACCGTAATGCCCAGCGCGCCATCGCTGTTAAATTCTACGTTTTCCACTTCACCGTAGCGGGTGCTAACGCTGATGCCGGTGGTTTTGCTGACCGCCACTTCCGCACCGTCGGCTTTACCGGCAGCGAGTTCCAGTGCCTGAGAGACAGCCTGTTCCAGCGTTTTGCGCTGCGCTTCAACTTGTGTGATTACTTTCATCGCGAGTGCCATAATGTAAGGTGATAATTCGAAACGTCTTAAGTGAGTCTAACAGAGAACCATTTCGCAGTGCGCGCCATTACTGATAGTATTAGCCTCTTTTTTTAAGGAGCCTGAAATGACAAAGCAGCCCGAAGACTGGCTCGACGACGTGCCCGATAATGAAAACGAAGACGACGATGATGAAATTATCTGGGTCAGTAAAAGCGAGATTAAACGCGACGCCGAAGAGTTAAAGCGCCTCGGCCTTGAGATGGTTGAGCTGGGTAAAAACGCGCTGGATAAAATCCCGCTGGATGAGGAACTGCGTGCCGCCATCGAGCTGGCGCAGAAAATCAAAAAAGAGGGTCGCCGCCGCCAGCTTCAGCTTATCGGAAAAATGTTGCGTAACCGCGATGTCGAGCCTATTCGCCAGGCGCTTGATAAGCTCAAAAACCGCCATAACCAGCAGGTCGCGCTGTTCCATAAGCTGGAAATGTTGCGCGATCGCCTGATTGAAGAAGGCGATGACGCGGTGCCGGAAGTGCTGAAACTGTGGCCGCAGGCGGATCGCCAGCAGTTGCGTTCGCTGATCCGCAACGCGAAGAAGGAAAAAGAAGGCAATAAAGCGCCGAAATCCGCGCGTTTGATTTTCCAGTACCTGCGCGAACTGGCTGAAGAGCAGCCGTAAACGCGGTTCTGCAAACGTAAAAAAGCCAGGGTTTATGCCCTGGCTTTTTTTATTTCACGACGCGTAACGACGGACGGCCACCGCGCGGCGGCGGATCGTCATCCGGCGAATCGTCTTCATGATCGGGTTTGTCGCCGTCGATAACCGACATCACGGTTTCATTTTCCGCCATGCCTGAATCATCATCGTTTAAGCTGGACGCCTCTTCATCATAAGCGGATTCCGGCTCAAACATGGTGCCTGCGCCGTTTTCACGTGCATAGATCGCCAGTACCGCAGCCAGCGGGACATACACCTGGCGCGGCACACCGCCGAAACGCGCGTTAAAACGCACTTCGTCGTTGGCCAGCTCCAGATTGCCCACCGCGCGCGGCGCGATGTTCAGCACGATTTGACCGTCACGCGCGTATTCCATCGGCACGTTGACGCCCGGCAACGTCACATCCACGACCAGGTGCGGCGTGAGCTGGTTATCCAGCAGCCATTCATAGAAGGCTCGCAGCAGATACGGACGACGTGGAGAAAGTTGCGACATATCCATTCGGTTTAGCCCCGGGTTTGCAGACGCATTTCGCGCTCGGCTTCCGTCAGGGAAGCGAGGAAGGAATCACGCTCGAATACGCGGGTCATATAGCCTTTAAGCTCTTTAGAACCTGCGCCGACGAGTTCGATGCCCAGCTGCGGTAAACGCCACAGCAGCGGTGCCAGGTAGCAATCCACCAGGCTGAATTCATCGCTCAGGAAGTAAGGTTTTTGGCCAAACACCGGGGCGATTGCCAGCAGTTCTTCGCGCAGCTGTTTACGCGCGTTGTCGGCTTCCTGCGCGGAACCGTTAACCACTACATTCATCAAGCTGTACCAGTCTTTTTCGATACGATGCATGTAGAGACGGCTTTCACCACGCGCAACCGGATAGACCGGCATCAGCGGAGGGTGCGGGAAACGCTCATCAAGGTATTCCATGATGATGCGGGATTCCCACAACGTCAGTTCACGGTCTACCAGAGTCGGAACGCTTTGATTCGGGTTGAGGTCGATCAGATCCTGTGGAACGTTATCGGCGTCCACATGTTCAATTTCAAAACTGACACCCTTCTCTGCCAGGACGATACGAACCTGATGGCTATAGATATCAGTAGGACCAGAAAACAGCGTCATTACCGAACGTTTGTTGGCAGCGACAGCCATGAAAACCTCCAGGTATATTCAGAAAAATACTGCTACCAGCCGCAACGGCGGCCAGGCTTTATGGGTTACCCTTCCCTGCCGAACTGACATCGCAGCCCGTGCTCAGACCAAAATGTGAACAGTTACCAGCATTTGGGCAGAAAATTGGATGATAGTTTACCAGATTTTGAGGGCTTTGTGGTGAGGGGATGCGGGATTTGCCTTAAAAGTAATGCAGCACCAGACATTTAGGCGGTTTCCAGGAAATTCGCCATAAAAAAACCCGGTACAAGACCGGGCTTTTTCGCCATTCGATTCTGCAAAGCAGAAAAGAATTAACGTTTAGAGTACTGCGGACGACGACGTGCTTTACGCAGGCCGACTTTCTTACGTTCAACCTGACGAGCGTCACGAGTAACGAAGCCAGCTTTACGCAGTTCAGAACGCAGAGACTCATCGTACTCCATCAGAGCGCGGGTGATACCGTGACGGATCGCACCAGCCTGACCAGAGATACCACCACCTTTAACAGTGATGTACAGATCCAGTTTCTCAACCATGTCGACCAGTTCCAGCGGCTGACGAACTACCATGCGGGCAGTTTCACGGCCAAAGTACTGTTCCAGAGAACGTTGGTTGATAACGATTTTGCCGTTACCCGGTTTGATGAAAACACGAGCAGCGGAACTTTTGCGGCGACCAGTGCCGTAGTATTGATTTTCAGCCATTGCCTATAATCCCGATTAGATGTCCAGAACTTGCGGTTGCTGTGCCGCGTGGTTGTGCTCGTTACCCGCGTAAACTTTCAGTTTACGGTACATAGCACGACCCAGCGGGCCTTTTGGCAGCATGCCTTTAACCGCGATTTCAATCACACGCTCAGGACGGCGGGCAATCATCTCTTCAAAGGTCGCTTCTTTGATACCACCGATGTGGCCGGTGTGGTGGTAATACATTTTGTCAGAACGCTTGTTGCCGGTTACAGCAACTTTTTCTGCGTTCAGAACGATGATGTAGTCACCGGTATCAACGTGCGGAGTGTATTCCGCTTTATGCTTACCGCGCAGGCGACGAGCCAGTTCAGTAGCCAGACGGCCCAGAGTTTTACCGGTCGCGTCAACAACATACCAGTCGCGTTTTACGGTTTCTGGTTTAGCTGTAAAAGTTTTCATTAAAAGCTTACCCAAATAAATAAGTTACACGTTGGTGAACACCCAAACGTTTAGTCAGTTGAGGTTCACACGACATTGTCCAGCAAACCTACCCCTTCGAATAGCCTATGCCGGCGCAGAGAAAGTTTTGGGAAAAAAACCTTCTTGTAACGTGGGGTCGCAGGATTATAGAGAAGTCGACCTCAAAGATCGACCACTTTTTGTGAACAAACGTAGGAATTCTCCGCGCGCGCGCCGCATTATTACGGCATGTGCTCGCGTTTCAGGTATTCCTCGCTCTGCATCTCCTGAAGCCGCGACAGGCAGCGCTGGAACTCAAATTTGAGGCGTTCACCGCGATAAATTTCAAACATCGGCGCGGCGGCACAGACCACCAGTTTGACGTGGCGCTCGTAAAATTCATCCACCAGCGCGATAAACCGCCGGGCCTCGCTTTCCATCAGCGGCGTCATTACCGCCACGTCGTGCAGCATCACGGTATGGAACTGGCGCGACAGTTCGATGTAATCGTGCTGGCTGCGCGCATCAACGCACAGCGTGTCGAAACTCACCGCCAGGGTTTGGTTCTCGACGCCCAGCGTCGCTAAGGGACGATGGTTGATTTCCAGCGTTGGGGTATTAGCCCGCGTGCCGCCCGCCAGCGCGCGCCACAGGGTATCCATCTGCTGGCGCGTCTCGTCGTTGAGCGGCGTGAGCCACAGGTGCGCCTGAGTCAAGGTGCGCAGGCGGTAATCAATCCCCGCGTCAACGTTCATCACATCACAATACTGTTTGATGGCTTCGATGGCCGGTAGAAAGCGGGCGCGCTGTAAGCCGTTGCGGTACAGGTCGTCCGGCGGAATGTTGGACGTCGCCACCAGGGTGATGCCCCGGCTGAACAGCGCTTTCATTAAGCCGCCCAGCAGCATGGCGTCGGTGATATCGGAAACAAAAAACTCGTCAAAGCACAGTACGTCGGTTTTAGCTTTAAACCGATCGGCGATGATTTCGAGCGGGTCGGTCTGCCCCTGCAACTGCCCCAGTTCCTCATGCACGTGCAGCATAAAGCGGTGGAAGTGCAGACGCTGCTTTCGCTCCCCCGGCAGGCTTTGATAGAACATATCCATCAGCCATGTCTTACCGCGTCCCACGCCGCCCCACATATATAAGCCGCGTACCGGCGCAGGCGGCGCGCTCGGGCGTTTGCCCAGCAATTTGCTGAATGCGGCTTTGAGCCCCTGCTCTTGCGCCGGTTCGGCGCGCTTCGCCGTCAGTTCCTGATAAATTGCATCGAGGCGGCTAACTGCCTCGCGCTGCACGTCGTCAGGTTGATGGGATTTATCCTGAAGTGCCTGAAGGTAACGCGATGTGGGGGAAAGGTTTTGCATGATGTTGTTGTTATTCCTTGAAAATCGGTTTGCCGTAGATCACGGCTGGCGAAAAAAAGGCCGTACTACACTACGCGATGCGCCTGCAGGATTCCACTTCTGCACCGTTAACGGTTATAGTGGCATTATTGGGCGAAGGTAAGGCAGGCCTCGCTATTCTTACCCTACGGAAACACAATACAACGGGAGATGTTCATGACCTGGGAATACGCGCTAATTGGGTTAGTGGTCGGTATCATCATCGGTGCCGTCGCAATGCGCTTTGGTAATCGTAAATTACGTCAGCAACAGGCCCTCCAGTATGAGCTGGAAAAAAACAAAGCAGAGCTTGAAGAGTACCGTGAGGAGCTGGTGAGCCATTTCGCCCGCAGCGCCGAACTGCTGGATAACATGGCCCACGACTATCGCCAGCTTTATCAGCATATGGCGAAAAGCTCCAGCAGCCTGCTGCCGGAAATGTCGGCGGAGTCCAATCCATTCCGCAACCGTCTGGCAGAATCCGAAGCCGGTAACGACCAGGCGCCGGTGCAGATGCCGCGCGATTATTCCGAAGGCGCATCAGGCCTGCTGCGCAATGGCGCAAAACGCGATTAATCACCACACAGCATTTTTTCTTCAGGGCGCGATATTCGCGCCCTGTTTTTTTGTGCCTGACGTATAGTAAAAGATATCTGTTATCACAATGTCTTCATTGTTACCCGTTCGGGAATTCAATAACATCGACACGTTTTGGGTGACATTTCTTATTCCAGGTTGCGAGAGCGAGCATTCATGAAAAAACAAACCCTGTTGTTGAGTGCGTTAGCGTTAAGTGTCGGGTTATCCCTCTCGGCACCGAGTCAGGTAGCAGCGGCAATCCCGTCCCAGGTTCCAGGCCAGGGGGCGCTCCCAAGCCTTGCGCCGGTACTGGAAAAAGTGCTGCCTGCGGTGGTAAGCGTGCAGGTTGAAGGCACCGCCACCCAGAGCCAGAAAGTGCCGGAAGAACTGAAGAAGTTCTTCGGTGAAGAGTTGCCCGATCAGCCTGCGCAGCCGTTTGAAGGCCTCGGCTCCGGCGTCATTATTGACGCAGCGAAAGGCTATGTTCTGACCAACAATCATGTGATCAACCAGGCGCAAAAAATCAGCGTTCAATTGAATGATGGCCGCGAGTTTGATGCCAAACTGATCGGCGGCGACGACCAGAGCGATATCGCGCTATTGCAACTGCAAAACGCCACTAACCTGACGCAAATTAAAGTCGCGGACTCCGACGCCCTGCGCGTTGGCGATTTCGCCATAGCGGTAGGCAACCCGTTTGGTCTGGGGCAAACCGCCACCTCAGGGATTATCTCCGCGCTGGGCCGCAGCGGGCTGAATCTCGAAGGGCTGGAAAACTTTATCCAGACCGACGCTTCAATTAACCGCGGCAACTCCGGCGGCGCGCTGCTGAATCTTAACGGCGAGTTGATCGGCATTAATACCGCTATTCTCGCGCCGGGGGGCGGCAGCGTCGGTATTGGCTTCGCCATCCCCAGCAATATGGCGCAAACCCTGGCGACCCAGCTGATTCAGTCCGGCGAAATCAAACGCGGCCTGTTAGGCATTAAGGGCACCGAGATGAGCGCGGATCTGGCGAAAGCCTTTAATCTCAACGTTCAGCGCGGCGCATTCGTCAGTGAAGTGTTGCCGAATTCCGGCTCGGCGAAAGCGGGCATTAAATCCGGCGATGTGATCGTCAGCCTCAACGGCAAAACCCTGAACAGCTTTGCCGAGCTGCGCTCGCGCATCGCTACCACCGCGCCGGGCACCAAAGTGAAATTAGGATTACTGCGTGACGGGAAGCCGCTGGATGTGGAAGTGACGCTGGATAAGAGCACCTCGTCGTCCGCCAGCGCGGAGATGATTATCCCGGCACTACAGGGCGCGACGCTGAGCGACGGTCAACTGAAAGACGGCACCAAAGGCGTCACGATTGAGAACGTTGAAAAAGGCAGCGCGGCGGCACAGGCCGGATTGCATAAGGATGATGTAATTATTGGCGTCAACAGCGATCGCGTCAGCACCATCGCTGAGATGCGTAAACTGATGGAGTCGAAACCGTCGATTGTTGCCCTGCACGTCGTGCGCGGTAATGACAGCATCTATCTGTTGTTACGCTAGCCGTTTTGCGCACAGACATCACACCGCCGCGTGTGATGTCTGTGAATCTCGTGATATGCTCCCTCCGGTCTCCCTGCTAATTAACGTTTACCCATGTTTCTGAAGCTTTTACGGCCCGTCTTTTTTGGACTGATTGTCGCTGCGCTGCTATTGGCGCTGATGCCGTCATTACGCAAAAACGGCACCGAATCAACGCCTGCGTATAACAGCGCCGATGACACCCCACTGAGTTATAACTCGGCGGTGCGCCGCGCTGCGCCTGCGGTGGTGAACGTCTATAACCGTGGCGTCAGCAACGGCGGGCGTAATCAACTGGAAATCCGCACCCTCGGCTCGGGCGTGATCATGGATCAGCGCGGCTATATCCTCACCAATAAACACGTGATTAACGATGCCGACCAGATCATCGTCGCCTTGCAGGATGGGCGAGTCTTTGAAGCGCTGTTGGTCGGCTCCGACAGCCTGACCGATCTGGCGGTTTTAAAAATCAACGCCACCTCGCTGCCCATCATTCCGATTAACGGGAAACGCATGCCGCATATTGGCGATATCGTGATGGCTATCGGCAACCCCTATAACCTGGGGCAAACCATTACCCAGGGGATAATCAGCGCCACGGGTCGTATCGGCCTTAACCCGTCCGGGCGGCAAAGCTTCCTGCAAACCGATGCCTCGATTAACCACGGTAACTCCGGCGGTGCGCTGGTGAACTCGCTGGGCGAGCTCATGGGCATCAATACTCTGTCGTTTGATAAAAGCAACGACGGCGAAACGCCGGAAGGAATTGGCTTCGCGATCCCGACGCAGCTGGCGACCAAGATTATGGATAAGCTGATCCGCGATGGCCGCGTGATACGTGGTTATATCGGCATCGGCGGGCGGGAAATCGCGCCAATGCACGGTCCGGCAATGGGCATCGATCAGATCCAGGGGATTATCGTCAACGAAGTGACCCCGGACGGCCCGGCGGCGCATGCCGGTATTCAGGTCAACGATGTGATCGTCTCAGTAAACAATAAACCCGCTATTTCGGCGCTGGAAACCATGGACCAGGTGGCGGAGATTCGCCCCGGCTCGGTCATCCCGGTGGTGGTGATGCGTGATGATAAGAAACTCACGCTACAGGTCACCGTTCAGGAATATCCGGCGACCAACTAACCGACGAAAAAAAACCGGAACTGATGTTCCGGTTTTGCTTTCTGAACCCGCGACGATTATTTGTTAACGAACTCTTCGCCCAGGGTGATGTCTTTTTTCAGGGTATCCAGCATGCCTTCCAGCGCCTGCTGTTCAAACGCGCTCAGGGTGCCGATGCTCTGACGCTCTTCAATACCGTTTTTACCCAGCAGCAGCGGCTGAGAGAAGAAACGCGCGTGTTCGCCGTCGCCTTCTACATAGGCACACTCAACCACGCCTTTTTCGCCCTGCATCGCGCGAACCAGAGACAGACCGAAACGCGCCGCCGCCTGGCCCATCGACAGAGTTGCCGATCCGCCACCCGCTTTGGCTTCTACCACTTCGGTGCCCGCGTTCTGAATACGTTTGGTCAAGTCGGCCACTTCCTGCTCGGAGAAGCTCACGTCTGGGATCTGGGACAGCAGCGGCAGAATGGTCACGCCAGAGTGGCCGCCGATCACCGGGACTTCAACCTCGGTCGGCTGTTTGCCTTTCAGTTCCGCTACAAAGGTGTTGGAGCGGATGATATCCAGCGTAGTCACGCCGAACAGTTTGTTCTTATCGTAAACACCGGCTTTTTTCAGCACTTCCGCTGCGATAGCAACAGTGGTGTTTACCGGGTTAGTGATGATGCCGATGCACGCTTTCGGGCAGGTGGTGGCAATCTGCTGCACCAGGTTTTTAACGATGCCCGCGTTGACGTTAAACAGGTCAGAGCGATCCATACCCGGTTTACGCGCCACGCCTGCGGAAATCAGCACAACGTCTGCGCCTTCCAGCGCCGGAGTCGCGTCTTCGCCGGAGAAGCCTTTGATCTTCACCGCGGTAGGGATATGGCTTAAATCAACCGCGACGCCCGGGGTAACCGGTGCGATGTCGTAGAGGGAGAGTTCTGAACCTGAAGGCAGTTGGGTCTTGAGTAGAAGGGCGAGCGCCTGGCCAATACCACCGGCCGCGCCGAGGACTGCAACTTTCATCCTAAACTCCTTATTATGATTTGCAATTAAAGTGCCGTTACTCCTTTGGTGGCGACCATGATTATCCAGGGCGGAAGTCATTACAATCTTTTCACCTTCAGATTGAGAAGTCATACCGGCTCTTTATGGCACAGACCTCACGCACATCAGGAAAATAGCCGGATCGCTACCGAAGCAACATATCAACAGGCGGTTACATTACACCCTCTTCATTCATCAAAACAACATCATTTTTATAACAATTGATTTACTTAATGGCTTATTTTCGAGTCGTGACACAGGCATGTTCTCCAATAACAAAATTTGATAAAATCCGCCGCTTTCATAACATTATTTCAGCCACATTTTCGGCCTGGTATTTGCATAAAAATTCAGATAAATGCATAATAATGTTGTTTCTTTGGCCAGATTGTAGGTGACCTATGCGCGGCTCGGCAAAACAAGAAGAATTAGTCAAAGCTTTCAAAGCGTTATTAAAGGAAGAGAAATTCAGTTCTCAGGGAGAGATTGTCCAGGCGTTGCAGGACGAAGGTTACGAAAACATTAACCAGTCCAAAGTCTCTCGCATGCTGACCAAATTCGGTGCGGTGCGTACACGCAACGCCAAAATGGAGATGGTCTACTGCCTGCCAGCGGAACTGGGCGTACCGACCACGTCCAGCCCACTCAAAAATCTGGTGCTGGATATTGATTACAACAATGCGGTGGTGGTGATCCACACCAGCCCGGGTGCGGCGCAGCTGATCGCGCGTCTGCTTGACTCGTTGGGTAAAGCCGAAGGTATTCTGGGCACTATCGCCGGGGACGACACCATCTTTACTACCCCCGCGAGAGATTTTTCGGTTAAAGAACTCTACGAAGCCATTCTGGTACTGTTCGAACAAGAACTGTAAGCCTTCTCTTCTACCGCCGCGCCCGCGGCGGTTGTTATTAAATATCCCCTTTTATTTCCTCTCCAGCCGTTACGTCTGACGGGTTAACGTTACATAGCCATTACATCTTTTCTAAAAAGCACAAATTATCAAATTTATTTATCTTTATGATTTTATTGATATTTATTTTCATAAACGCACAAAATGTAAATTTTTTATAACAGCAGGGAATAAAAAGTCCGTTTCTGGAAACAAAGTTTCATTGTAAATAATTAGCGTGGTATTAATTTTCCGCGTTATTAGTGTATACTTTATTTTGTGATGAGGGTCACGAAATGAGACCCCAAAGATAAAGATAAAAATACGACGAGGTAACGATCATGAAAATCAAATCAACCGTAGCCACCTTAAGCCTGCTTTCAATGCTCTCCTTTGGCGCTTTTGCCGCAACGTCTATCGACGCGCAACAAGCCCAGGGTCGTCAGTCACTCGGCACCGTTACTGTCTCTTCCGTGACCAGCTCACCGATGGACATGAACGAAATGCTCGATCAGAAAGCGCAGGAAAAAGGCGCATCCGCCTACCGCGTTATCGAAGCGCATTCTGGCGACGAATGGCACGCCACTGCTGAGCTGTACAAATAAGCATTAACCCTGTTCACCTGCATACATACATTTATTCTGTGTTCCGTACAGTGACTTCGCCTGCCGACCACAGAAACTCAAACGAGGAAACAACGATGAAAACCAAATTTACCCTTGCTGCTGTGACTCTGGCTTCCCTGATGGCTTTTGGCGCAAACGCCGCTGTTGAGCAAGTTAGCGCACAGGATGCCCAAAACATGCAATCTATGGGCACCATCTCTGTTGCCCAGCACGGCAGCTCGCCGATGGATATGCGCGAAGCGCTGGCTGAAAAAGCCGATCAGAAAGGCGCAACCGCTTACCGCGTTATTGAAGCGCGTACCGGTGATACCTGGCACGCCACTGCAGAACTGTATAAATAAGAACCTCGTCGTCGTGTCCGACGACTTGCCCCAGGTCGCCTGGGGCTTTTTTCGGTCACGTGGAATGACGAATATTGAAGCGGAGTTGGCCTTCCAACTCCTCTTCTGCTTCATCAAACAGCAAAATCAGTGCGCCAAACCGCCGACGGTTCTCTTCCGATAAGTGAACAAATTCAATCTCCAGCGGCAACGGCAAATACCCTTCCGTCACCACCTCCCACAAGCTATCCAGATTATTCACCTGCTGTTTCGTTAAGCCAAACGACCGGGTAAAGTCGCGATAAAAATCGGCCTGATCGGTGATTTCATCAAAGTCAAACGTGTAGATTTGCATTGTTTGTCACCCATCGGTGTGGTCACAGGTTAGAGTCCGCCGATATGCAGGGTTTTCACTTCCAGATATTCGTCCAGCCCCAGTACCGATCCTTCGCGCCCCAGCCCGGATTCTTTCACGCCGCCGAACGGCCCCAGCTCGGTAGATACCGCGCAGTCGTTCACGCCGATCATTCCACTTTCAAGCTGCGAAGAGACGCGGAATACCCGCTGTAGATTCT
Source organism: Atlantibacter sp. (assembly GCF_032062175.1). Lineage (NCBI taxonomy): Bacteria > Pseudomonadati > Pseudomonadota > Gammaproteobacteria > Enterobacterales > Enterobacteriaceae > Atlantibacter > Atlantibacter sp. The sequence continues at coordinate 56,689 of NZ_DAMBQK010000018.1, forward strand.
GGGTGTAAAAATAGGCGGCCAGGCCATACGGCGTATTGTTGGCGCGTTCAACCACCTCTTCTTCGCTGCTAAAGCGGAAGCAGGCAGCCAGCGGACCAAAGGTCTCTTCCTGGGCAAGCTTCATGTCATCGGTGGCATCAATCAGCACCGTCGGCTGCCAGAAGTTGCCGCCAAGATCGTGCGCTTTCCCGCCTGCCAGCACTTTTGCGCCTTTCGCGAGCGCATCTTCCACATGCTCGCGGACTTTATCCACGCCGGCTTTCTCAATCAGCGGCCCGACAATCACACCCTCTTCCAGACCATTACCCACTTTCAACTGCTTCACCGCCTCGGCCAGTTGGTTCACGAAGCGGTCATAGACGCCATCCTGAATAAAGAAGCGGTTAACGCTGACGCACACCTGCCCGGCGTTACGGAATTTATTGGCGATCGCACCTTTCACCGCCGCATCAATATCCGCATCGTCAAACACGATATACGGCGCATTGCCTCCCAGCTCCATGGAGACTTTTTTCATGGTTTCCGCCGCGTTGCGCACCAGGGTTTTACCCACTGCAGTCGACCCGGTGAAAGAGATTTTGCGCACTTCATGGCTTTCCATAATGGCGTCGCTGATTTCTGATGTTTTCCCGGCTACCGCATTCAACACGCCATCCGGAATGCCCGCTTTTTTCGCCAGCGCCAGCAGCGCGAACGCGCACAGCGGGGTGTTATTGGCGGGTTTAATCACGCCAGTACAGCCCGCCGCCAGCGCCGGACCGAGTTTGCGGGTCAGCATCGCCATCGGGAAGTTCCACGGGGTGATCGCCGCAACCACGCCAACCGGTTCACGGGTCGCCAGGATGCGTGACCCCGGTTTAGCCGGCGGGATAATCTCGCCGTTGGCGCGTTTCGCCTGCTCGGCAAACCACTGGATAAAACTGGCGGCGTAGTCCACTTCGCCTTCCGCTTCTTTCAGCGGCTTGCCCTGTTCGAGGGTCATTAAGCGCGCCAGCCAGCTTTTATTTTCGTTAATCAGCTCAAACCAGCGGTACAGTAACGTGGAACGCTCTTTCGCCGTCTTTTCCCGCCAGGCCGGGAAGGCCTTACTGGCCGCAGCGATAGCTGCCTGTGTCTCTTTCTTACCCGCTTTCGCGACTTTCGCAATCACTTCACCCGTCGCCGGATTCACTACGTCAAAGGTCTCGCCGGCCTGATGCCATTCACCATTAACCAGATAGCCTGTTTTAAAGAGTTCACTGTCCTGGAGTGCTTGTGTTGTCATCGTTTCCTCCTGATGGAGGGTGCTTTTTTGCACCCTCGGCTAAGTATAGCTACAAAAAAACCGACGCCCGGGCGTCGGTTTTTACGCTGTGCGGCAGCCGTCAATTATCTGTCAGGGCATGCTGATATTTTCGTAGCATCGAGGTCAACCGCTTCACCGACTCGGTGACCGACAGCGGCGCTTCCCAGACCTGCAATTTTTGCTGATAGATATCAAGCTCGTCGAGCAGTTGCAGGAAGGTCTGGTGGCGCTTATCGTCGCTGGAGGCCGATACCACCCGGTCAGCGGTGCGGCGTAACTGGCGGTGAAACGCCGACAAATCGTCATTCTCGGGGATCGGCGCATCGCGCAGTCGCTGGTGAGCAATGATTAAATTCAGCGCCAGGCGAAATTTGGCGATATCGCCGGGGAATTTACTCAGCAACAAAAACAGTTGCTGATACAGCGCCGGAAGATGGTTCTCCTTGCGCCGCGCCTTGTTGGTGGTCATTGCCGACACCGCCGCCAGCATAAACCGGTTAAGCAAGGCCCGCCCGGTTTGCGCCTGGGAATTATCGCGGATCAGCAGGATCACCATCATCGCCAGGAAGCAGCCCACAATCTGGCCGAGGGCGCTGTCCAGAAAGCGGCTGAACTCAAAGGTCATTGGGTTATCCAGCACAATAATATTGATGGTGCTGGCCAGCGCGCCCAGCGAACCTAAGCGCCGCTTTTGTACTTCAATGCCGATAAAGAACCCCAGCAGCGCCAGGCTGATGCACAGCAGCAACATGCTCTGCTGGGTTGCTGGCAGCACAATCAGGAAGTAAAACGCGCCGAGCGGCAGCGCCGCCAGGGTACCCAGCAGGAAATCCAGCGACACCATCCGCGGGTTGGGCAAGCGCATCGCCAGCGCCGTGACCACGGCGATCATCACCATCGCGCCGCTACCGGATGTCCAGCCGGTCCACAGCCAGAACAGCGTGCCGAGCATGCACGACACCGTGGTGCGCCAGAAGTTGATCATCGCATGATGACGCTCCGCCGAGGCCGCTTTCACCACCACTTCGCCTTCGAGAATTTCTTCTTCCACAGCGCTGATGCGCGTATTGCCGATCACGCCGCGCTTGAGCAGCAGAAAGCGCGTCGCCGCGCCAACCCAGCTATAAATTGTCACGGGCGTGTCGCTCTCGCCGGTCCAGGCCATTGCGCGACGGATAAATTTCAGGCGCTTATGGACATCTGCTACCGTTTCAACCGGCTCGCTGAAAAACTCATGGTATTCCGGTGGTACCGCTTCCGGGCGGGTGTTCTGAATCAGCCAGGTTTCACAGGCCTGGGTTATCAAGGTTAGCGAGAGCGTATTGATGACTTTTAGCCGTTGGTTGGCGCGCGCCCAGCGCGACGACTCCATATTCAGGTTGCTACGCATTCCTTCCAGCGCCGTGGTGCGACGCACCAGGTTGCCCCAGGCTTTGTCCACCACCTCGCTGTCGCCGTGGGCGATGCACAGTTGCATCAGGCGGTAATGATCCACCAGCAGCGCATCCAGCTCGCGGTCGATTTCCTGTTTGATGGAGCGCGGAGAAAACAGCAGGTCGGCGGCGATGGCGCAGCAGATGCCAATCACGATCTCACTACAGCGCTCCACGGCGAATTGCGGCGTCAGCAGCGGTTCGGCCTGCACGGTAATAACGATAATTAACGCGGTATAGCCCGCCAGCCCCCAGGCATAAGAGTTCTCGACCTTAACCAGCGACGATATCCAGGTACAAAAGCCGGCCCAGATGCAGCACGCCATCAGCATCACCACCGGCGCGCGGATCATAGAAATAATGATAATCAGGGCGGCGATACTGCCAATAAAGGTCCCGACGATACGCAGCATCCCGCGATAACGGATCGCCCCTGACCACGGCTCGCCGCCTGCGGCAAATGCCGGGCCTGCCGCCACAATCGCCGCGGTTAACACCGCCCAGCGCGGGGTTTCCAGCTGAAAATGGAAGCCAATAAACAGCGCCAGCACAATGGCTGTGGCCAGTTTCAGCGCAAAACGAACGTGCTGCGGCGCGATGGAAAAAATACCCATGGGATTAACCGAACTCGCGCAGACGGTGCATCAGGCGGTTAAACGGCGACGCATTGCGGTTATCCCGATCTTTATCGCCGGTGATCACCACGGTCGCCGTGGTGCCCGCCGGGAACAGATTACCGGTCTGCTCATCCAGACGAATGCGTACCGGCACACGCTGGGCCAGACGTACCCACTCCAGATTGGAATCGACCGATGCCATGCCTTTACCGTCGTTGCTGCTGCTGGCGTTAGTCACGCCCGCCGCCACGCTATCCACGGTGCCCCGCAGCACGCGGTTGCTGCCAAGCGGTGTAATTTCGGCACGGAAGCCAGGGCGCACGCCTTCCAGCTTTGTTTCTTCCATATAGGCCAGCACATAGAATGAGTGCTGCTTAACCAGCGCCACGGCGGTGGAACCCCGGGTGATAAACTCCCCGGCGTACACGTTGAGGTTAGTGACCCAGCCGTCGGCAGGCGCACGGATCACGGTGCGTTCTAAATCCAGCTTCGCCAGATCGCGGGTTGCTTGCGCACGCGCCATTTGATGCAGCACGGTTTGCAGCACGTTGTTGGACTGTTCAATCTCTTCGCGCGACATCGCCTGAATGCCGAGTTTGTTGCGACGTCCGGCTTCGCGGCGTTTTTCTGCGGCTAACGCCTGATAATAGGACACGTCCGCTTCGGCTTCTTCCAGCGCCTTCTGGTAGCGCGGTTGGTCAATGGTGAACAGCACCTGGTCTTTTTTCACCAGTTGGTTATCGTGAACCATTACCTGGGTGATCAACCCGGCGACGTCAGGGGCAATGGCCACCACATCGGCGCTGAAACGCGCATCGCGCGTCCAGGGCGATTCGGTGTAGTAAACCCAGGCACGGAAAATGGCGACGAAGGCCAGCGCTACCAGCGCCAGGGTGATCGCCGTTCGGGATATTTTTCTTGTAAGTGCTTTCACATCAACCTCAGACAAATAAGCGCGATATCAGATAAAACAGGCAGCAATACAGCGCGGTATTAAACAATGCCGGATGCCAGACAAAATCATAGATCCCTGTTGGGGTCAGCAAACGGCGCACCAGCCAGAAAATCGCCAGTGACAAAAGCAGCTCGAAGAATATCGGCGGAAAAGAGAGACCGAAAACCACGATAACCGGAAATAAACTCATACGAACCTTGATTAGCGTGCAGGCGAATTAGTGATGGATAACCGGGTGCACAAAGTCAGGAAGGACGGTGGACGCGTGCGGGTTAGTTACCTCGTTAATAATATATTAACGTAATTTATAATAAGTCATCTATCATATGTGATCTAAATCACTTTTCACTCAGAGTGAACAATGGAACGCCTGAAACGTATGTCGATTTTCGCGCGGGTTGTTGAGCAAGGCTCTTTTACCCGCGCCGCTAAACAGTTGGACATGAGCGTCTCGTCCATCAGCCAGACCGTGTCGAAGCTGGAGGACGAATTACAGGTCAAACTGTTAAACCGCAGTACGCGCAGTATCGGGCTGACTGAGGCGGGAAAAATCTATTACCAGGGCTGCCGCAAAATGCTCCATGAAGTGCAATCGGTGCATGAGCAGCTCTACGCCTTTAACAACACGCCCATTGGCACCCTGCGTATTGGGTGTTCTTCAACTATGGCACAAAATGTCCTGGCGGGAATGACAGCGCAAATGTTGCGCGAATATCCGGGTTTGACCGTCAATCTGGTGACTGGTATTCCTGCGCCGGATCTGATCGCTGACGGGCTGGATGTGGTGATCCGCGTCGGCGCGCTTCAGGATTCGAGCCTGTTTTCTAAACGGCTTGGCGCGATGCCGATGGTGGTCTGCGCGGCGAAGTCCTATCTTGCGCGCTACGGCACGCCGGAAAAGCCTTCGGATCTCAGCAATCATTCATGGCTTGAATACAGTGTGCGTCCCGACAATGAGTTTGAGCTGATCGCACCGGAAGGGCTCTCCACGCGCCTGATCCCGCAAGGGCGTTTTGTCACCAACGATCCGATGACGCTGTCGCGCTGGCTGATTGAAGGGGCCGGGATCGCGTATGTACCGCTGATGTGGGTGATCGACGAGATCAACCGGGGCGAACTGGAGATCCTGTTCCCGCGCTACCAGTCCGATCCGCGCCCGGTTTACGCGCTGTACACCGAACGGGATAAACTGCCGCTGAAGGTGCAGGTGTGCATTAATTATCTGACAGAATATTTTGCCGGGGTGGCGACGCTGTATCAGGAGAGGCGTTTCGGAAGTAAAGAGACGCGATAATCAAACCCTCTCTTAATAGAGAGGGTTTGCAGGAGAAATTACGCGGTACCGCCCACGGTCAGGCTGTCGAGTTTCAGGGTCGGCTGGCCGACGCCGACCGGCAGGCTCTGGCCTTCTTTACCGCAGACGCCGACGCCGTTATCCAGTTTCAGATCGTTGCCGACCATCGAAATCTGCTGCATGGCTTCGATACCGGAGCCGATCAGGGTCGCGCCTTTCACTGGCGTGGTCACTTTACCTTTTTCGATCAGGTACGCTTCAGAAGTGGAGAATACGAACTTGCCGGAGGTGATATCGACCTGGCCGCCGCCAAAGTTCGGCGCATAAATTCCGTACTCCACCGATTCAATGATTTCCTGTGGCGTGGATTTCCCCGCCAGCATATAGGTGTTGGTCATGCGCGGCATTGGCAGATGGGCATAGGATTCACGGCGACCGTTGCCCGTCGGCGCAACGCCCATCAGGCGCGCATTGAGTTTATCCTGCATGTAGCCTTTGAGAACGCCGTTTTCGATCAGCACGTTGTACTGGCCCGGAACGCCTTCGTCGTCAATGGCCACCGAACCACGGCGCGAGGCCATGGTGCCGTCATCCACCACGGTGCAAAGTTCCGACGCCACCCGTTGGCCCATCTGGCCGCTGAAGACGGAGGTGCCGCGACGGTTAAAGTCGCCTTCCAGACCGTGACCGACCGCTTCGTGCAGCAGCACGCCCGGCCAGCCCGCGCCCAATACCACCGGCAGCGTGCCCGCTGGCGCGGCAACGGCGGAAAGATTCACCAGCGCCATGCGCACCGCTTCTTTGGCCCAGGCATCAGCGCGCACTTCGCCATCTGATGCTTCCAGGAACCACTCATAACCAAAACGACCACCGCCGCCAGCGGAACCGCGCTCGCGCTTGCCGTCCTGCTCAACCTGCACGCTGACCGATAAACGCACCAGCGGACGCACGTCCGCCGCCAGGGTGCCATCGGTGGCAGCCACTAAAATCAATTCATACACGCCGGTCAGGCTGGCGTTCACTTCCTGCACCCTGGCGTCTGCCGCACGGGCCACGCCGTCGACGCGCTTGAGGATGTCGAGTTTCTCTTCTCGGGTCAGGCTTTGCAACGGGTCCAGCGAGGTGTACAGCGCTTTATGCTCTACAGCCCCCAGGGTTTGCACACGTCCATCGCCCTGCTCGCGCACAATACTGCGCGCCGCATGGGCACTCTGTTCCAGCGCCAGCAGGCTGACCTGGTCGGCATAGGCAAAACCGGTTTTCTCGCCGCTCACGGCGCGTACGCCCACGCCCTGGTCAATATTGTAAGAGCCATCTTTGATGATGCGGTCTTCCAATACCCAGGATTCGTGATAGCTCGACTGAAAATACAGATCCCCGTAATCCACACGGCGCTCAGTCAGTTGACCGAGGATGGAAAACAGATCGTGATGGTTCAAGCCATTCGCAGACAACAACTGCTCAGTTACCAGGTTCAGACTCATCGTTAGGCTACTCTATAGGGTGATTCATAATAGGGAGCTTGCGGCAATTCATTGATGCCGTCAAATCATTGCGCCTTCCCGGCGCGCGGTTCGCGCAACACTTCGTTAATCTGCGGTTTATCAAGCGGACCGGAAATATGGTAACGCAGCACGGAGATTTTGCTCCACAGCGGGCCAAGCACCTTACTGGCGGCAAACACCGCCGCGCCGACAATCGGGTTGACCACGAAGGCCGTAGCCACGCCCACGGTGGCGGAAATTTCCGGCGCGACGATCGCCTCCATATCCAGCCGGCGGCGCGCCAGGTCAACCGAGCCTTTCATGGCGATGTCCGCTTCCAGGCCGTCTACCAGCGTATCGTCGGTATGTAATACGCCATCTTTAATCCATGCGGTGCTGCGAATGGAATCAAAATAGAACCCATCGCCAAACGTATCGCTAAAGTCGAAGCGCAGTTTACGCAGCAGGGCATCAAAGCTCATCAGGCGCAGTAGCTGTCCGGCGTGGCCGGTGCCCAAATCTTCGATTTGCCCTTTGCCGAGACGGGTGTGCAGGATGCCGTTAAGCGACGCTTCATCTGGCTTCCAGGGCATATCCCGCCAGTGGAGATCGTAATCCAGATCGAACGAAGACCCCTGGATAGGCGTAGAGACGCCAAAGAAATTGGTCGCGGCATCGATCTTCTTGCCTTTCAGCGTCCCTTTTATTGACGTACGCGGCTCGCGGGCGCGGTTAACCCATTCGCCCTGGGCGGTAAGCTTCGCAAAGCCGGTATCGACGATACCGTTGGATAAGGTCAGCGTGTCGCCCGATATCGCAACATCGCCATCGATGCGTCCATATTTCTGGCCCCACAGCCAGCATTCGGCGCAGCGCAGCTGCACGTCAGGCCAGCCGCTGAAATTAATACGTTGGTCTGGAATTGGGCTGGCAGGCGCTTTGGCGTCCGTCACCGCGCTCCATACCGGGTTGAAGTAAAGGTATTTAATCTCGGCCAGCCACGGACCGGTTTTGTTCATCGCCAGCGAGCCGTTGATCTCACGTCCCTGTACGGAGACGTCATTACCCCGGGAAATGATACTGACGTTATTCCATTGCTGCCCACCCAGCGTCAGCGCCGGAGTGCGTAAGGTGACATGCTCCGGGAACTGCGTGGCGTTGCTGACGTCATCTGCTGCGCCTTTCTGGAACAGGGCCAGCCACTCGGCACCGTCCAGCGCCGGGAGGTTGAGTTCAACCCCCGCCTGCTCCGGCAACGGCGGCAGGGTTTTACTGTCAGACACCCAGATGCCGCGATCGAGGGTGAGCTTATTGCCCAACAGCCAGCGGCTGTTAAAGCGATGCCCGTTGCCCGCATTGCCCGTAAGCGTAAATCCGCGCAGATCGCCTTTAACGTTGACCGTCAGCGGTAGAGGCTCTCCGGCGTCTTTACTGGCAGGAGAAGGTAAGCGACTGCTCACTTCTTTTAAATCGCTTTTCACCGCCACGTCATACTGCGCGCTGCCTTTATACGGCAGGGTAATCCCCACTTTGCCCTGCCAGGGCATCCGGCCCGCCAGCGCGTCATTAATCGGTTTCGGCAACAGCCCGGTGCGCGTTGGCTGCCAGTTGGCGTCCAGATTAATCCCCACCTGGTAAGCTTTATCGCCCTGTGTGGTGTTGAAATCCAGATTCATCGGCTGATTAAACCAGGTGGCGCGCATCGGCTCGCTTTGCAGATCGCCGTTGACGAAACGGAATGTTCCGCTCAGGTTATGCACGGTGCTGTCGAGGGGTTTGATAAACAGCGTGTTGTCGTTCAGCACCACATCGCCCTTCGCCGTCACCCGCTCGCCGGTAAAGGGGATATCAAGATGTAAGCGAGCATTCACATCGCCATCAAGCTGGAGTTCATCCAGCGCGGCTCCCAGTGAATCATCCAGCGGTGTCTCTTTAAAATAGGGCCCAACCGCTTTGCCCGGCCCGGAAATATCCGCGTCGATCAGCAGCTTTTCTTTGGCGTAATCCGGGATATTGGCGGTAATGTTGCGCCCTTTCACGCCGCCCAGCATGGCTTCCGGCGATTTCATCCACAGACCGTCATTGATAAAGTCGAGTTCGACTTCAATGCCTTTCAGCGCAGGCCAGTCAGGCTGGAACGCATAGGTCGCGTTACGCACCGGCACCAGCACTTCGAATTGCCCTTCGTTTTTATAATAGGGGAACAGCTTCGGGTTGCCGCCGTAGACCAGCGTGGCGTTGTCGGCCTGGCCGCCCTGGATCGCACCGCTCAGGTAATCCACCAGATGTTTGCCCATCAGGTTTTCCGGGAAATAGCGCCACGCCTGGGAAGCATCATCCGTGCTAATGCCCGCCAGGATCGCCAGCCACGGCTCGTCGCCGACCGGCTGCTGGTAGCGGAAGTCGCCCCGCGCATGGACTGCGGTGGCTTTAACATCGATATTTTTGCCGTCCAGCGTCAGGCCCTGCGCGTCTTTGCGCCACTCCAGTGTCGCCTTGCCGTTAGCAATTTCCAGCGGCGCGCGGAACACGCCTTCGTACGGCATCTTCGCCTGTTTCATGTTGGCGGTGACGCGGCCATTCTCCACGCTGCCGGATAGGGTGCCGGAGAAATGTTCAGCGCCTGGCAGTAACTTCCACTGGTTCCAGGAGAGATCGCGCCATTCACCCTGGAAGCGCGTTTTCTCCGTCGCCGCCAGAGGGATGTCCAGCGCCAGGGTATCGAGGTGGCCTTTTGGCCGCAGGGTATTCCACACTTCGCCAAAAGCGGGCGAAAGCTTATTAGTAATCGGGATCAGGCCGTTCAGCCCCTGAAGCTCAAGATTGTTGGCGCGAATACGCAGCTCATCGCTGGTTTTACGATCGACCCCGCCAACTTCCTGGGCAGGCAGCCATGCCAGCGTTAACGCGCCCGCAGGCCAGGGGATGTCGTCCATAGTGATATTGGTGCGCGGAATATCCAGTTGCCAGCCCGCGCCCTCTTTGCGCAAATGGGCGGTCAGGTTATCGACCTGAAGATGATGCGGCTGGCTGTCGCCCTGCCAGGTTGCGCCGCCGCGCTTCAGCCAGACGTCCCCGTCGGCAATATCCCCTTTGCGGATATTCATCCAGGCGGCAAGGCTGAACTGCGCCGTAGAGAGCGAGACGTTCTCGGTCATCCATCTGCCCAGCCAGGGTTTAACGTCGACATCATCCGCCTGTAGCCAGATGGTGCCGTTGCTCAACAGGCCGTCATCATCGCGCAAATCCATACGCAACTGCATGGTCCCGTGCTGGCCGGTCAGGCTGGAAAGGCTAATTAACCCTTCCGCGCGGTGGCGATCGCGGCCATTAAGCCAGGTCAGCCTGGGGATCGCCAGTTCTGCGCGCTGGCCGGAAAGGGTGATAAAGCTAATATTGCTGTCGCGCAGATCAAACTGATCGAACTGGCGCAGAAACAGATCGCTGATTTTGTTGGCCGGGATCGGCTCCCCGCTTTCACTCTGGGTAAAAGGGGTATTGGTGCGGATATTGAGTTGATAAAACGTGAGATCGCGGAACTGCCAGCGCGCGTGAAGCAGGCTCTGCCACACGTCCAGCGCCAGGGTGACGCGCTTAACCGTCAATTCGCCGCCCTCTTTCAGGCTCGCTTTGATGTCGCGCACCTCCAGCGTCGGGCCGAAATTTTGCCAGGAAGCCTGAAGATAGCTGGCATCGACCGGCGCGCCGGTGGCGGCGCTGATTTTCTCAAGCAGCGCGGGACGCCAGTTGTTGAGATGCGGCAACGCCAGACGCAGCCCGCTCACTAACAGGGCGATAATCACGACCAGCGTTGCGCCTGTGATTAACAGTATGCCCGGCAGTCGCCTCACATTCCTCTCCTTGTCATCCGCCACCGCGGAGCGTAGGTTACCTGCACCGGGTTACATCATAACGACGTCAAACTGCTCTTGATTATAGAGCGGCTCAATTTGTACTTTGACCTGCTTACCAACGAAAATTTCCACCTCTGCCAGCGCATGCGACTCTTCGCTTTTTAACGCTTCTGCCACCGCTGGCGCGGCGTAAACCAGGAAGCGATCGGACTCGTAAGCATGATGCACACGCACGATTTCACGCATGATTTCGTAGCAAACGGTTTCCACGGTTTTCACCGTGCCGCGACCGTGGCAGGTCGGGCATTCGTTGCATAATACGTGCTCGACGCTTTCACGGGTACGCTTGCGGGTCATCTCCACCAGCCCCAGTTGGGAGAATCCGTTGATGCTGGTTTTCACCCGGTCTTTGCTCAGCGCCTGCTCCAGCGAGTGCAGCACCCGGCGGCGATGGTCTTCATTATTCATATCGATGAAATCAATAATGATAATGCCGCCCAGATTACGCAACCGCAGTTGGCGGGCAATCGCCTGCGTCGCTTCGATGTTGGTATTAAAAATAGTATCGTCGAGATTGCGGTGGCCGACAAAAGCGCCGGTATTGATATCCACGGTGGTCATGGCTTCAGTCTGATCGATGATCAGATAGCCGCCGGATTTCAGTTCAACCTTGCGCTCCAGCGCGCGCTGGATTTCATTCTCTACGTCGTAAAGATCGAAAATCGGCTGGCGGCCGGTGTAGTGTTCCAGCTTGCTGGTCATCTCCGGGATATATTCCGCCGTGAATTCCAGCAGCATGTCGTAAGTGAGACGCGAGTCGACGCGGATTTTATCCAGCGAGGTATCGGCGAAATCGCGCAGTACACGCTGGGCCAGTGCCAGTTCGCCGTACAGCTGATAGCGCGTTTGATGGCGTTTTTTACGCTCCATTACTTTGGTCCAGACGCGTTTCAGGTACGCCGCGTCAGAGGCCAGATCTTCCGTACAGACGCCTTCCGCCGCAGTACGAATGATAAATCCGCCCTGCTCGTCGCAATAATCCGCCACCACCTTTTTCAGGCGGTCGCGCTCGGATTCGCTTTCGATACGTTGGGAAACGCCGACGTGCGACGCGCCGGGCATAAACACCAGGTAGCGGGACGGCAGGGTGATGTCGGTGGTCAGACGCGCGCCTTTGGTGCCGAGCGGATCTTTCACCACCTGCACCATTAAATCCTGGCCCTGGCGGACCAGTTCAGAGATATCGCGAACGGTGAAATTTTTCTGCTCTTCACCCGCCACGCATTCGGTATGCGGCATGATGTCTGAGGCATGAAGAAACGCGGCCTTTTCCAGGCCAATATCGACAAATGCCGCCTGCATTCCTGGCAGAACCCGGCTGACGCGACCTTTGTAGATATTCCCTACGATCCCGCGCCGCGCTTCACGCTCGATGTGAATTTCCTGAAGGATCCCACCATCGATATACGCCACCCGGGTTTCCGAAGGGGTTACGTTCACTAACAGTTCAGCCGTCATGTTCTCTTCTATCCTTCACGCAGTGAGTTAAAGTTACTCAGCAACTCATACGTTTCCACCAGCGGTAAGCCGACTACGGCGTGGTAGCTGCCATTAATCTTCCTGACGAAACAGCCACCCAGCCCCTGAATACCGTATGCACCTGCTTTATCCATAGGTTCACCGCTGGCGACATAACCGGCGATATCCTGTTGCGACAGTACTCTGAAGGTCACTTCCGTGACGACCAGACAATCCATGATGTGTTGACGATCGGCAATAGCCACCGCCGTCATGACTTGATGCGTTTGGCCAGAGAGGCGATGCAGCATCGCACAGGCTTCTTCCGGGGATTGCGGTTTTTCCAGCACGTCGCCGTTGAGGATCACAATCGTGTCCGCGCCCAGTACCGGCAGGTCGCGTTGCGCCTGCGCCACGCCCGCCTGCGCTTTATCGCGTGCCAGGCGCACCACGTAATGCTGCGCACTTTCCTGCGGTTGGCGGCGTTCTTCCACGTTGGTGACGATGCGTTCGAAATCGATGCCCAACTGCGTTAACAGTTCCTGACGACGCGGCGAGCCTGATGCGAGATAAATCGCTGACATAATCCCTCTTATTGCACTGCAAACTGCTGGCGAATTTTACGCATCAACAGGAAAAGCCATGGCCAGAGTATGCCGTTCACTACACTACTCCAGAACACTTCCGGCTTGAAAGAGACGTTGATCACTAAAAATTCAGCCCAGAAAACAATAATATCCGAAGCCAGTGACAGTAATACCACCACCAGAGCTTGTTGCCAGAGCGCCAGATTCCTGAAGAGCTGATATTTAAGCGCCACCAGATAGGCAATGATGCACAGCGACAGGGCGCGAACGCCCAACGTAGAGCCACTAATGAGATCCAGTATGGCACCCATCACGAAACCTGTACCGACATTTACGCGATGCGGCAACGCCAGGATCCAGTAAAGCAGGATCAATAATACCCAGTCAGGCCGGAAGGCAAGAAGGTCATCCGGCCAGGGCATTATTTGCAATAACAAGGCGATAAGGAAAGAGAGCCAAATAACCCAACGTCCCTGACTTCGATAACTCGCCACTATTGCCCTCCCGCAGCGCCAGGCGCAGCAGGCGCGGGTTGGGTGATCCCGGTAGCTGGCGCAGGCACGGGCGCAGGTGGCCCCATCGCATCCGGCGACGGCAACACTTGCGGCATCATCTGCATCAGACGCTCATTCGCCACGCGATGCACGTCTTCCGGCGTCATCGGGTTAGCGCCGTTGCGATCGGCACCCCACAGCAACAGTAAATAACGTAAACGCTGTAATCCGGCAGTCGGACGCGCCTGAATCACGGTATACGCCCGCTGGGTATCCAGTTTCACGGAAGACACCACCGCAACCGGATAACCTTCAGGGAAACGGCCGCCCAGGCCGGAGGTCACCAGGACATCGCCGACGCGAATATCGGTATTCGCCGGAAGATGCTCAAGCTGTAAATCGTCGGTGCAACCGTTACCTGCGGCAATCACGCGGATATCGTTACGCAGGACCTGAATCGGCAGCGCATGGGTCGCATCGCAAATTAGCAGCACGCGGCTGGTGAGTTTCGCTACCGCCACCACCTGGCCGACGACGCCTTTATCGCTGATCACCGGCTGGCCTTCATACACGCCGTTCACGCTGCCTTTGTCGATAACCACCTGATCGCTGTAGGGATCGTTAACAGTGGATATCACCTGGGTAACCATTTTCTGCTCGTCCTGACGCAGCGGTGAGCCCAGCAGCTCGCGCAGACGCGCATTTTCCTGGCGGTACTGGCCCAGCAACAGAATTTCGCTGTTTTTTAACAATAACTCCTGACGCAGCGCCCGGTTTTCTAACTCAAGTTGATCGCGTGACGCCAGGGTTTGAGACACGTTGTCCAGTAATTGACGTGGACCATTTGATACAAAGTAGAAGGGACTGACGGCGGTATCCATGTACGTTCGGATCTGGCTGAACGTACCGAGGCGGCTGTCGGCGATAATGACACCAAGCGCCACCAGAACCGCCAGGATCAGGCGAAACTGTAGCGACGGGCCACGGCTAAAAATTGGCTTCATAGGCTATGCGTATTCCTCGGCTGCAAGAAAAGGGCAGACCTTACGGCTGCCCTTACCTGCGGCTGATTACTCTTCGCTGAACAAGTCGCCGCCGTGCATGTCGATCATTTCCAGTGCCTTGCCGCCGCCGCGGGCTACGCAGGTCAATGGATCTTCCGCGACCACTACCGGAATGCCTGTTTCTTCCATCAGTAGACGGTCAAGGTTACGCAGCAGTGCGCCACCGCCGGTGAGCACCATACCGCGCTCGGAGATATCAGACGCCAGCTCCGGCGGGCACTGTTCAAGCGCAACCATCACGGCGCTCACGATACCGGTTAACGGCTCTTGCAGCGCTTCGAGAATTTCGTTGGAGTTGAGCGTAAAGCCACGCGGCACACCTTCTGCCAGGTTACGACCACGCACTTCGATTTCACGCACTTCATCACCCGGATAGGCGGAACCGATTTCATGCTTGATACGCTCAGCGGTGGCTTCGCCGATCAGCGAGCCATAGTTACGACGCACATAATTAATGATGGCTTCGTCAAAGCGGTCGCCGCCGATACGCACGGAGGAGGAATACACTACGCCGTTCAGGGAGATCACCGCCACTTCGGTGGTACCGCCACCGATATCCACCACCATAGAACCGGTTGCTTCGGAAACCGGCAACCCGGCACCGATGGCGGCCGCCATCGGTTCTTCGATCAGGAACACTTCACGTGCGCCAGCGCCCTGCGCGGATTCGCGGATGGCACGGCGTTCTACCTGGGTCGCGCCAACTGGCACACACACCAGCACACGCGGGCTTGGGCGCATAAAGCTGTTGCTATGCACTTGCTTGATGAAGTGCTGCAGCATTTTTTCCGTGACAAAGAAGTCGGCGATTACGCCGTCTTTCATCGGGCGAATCGCCGCGATGTTGCCAGGCGTACGGCCCAGCATTTGTTTCGCATCATGACCGACGGCGGCAACGCTTTTCGGCGATCCTGCGCGGTCCTGACGAATGGCCACAACGGAAGGCTCATTCAGTACGATGCCTTGCCCTTTTACATAAATGAGGGTATTCGCGGTACCCAGGTCAATGGACAGGTCATTGGAAAACATGCCACGAAATTTTTTCAACATACTAAGGGATAATCCTGAAAGCTGGGGCGGAAAACAAAATCCGCTTACTTTACCAACCACACGACGCAGCGACAAGGCGCAAAAAATGTTCTGCGACGGTGAAAAAGAGTGCCGTTCTCGCCTCTTTCGTCAGCGCATTACCCACCACTCGCCATCCTGCTAAAAGCATCGTTCGCGAAGGGTACTCATAACGCAAAGAGGTTATAAACTGGCTGTATATTTGCTGCGTGAATCTGTCCGGCAGGCGCACTCGCCCCCTTAAGATGCAGCGCGCGTTATTCTACGTGAAATCTGGCTAAACGGCAGGTCAAACCGAGAATCTTTGAGAATATTTTTTCACGCTGGTATCCAGGGGCTGCGAGGCCGAGAAGAAATCGCCCTGACCGCCCGTCACGCCGCGTTCCACCAGGGTCTGCCATTCGCTTCGGCTACGAATGCCCGCCGCAAATAACTGGGCTTGCGTACCGCTGCAAGCCTCCACCAGACTCTGCACAAACAGTTGATTTTCTGTACGCTTTTCAATATTGCGCACCAGCCCCGGATGGAGCTTCACCACCTCGACATTGAGATCGTTGATGTACGCGGTACTGACCACGGTTAATCCGGCCTGTACCACGCCAATACGCGCCCCCAATGCCTGTATTAATCGCACAACCGGTTGTAAACGGTTGATGTGTTGACAAACATCCGCCTCTGCAAGTTCAAAAAGAATGCGTTTTCTTTGCGATTTTTCACATTGCATCAGCGTATCGCGCAGCCAGCGCTGGAATGGCGGGCGGATCAACGACTCCACAGAGACGGGAACAGCAAGGGTTTCTTCCGGCCAGAAGCGTAAAAACGGGATCACGCGGGTAATAATTTGCCGGTCGAACTGCTCGGCAAGGCCAAACTGGATCACCATCGGCATAAACTCCGCCGCCAGCACTTCTTCCTTGCCATCGAAGATACGACACATTAATTCTCGGTGATGCACCCAGCCTTCACGCGTGACGGCGGGTTTTTGGTAGAATCGCGGGCCGCCACGCTGTAAAGCATTTTCGATCAGCGTGCGCCAGCGTACGTTGCCGCGCCCCTTCTCCGGCAGCGATTCGTCATACACCGACCAGCCGTTTCCGCCGTGCAATACCGCGTTGCGCGTCGCCACCTGGGCGCTTTCGATAACATTTTCGATGCTCTGGCCGCCCCGAAAGGCGCAAATACCGATATGCAGCATATCGGCGCTGTCCAGCATACGTGTGGGAGGAAGCGCATCCACGGCATTCAGCAACTGGCTGGCGATGCCCTCCGCCTCCTTAAGCGTACGGTGGGGCAGCAGCACGGCAAAATCGCTGCGAAAGTAGCGCGCCAGCAGTGCGCCGGGGTAGCGCATAATAAAGGTAGAAAACATATTTATCAGATTGAAGAGATACTCTTCTACCGCCGTTTTGCCCCAGGTTTCACGCAGGGTGTCGAAATCCGGCAGGCGCATCATCATCACTACGCCATGCGCGCCCGCGCTCTCCTGGTCTTCCAGAAGCGTCGCGAGCTGGTTATCAAAAAACAGCCGGTTACTCAGGCCGGTTTTTGAGTCCTGGGCCGCAAAGGCGCGGATCAGGGTGTCCATACGGTTGCGCTGCTCGCTGGCATGCTGAATATCCGACAGCAAAATATCCATCGCGCTGCTGGCGCGCGTCGGCCACTCATGCATCGAGCCACGTACCCGGTTGCCGCGCTCGCCGTTAAGTATCCGGCTGGCCCGCGTTTCCAGCAGCTCCAGCCCGGAAAGCTGGCGTTTAATCCAACGCCCCCCCAGGAAAATCATCGCCACCATAAAGATGATGGCAATACTTAATGGTGCAGTGGTCAACACAGAGCGAAAGTAATTCACCACCGGATCGCTCCAGGTTACGCGGACAGCCAGGCCAGGGTTTTTCAGTAAATTAAACGTCTCGCTGCGCCAGCGCTCCACGCCGCCCAGTTGCCGGTACATACGCGGCGCGTTGACTTCTACCAGCGTGTGCCCGTTTTTAATAAATTCGATTCGCGAGATATCAACGGGGGCCATCATGCCCGCCAGGCGAGGCGCCAGATCTTCCGGCGTGTGGATGAGCAGTTCATTGTCGATCACCGTCACCACGGCGGAGATCCGCTTCTCCAGCTTATAATGAACGGAGTTGTAGAAACTGGCGGCGCAGCCGAAGAGCGTGACCAGAATCGCCAGACTGGTCAGCAAGGTAACGAAGGCAGAGAATTTCGTCGTTAATCGCATCCTTGAGTTAACTCCGTTTTGGGGTGATACCAGCAACCTTTAAGGTTGTCCTCGCGACAATAAAAGTGAGTGCTAACTAATTAGCCAGAGCCGCGCATAGTAGCAAACGACGTCAGGTTTAACAGGATTTATTGCGTTAAATCGGCATTGCGTTTCAATAAGCGAGTATAGTCTTCAACGATTATTTTCCAATGCTAACGACCCGGTAAGGAGTAGTAGACATGCAAGCTTTGATTCTCGATCAGCAGGATGGAAAAACGATTTCCGCTGTAAAAACGATTGATGAAAACCAACTCCCCGAAGGAAACGTCACCGTCGATATTGACTGGTCCAGCCTCAATTATAAAGATGCGCTCGCCATTACCGGAAAAGGTAAAATTATTCGTAACTTCCCCATGGTGCCGGGCATCGACTTCGCGGGCCGGGTTCGCCACAGCGAAGATCCGCGCTTCCATGCGGGCCAGGCCGTGCTGCTAACCGGCTGGGGCGTGGGCGAAAACCATTGGGGCGGCCTGTCTCAGATGGCGCGGGTCAATGGCGACTGGCTGGTTGCGATGCCGGAAGGGCTGGATGGTCGTAAAGCGATGATTATCGGTACCGCAGGTTTCACGGCGATGCTGTGTGTGATGGCGTTGGAAGATGCGGGTATTACGCCGCAAAGCGGTGAAGTCGTAGTCACCGGCGCCAGCGGCGGCGTAGGCAGTACGGCGGTGGCGCTGCTGCATAAACTGGGTTATCAGGTTGCGGCAGTATCCGGTCGAGAAAGCACCCATGACTATCTGCGTAAGCTGGGCGCTAACCGTATCCTGGGCCGCGAGGAGTTCGCCGAAACCCGTCCGCTGGAAAAACAAATTTGGGCAGGCGCAGTCGATACCGTTGGCGATAAAGTGTTGGCCAAAGTGCTGGCGCAGATGAACTACGGTGGTTGCGTTGCGGCATGCGGTCTGGCGGGCGGCTTCGCGCTACCAACTACCGTGATGCCGTTTATTCTGCGTAATGTCCGTTTGCAGGGGGTCGATTCCGTGATGACGCCAGCCGAGCGCCGAGCCGAAGCCTGGAAACGCCTGGTTCGCGATCTGCCTGCCTCCTTCTATGAGCAAGCCACCTGCGAAATCCCGCTGGCAGAAGCGCCGCGTCTGGCTAACGACATTATGAATAATGCCACTCAGGGCCGTACCCTGGTAAAAATCCGCTAAGTAGATGAGGGGCCGCAGCGCCCCTCTGTTCAATTTTTTGTGACAAATTCGCTCTAAGCCAGTTTCTTCGTCATGCTTAATGACTACGTCAAGGAGCATGCCATGAAAAAGCTATCCCGGCTGACCGAAGCCGATGTCACCCCCGAATCGGTATTTATGATGAAGCGCCGCCAGGTCCTGCAGGCGTTGGGCCTTGGCGCTGCCGCGTTATCCCTGCCCCGCGCTGCGCAGGCGGATTTACTCTCCTGGTTTAAAGGCAATGATCGCCCGCCCGCGCCCGCCGGCAA
Source organism: Atlantibacter sp. (assembly GCF_032062175.1). Taxonomy (NCBI): domain Bacteria; kingdom Pseudomonadati; phylum Pseudomonadota; class Gammaproteobacteria; order Enterobacterales; family Enterobacteriaceae; genus Atlantibacter; species Atlantibacter sp. The sequence continues at coordinate 76,055 of NZ_DAMBQK010000018.1, forward strand.
ACCGCTGGAATTCAGCAAGCCGCAGCAATGGCAAAGCGCGCTGGAACTCACCCCGGAAGATAAGGTCACGGGTTACAACAATTTCTATGAATTTGGCCTGGATAAGGCCGATCCGGCCGCCAATGCCGGCAGCCTGCCTGTTCAACCCTGGCAATTAAAAATTGATGGCGAGGTCGCCAAACCATTGACGCTTGATTATGACGATCTGCATAAGCGTTTCCCGCTGGAAGAGCGTATCTACCGGATGCGCTGCGTGGAGGCCTGGTCGATGGTGGTGCCGTGGATTGGCTTCCCGCTAGCCAGTCTGTTGGCGCAGGTCGAGCCCACCAGCCGGGCACGTTATGTGGCGTTCAAAACTCTGTATGCCCCAGAAGTTATGCCCGGTCAGAAAGACCGCTTTATTGGCGGCGGGCTGGAATACCCTTATGTTGAAGGGTTACGCATTGATGAGGCGATGCATCCGCTGACCTTGCTTACCGTCGGGGTCTATGGAAAAGCGCTACCGCCGCAAAATGGCGCGCCGGTGAGGTTAACCGTGCCCTGGAAATACGGCTTTAAAGGGATCAAGTCCATTGTCAGCATTACCTTGACCGAGCAAAGACCACCCACGACCTGGAACCTTGCCGCCGCCAATGAGTACGGTTTTTACGCCAATGTAAACCCCCATGTGGATCATCCGCGCTGGTCGCAAGCCAGTGAACGCTTTATTGGATCGGGTGGAATTCTGGATGTGAAACGCCAGCCGACGCTGCTGTTTAATGGATACGCCGATCAGGTGGCGTCGCTGTACCGCGGTCTCGATTTACGGGAGAATTTTTGAGTGCGTCTGAATGCAAAACAGATCGTCTGGCTAAAAGTCGTTTTTCATCTGGCGGCGATTTTGCCGCTGGTTTGGCTGTTCTGGGCGGCAAGCCACGGGTATTTCAGCGCCGATCCGGCAAAAGATATTCAGCACTTTACCGGTAGGATGGCTCTGAAATTACTGCTGGCGACCTTGTTGGTCTCCCCGCTGGCGCGTTACGCTAAACAGCCGTTGCTGATCAGAACCCGGCGTATGCTGGGCCTGTGGTGCTTCGCCTGGGCGAGCCTGCATTTAACCAGCTATGCCTTACTGGAACTGGGCATTAATAATGTGGCGCTGCTGGGTAAAGAACTGGTAAGCCGTCCCTATCTGACCCTGGGGATCCTCAGTTGGCTGATTTTGTTGGCGCTCGCCCTGACATCGCCACAGATCTTGCAGAGTAAACTAGGGCGAAACTGGCAAAAACTGCATAACTTCGTGTATCTGGTCGCCATCCTCGCGCCGATTCATTATATGTGGTCGGTAAAGACGCTTTCCCCACAGCCGTTGATTTACGCCGCGCTGGCGGCTGGGCTTTTAGCGCTACGTTACAAGAAGTTCCGCCAGTGGTGGCGATAAGGCGAGGTTCTGTGCAGTTGTGCTCAATTCTTTTCACTTCCGCTGCGGTCTCGCAGATATCGGTTGATAATCTTCCCTGATAAGACCAGTATTTAGCTGCCAATTGCTACGAAATCGTTATAATGTGCGACTTTGGTTTTCCAGCTGGCTGTTTTTTGGGCCGCCAGGTGATGACAATCAAGCAATCCAGGTATATTTTGTAATATCACCGAAATTGGCAGGAGATACAGGCACGATGACGGATAGATTCAACATACTGCTGTTAAATGGCCCGAATTTGAACATGCTCGGCACACGTGAGCCTGAGAAGTACGGCAGCCAAACGCTGGCAGACATTGTTACCAATTTGAAAGCCCAGGCAGCATCGTTGAACGTCTCGCTGGATGACCTGCAATCTAATGCGGAGTATGTGTTGATTGACCGCATTCATCAGGCAAAGGACAAGGTGGATTACATCCTGATCAATCCGGCTGCGTTCACCCACACCAGTGTTGCCATTCGTGATGCGCTGTTGGCGGTGAGCATTCCATTTATCGAGATCCACCTGAGCAATGTCCACGCCCGTGAGCCCTTCCGGCATCACTCATATCTCTCGGATATCGCTGCCGGCGTCATCTGCGGATTCGGCGCTGACGGCTATTCCTATGCACTACAGACGGCGGTAAAACGCCTGTCACACTCAAACTAAACAAGAGTACGGAACCCACTCATGGATATTCGTAAGATTAAAAAACTGATCGAGCTGGTTGAAGAATCAGGCATTGCTGAACTGGAAATTTCTGAGGGCGAAGAATCGGTACGTATTAGCCGCGCCCCTGTGAACACCGGTTTCCCAATGATGCAGCAAGCTTATGCCGCACCGATGATGCAACAGCAGCAACCTGCGCTGTCTAACGCTATCGCGCCAGCCGCCGTGCCAGCAATGGAAGCGCCAGCCGTCGCTGAAATCAGTGGTCACATCGTACGTTCCCCAATGGTTGGTACCTTCTACCGTACCCCGAGCCCGGACGCGAAAGCGTTTGTGGAAGTGGGCCAGAAAGTAAACGTGGGCGACACGCTGTGCATCGTTGAAGCAATGAAAATGATGAACCAGATCGAAGCTGATAAATCAGGCGTAGTGAAAGCTATCCTTGTAGAAAACGGTCAACCGGTTGAATTTGACGAGCCGCTGGTCGTCATCGAGTAACGAGGCGAACATGCTGGATAAAATTGTTATCGCCAACCGCGGCGAGATCGCATTGCGTATTCTTCGTGCCTGTAAAGAACTGGGCATCAAGACCGTCGCTGTGCACTCAAGCGCGGATCGCGATTTAAAACACGTATTGCTGGCGGATGAGACGGTCTGTATCGGCCCGGCTCCGTCTGTAAAAAGCTATCTAAATATCCCGGCTATCATCAGCGCCGCTGAAATCACCGGCGCGGTGGCAATCCATCCGGGTTACGGCTTCCTCTCCGAGAACGCCAACTTTGCCGAGCAGGTTGAACGCTCCGGCTTTATCTTCATCGGCCCGAAAGCCGACACTATCCGCCTGATGGGCGACAAAGTGTCTGCAATCACCGCGATGAAGAAAGCAGGCGTCCCAACTGTACCTGGCTCTGATGGCCCGCTGACCGACGATATGGACGCCAACCGTGCCCATGCGAAACGCATCGGCTACCCGGTGATCATCAAAGCCTCTGGCGGCGGCGGCGGTCGCGGTATGCGCGTTGTGCGCGGCGATGCTGAACTGGCGCAATCCATCTCCATGACCAAAGCCGAAGCGAAAGCCGCTTTCAGCAACGACATGGTTTACATGGAGAAATATCTCGAGAACCCACGCCACATCGAGATTCAGGTGCTGGCTGACGGTCAGGGTAACGCGATCTATCTGGCGGAACGTGACTGCTCCATGCAGCGTCGCCACCAGAAAGTGGTCGAAGAAGCACCGGCACCGGGCATCACCCCGGAACTGCGCCGCTTCATCGGCGAGCGTTGCGCGAAAGCCTGTGTGGATATCGGCTATCGCGGCGCGGGTACCTTTGAGTTCCTGTTCGAAAACGGCGAGTTCTATTTCATCGAGATGAACACCCGTATTCAGGTTGAACACCCGGTTACCGAAATGATCACCGGCGTTGACCTGATTAAAGAGCAATTACGTATCGCTGCCGGTCAGCCGCTGTCCATCAAGCAAGAAGAAGTGCAGGTAAAAGGCCATGCGGTAGAATGCCGTATCAACGCCGAAGACCCGAACACCTTCCTGCCAAGCCCGGGTAAAATCACCCGTTTCCACGCGCCAGGCGGTTTTGGCGTGCGTTGGGAGTCTCATATTTATGCCGGTTACACCGTACCGCCATACTATGACTCCATGATCGGCAAGCTGATCTGCTACGGCGAAACCCGTGATGTGGCGATTGCCCGCATGAAAAACGCGCTTCAGGAATTGATCATCGACGGCATCAAAACCAACGTTGATCTGCAGACGCGCATCATGAACGATGAACACTTCCAGCAAGGTGGTACTAACATCCACTATCTGGAGAAAAAACTCGGTCTCGCCGAGAAGTAATCGCTCAGCAGTAAAAAAGGCCGGTCTTCCGGCCTTTTTTTATTCCCCCCTGCGCCCCATAGGTTACAATCCCGGCTTTTACAATTAACCTGGGATGACAATGGACAAACGCTTTGTTCAGGCACACAGAGAAGCCCGCTGGGCACTGTGGCTGACCCTTCTCTATCTCGCCGCCTGGTTAGTGGCTGCTTACTTACCTGATTCCACCCTCGGGTTCACCGGGCTTCCTCACTGGTTTGAGATGGCCTGCCTGCTGGTGCCGCTGATTTTTATTGTGTTGTGTTGGCTGATGGTGAAAGTGATTTACCGTGATATTTCGCTGGAGGACGACAATGCAGCATGAAGTGATCCTGCCTCTGGTGGCGTATTTGCTGGTGGTGATGGGACTGTCGATTTATGCCATCCGGCGTCGCGCCAGCGGCAGCTTTTTGAACGAATATTTCCTCGGTAGCCGTTCTATGGGCGGCTTCGTGCTGGCGATGACGCTCACCGCGACCTATATCAGCGCCAGTTCATTTATTGGCGGGCCTGGCGCAGCCTATAAATATGGTCTGGGTTGGGTATTGCTGGCGATGATCCAACTACCGGCGATTTGGCTGTCGCTGGGCATTTTAGGTAAGAAATTCGCGATTCTGGCGCGCCGCTACAACGCCGTGACGCTGAACGATATGCTGTTTGCCCGCTACCAAAGCCGTTTACTGGTATGGCTGGCGAGCATTAGTCTGCTGGTGGCGTTTGTGGGCGCGATGACGGTACAGTTTATCGGTGGTGCGCGGCTGCTTGAGACGGCAGCGGGCATTCCTTACGAAACCGGGCTGCTGATTTTTGGCGTCAGTATCGCACTGTACACGGCGTTTGGCGGCTTTCGCGCCAGCGTATTAAACGACACCATGCAGGGCATGGTGATGCTGGTTGGCACCATCCTGCTGTTGATTGGCGTGGTGCATGCCGCTGGCGGGCTGCCGAGCGCGGTGGAAAAACTCCAGCATATCGACCCGAAACTGATCGCCCCGGAAGGCGCTGGCGACATGCTTTCTCCCGCCTTTATGACCTCGTTCTGGGTGCTGGTCTGCTTCGGGGTGATCGGCCTTCCCCATACCGCGGTACGCTGCATTTCGTATAAAGACAGTAAAGCCGTGCACCGCGGGATGATCATCGGCACTATCGTGGTGGCTATCCTGATGTTCGGTATGCACCTTGCCGGGGCGCTGGGTCGTGCAGTATTGCCGGATCTGAAAGTCCCGGACCTGGTGATCCCAACGCTAATGGTGACGGTGCTACCGCCAGTCGCAGCGGGTATCTTTTTAGCTGCGCCGATGGCGGCGATTATGTCGACCATCAACGCCCAGCTGTTGCAGTCGTCCGCCACGATCGTCAAAGATCTCTGGCTCAATATCCGTCCCGATCAGATCCATAATGAAAAGGGGCTGAAGCGCATGTCCTCGGCGATCACACTGATACTGAGTGTGCTGCTGCTGCTGGCGGCATGGCGTCCACCTGAAATGATCATCTGGCTTAATCTGCTGGCGTTTGGTGGCCTGGAAGCGGTTTTCCTGTGGCCGCTGGTGCTGGGGCTGTACTGGGAAAAAGCCAACGCTACAGGCGCTTTAAGCGCGATGATATGCGGTGGCGTGCTGTATGCCGTACTCGCCACATTTAACGTGCACTACTTTGGGTTCCATCCCATCGTGCCGTCGTTATTAATAAGTTTGCTGGCTTTCCTGTTGGGCAACCTGTTTGGTCGCCCGGTAGCCGAAGCCGCTGTTGTTTCATCCGCTGATAAATAAAGAGTGACGCTATGCCATGGATCCAACTGAAAATTAATACTACCGGTACTCATGCGGAGGAACTCGGCGACGCGCTAATGGAAAGCGGTGCGGTATCCGTCACCTTTCAGGATACCCACGATACGCCGGTATTCGAGCCGCTACCGGGCGAAACCCGCCTGTGGGGCGATACCGATGTGATCGGGCTGTATGATGCCGAAACCGACATGAAAGATGTGGTGGCGATACTGGAAAACCAGCCGCTGTTGGGCGCGGGTTTTCACCACAAAATCGAGCAGTTAGAAGATAAAGACTGGGAGCGCGAGTGGATGGATAACTTCCACCCGATGCGTTTCGGCGAGCGCCTGTGGATTTGCCCGAGCTGGCGCGATGTCCCCGATGCAAACGCCGTGAATGTGATGCTCGATCCGGGCCTGGCGTTCGGCACCGGGACGCACCCCACTACCTCGCTGTGCCTGCAATGGCTTGATGGTTTGGATCTCGCCGGTAAGACGGTAATCGACTTCGGCTGCGGCTCCGGCATTCTCGCCATCGCTGCGCTTAAACTGGGCGCAGCCAAAGCCATCGGTATCGATATCGATCCGCAGGCCATTCAGGCCAGCCGCGATAACGCCCAGCGCAACGGTGTTTCTGAGCGTCTGGAACTCTATCTGCCGCATAATCAACCGGAACAGATGCAGGCCGACGTGGTGGTCGCCAACATTCTGGCGGGCCCGCTGCGTGAACTGGCCTCACTGATTAGCGTATTACCGGTTCAGGGCGGCCTGTTAGGCTTGTCTGGCGTGCTGGCAAGCCAGGCGGAAAGCGTCTGCGAAGCCTATCAGGAACTATTCAGCCTCGACCCGGTGGTTGAAAAAGAAGAGTGGTGCCGCATTACCGGCGTTAAAAACTGATCTTTGAGAACATGGTGCAGGCCATGTTCTCAATTCCCTGTGTCCAGCTCTGAAATCCCCTTCTGATTTATCCGTCCTCTTTATAATAAGCCGCCCCGATATCACCGGGGCAGACCATCAGATATCGTAGATTCACCGGACGAATGAAATGAAAATGCGTTTAGCAAAATCGCTGTTATTTGCCGCAGGCCTGATGCCTGCGCTGGCTTTGGCTTCCCACTGGAGTTACGAGGGCCATGCCTCCCCGGAACATTGGGGCGAGCTCAGCAATGAATTTAAAGAGTGCCAGGCAGGTAAAAACCAGTCGCCGATCGACATCAGCGGCCCCCTGGAAGCACATATTGCACCGCTGAAAGTGCAGTACTCCCAGGGCCCTGTCGTGCTACTGAATAACGGCCACACCATCCAGGCCAGCTTTGACCATAAGGCCGATAACATCGTTAATTTTGACGGTATCAACGTCGATTTGCAGCAGTTTCACTTCCATGCGCCCAGCGAGAACACCCTCAACGGTAAGCATGCTGCGATGGAAATGCACCTGGTGCATAAAGAGAGCAACGGCGACGTTGTGGTGGTAGCTGTGATGTTTGACATCGGTGCAGAGAACGCGGCGCTGGCGGAATTGTGGAAAAAAATGCCGCAACAAGCGGAAAAAAGCGCACCGCTGACCACCAAAATCGATATGAATAGTCTGCTGCCCACCGACAAAACGTACTGGCGCTTTAGCGGCTCGCTGACCACGCCGCCCTGCTCCGAGGGTGTGACATGGCTGGTGATGAAGCACCCTCTGACGCTGTCAGAAGCGCAGCTTAAGCAATTCAAGACCGTTATGCATCATGACAATAACCGTCCGGTCCAGCCGTTACATGGGCGTGTGGTGGTTGAATAATCAGCGGGGCTGTTGAATTGCCCTGCTCAAAAAATGAGAGCGAGTTCTCAAAATTCGCTCTCATTGCCTGAAAAACCAGCAAATACATCCGAGTTTTTCCCGATATTTCCAGCTCTGGCGTGAGAAGTCATAAGAAATTGTTGTTGAACACAAAATAATCTTATTCAATTAACCTGATGAAATTTATATGGAATTCACGTTTCCTACCCTGCACTCTGGCGATTCCTTGATCTACACCCTCTGATTGTTCAAAGTTTGGCCTTTCATCTCGCGTCAAAAATGCGTAATATACGCCGCCTTGCAGGCACAGTATGGTCATTTCTTAACTCATGCGCATCGGACACCACCAACTCAGAAATCGCCTGATTGCAGCGCCCATGGCCGGTATTACTGACCGTCCATTCAGGACGCTGTGTTATGAGATGGGGGCCGGACTGACCGTTTCTGAGATGATGTCGTCTAACCCACAGGTATGGGAAAGCGACAAATCACGGCTTCGGATGGTTCATGTCGATGAGCCGGGTATTCGCACCGTGCAGATTGCCGGAAGTGTACCTGATGAGATGGCCCAGGCCGCGCGTATCAACGTGGAAAATGGCGCCCAGATTATTGATATCAATATGGGGTGCCCGGCGAAAAAGGTGAATCGTAAGCTGGCGGGCTCAGCCCTGCTGCAGTACCCCGAACAGGTGAAGTCAATCCTGAACGCGGTAGTCAACGCAGTGGACGTGCCTGTGACGCTGAAGATTCGTACCGGCTGGGATCCAGAACACCGCAACTGTGTAGAGATTGCCCAACTGGCGGAAGATTGCGGTATTCAAGCGCTGACGATTCATGGCCGCACCCGGGCATGTTTATTTCAGGGAAACGCGGAATACAGCAGTATTCGGACAGTTAAGCAGAAAGTTTCCATTCCGATTATCGCGAATGGCGACATTACCGACCCGCTTAAAGCCAGGGCCGTGCTCGACTATACAGGGGCAGATGCCCTGATGATAGGACGCGCAGCCCAGGGAAGACCCTGGATCTTCCGGGAAATCCAGCATTATCTGGACACTGGGGAGTTGCTGCCCCCTCTGCCTCTGGTAGAGGTTAAGCGCTTGCTTTGTGCGCACATTCGCGAACTGCATAGCTTCTATGGCGAAGCGAAAGGGTATCGAATTGCGCGTAAACACGTTTCCTGGTACTTACAGGAACATGCTCCAGATGACCAGTTTCGGCGCACATTCAACGCCATAGAGGACGCCAGCGAGCAGCTGGAGGCGTTGGAGGCATACTTCGAAAATTTTGCGTATACACAGAATCAATCCTCATGCGTCGAGACAGCAACTGAGTAAATCTGCGGAGCTTACCACCGTAAGCGACAAGATGAACGCAGGTTGCCAGCGAAGGCAGGTTGAGAGATGAAGTGTAAAACAGAAATAAAGAGCTAACAGAACTATGTTCGAACAACGCGTAAATTCTGACGTACTAACCGTTTCTACCGTCAACTCTCAGGATCAAGTAACTCAAAAGCCCCTGCGCGACTCGGTTAAACAGGCACTGAAGAACTATTTTGCTCAATTGAACGGTCAGGATGTGAATGACCTGTATGAGCTGGTACTGGCTGAAGTTGAACAGCCCCTGTTGGACATGGTGATGCAGTACACCCGCGGTAACCAAACCCGCGCTGCGCTGATGATGGGTATCAACCGCGGTACTCTGCGTAAGAAACTCAAAAAATATGGCATGAACTGATTCCGATTAGCTCATTGCTGTGTAAAAAGGCGCTAACCGGCATGGGGAAGCGCCTTTTTTATTGCGGCTTTACACAGCGGCAAACAGCGAAGGTTGAAACGACGTCGCGCTGAAGTTATCCGTCGTTAACAGCTTTAACATGTTATCCACCAAATCCTCCAACAGCGCGAAAAGATTAAACGCACTCGGTTTGCTCAGCCAATTACTGATTATTCCGTTAATACAACTTTGTAATAATATTATCGTTACATCAATGTTTATCGCGGCGCTGACCTGGCCGCTTTCGACACAGCGTTTAAGCGCCTTTGCTAAATTTTCTTTATCGAAACACGCGCTGTTTTTAATTTCATACTCTGAGGTCATGTCAGGCGTAAATTCACATTTATGATACAAGATCTCCATTAATGCGCGATTTTTAGGATCCACCGCAACGGCTTTTAATGGCGCGATCAATGTGTCTCGCAATTCGCGAAGCGGGTCGCCATGCTCATGAGTAATGAAACAGGTTGCTTCTTTTTCCTTGAGTTCTTCTTGCTGTTTCCATATCTCATTAAATAATTCCGCCTTGCTGGAAAAGTGCCAGTATATCGCCCCACGCGTCACGTGCGCGGCGTCAGCGATGTCCGTCAACGTGGTATTGGACACCCCGCGCCGGGCAAACTCCGCAATGGCGGTGTTAATCAGGAGCTGGCGCGTTTTCATCGCGTCCAGTTTTGTTTTGCGCACGTTGTCTCTCCTCATCGCAAGCAACCTGCCGAAAGAAGAAAATAATATTTTCAACACCACAGCGATGTCATTTTTAATTCCCTCATATCTACATTTGAAAACAATTTTGGGAATTTAAAAATATACTCACTCAATTTATGCAAAAACAATTTTCATTCTCAATATGAATACATTCACACAAGAATTAAATCATGATGAAAAATAAACAAAGGAGAAGGTAAGAAACATACCGACATATATTAATTCCTAATTTTGCTTTTTTGTGCTGAAAAAAAGAGACGCCATCACCCGCTCACTTACATTGCCCACGGATTGTTTGTAGGATCGCCCATTACATTTATTTGGTTAACTCTGATGCCAGCTTGAGGGATGACACTCTGCCATCGGTTTATAAAAGGAATAGTGATGACAAAACATAATGGGGCTAAATGTTTATTCCTCTTTCTACTGATTTCAGGAATGTTCATTAGTGGATGCGATGATAAAAATAACATGCCATCAGGTAACGAACCGCCTTCGGTCGTGGTACATGTCGTTAAAGCCTCACCCTTTGCTGTAACCACAGAACTGCCCGGGCGCACCTCCGCTTTTCGTATCGCTGAAGTCCGTCCTCAGGTTGGCGGGATTATCCTGAAGCGTAATTTCGCCGAGGGCAGCGATATTACGGCGGGTTCCTCGCTGTATCAGATCGACCCTGCGACCTATCAGGCGACGTTTGATAGCGCAAAAGCCACATTAGCCAGGGCGCAGGCAGCAGCAGAGATTGCCCATCTGACCGTAAAACGCTATCAGCCGCTGGTTGGCACGCAATACGTCAGTAAACAGGAGTACGATCAATCGGTGGCCAGCGCCAAACAAGCCGACGCCGATGTGCTCAGTGCCCAGGCCGCCGTTGAGTCCGCACGCATTAACCTGGCGTATACCAAAGTCACCTCCCCTATCAGCGGCAGGATCGGCAAATCTACCGTCACAGAAGGCGCGCTGGTCACCGACGGCCAGACCACCGCGATGGCAACGGTACAGCAACTCGATCCGATTTATGTCGATCTCACCCAGTCCAGCAACGACTTTCTGCAACTTAAGCAGGCTATCGAGCAAGGTAGCCTGACGAAAGACAGCACCAGCGGCGTGAACATTATTATGGATAATGGCCAAACCTATGCGCATCCCGGGAAGCTTGAATTTACCGATGTGACCGTGGATGAAAGCACTGGCTCCGTGACGTTAAGGGCAGTGTTCCCTAATCCCGATCATCAGCTATTGCCGGGGATGTTTGTCAGAGCGCGGGTCGATGAAGGTACCCAGCCTGACGCGATACTGGTGCCTCAGCAAGGCGTCACCCGGACACCGCGCGGTGACGCGTTAGTGATGGTGGTTGATGAACAGAACAAAGTTGAAACCCGCCCGGTCGTCGCATCAGAAGCCATAGGCGATCGGTGGCTGGTGAAAGAGGGACTTAAGCCGGGCGACAAAGTGATTGTCAGCGGCATACAGCATATTAAAGCAGGCGCAACGGTAAACCCGGTCACTGACGACGCCGCAGAAAAAACCCAGCAAGGCGCTCGCGAACATGGCTAATTTCTTTATTCAGCGACCAATCTTCGCCTGGGTTCTGGCCATTCTGTTGATGATTGCCGGCGGGCTGGCCATTATCCAGTTGCCTGTGGCTCAGTACCCAACGATAGCGCCGCCTGCCGTCGCCATCTCTGCTACCTATCCCGGCGCGGATGCGCAAACTGTTCAGGACTCTGTGACCCAGGTGATTGAGCAGAACATGAACGGCATCGATAACCTGATGTATATGTCCTCCACCAGCGATGCGTCTGGCAGTGTGACCATTACTCTGACCTTTGAATCCGGCACCGATCCCGATATCGCTCAGGTGCAGGTGCAAAATAAACTGCAGCTGGCGATGCCCTTGCTTCCTCAGGAGGTACAACAACAGGGCATCGGCGTTGAGAAATCGAGTAGCAGCTACTTACTGGTGGCAGGCTTTATCTCCTCTGATAACAGTATGAACCAGGAACAGCTGGGGGATTACGTCGCTTCAACGGTGAAAGATCCTATCAGCCGCACGCCTGGCGTGGGCGATGTGCAGCTCTTTGGCGCGCAGTTCGCTATGCGTATCTGGCTGGATAACAACGCGTTAAACAATTATCAGTTGACGCCGGTTGATGTCGTCAATCAGTTGAAAATTCAGAACGCGCAAATCGCTGCGGGTCAGCTTGGCGGTACGCCTGCGGTGGCCGGGCAGCAACTCAATGCCTCGATCATTGCCCAGACTCGCCTTAAGAGCGTTAAGGAATTTGAAAACATCACGTTACGCGTAAATAAAGACGGCTCGCTGATCCGCCTTAAAGATGTGGCGCGCGTAGAGTTGGGGGGCGAAAACTACAACACCATAGCGAGAATCAACGGGAAACCCGCCGCGGGGTTAGGGATCAAACTGGCGACGGGCGCGAATGCCCTCGATACGGCTAAAGCTATAAAAGACGAGCTGGCGAAAATGCAGCCCTTCTTTCCAAAAGGCTTAAAAGTGACCTATCCCTATGACACCACGCCGTTTGTCCAAATCTCTATTAAAGAGGTGGTCAAAACCCTATTCGAGGCTATCGTACTGGTGTTCCTGGTGATGTACCTTTTCCTGCAAAATATCCGCGCTACGCTGATCCCAACGATTGCCGTGCCTGTGGTTCTGCTGGGCACGTTCGCGCTGTTGTCTGCATTCGGGTACTCCATTAATACCCTCACGATGTTCGGGATGGTACTTGCCATAGGTTTGCTGGTTGACGATGCCATCGTGGTCGTTGAAAACGTTGAACGTGTTATGGAAGAGGATCATCTGCCGCCGAAAGAAGCCACCAGCAAATCTATGGGGCAAATACAGGGCGCGCTGGTGGGCATCGCGATGGTGCTTTCCGCCGTATTTATCCCAATGGCTTTCTTTGGCGGTTCGACAGGTGCGATTTACCGACAATTTTCGATCACGATTGTTTCTGCCATGGCACTGTCAGTGCTGGTCGCACTGATCCTGACGCCAGCGCTGTGCGCGACGCTGCTGAAACCGCCGTCAGGGGAGAAGCATGATAAAAACGCCGGGCTGTTTGGTAAGTTCAACCGCTTATTCGATAAGAGCGTCGACCACTACAGTAATAGCGTAAGCCGGATTATTCACAGTACCACGCGCTATCTGGTTGTTTACGTGCTTATCGTGGCGGGAATGGTGATGCTGTTTATGAAGTTGCCTACTTCATTTCTGCCCGAGGAAGATCAGGGTGTGTTTATGACCCTGGTGCAACTACCTTCCGGCGCGACGCAGCAGCGCACCCAGAAAGTGCTTGATGAAATCAATGACTATTACCTGACCAAAGAAAGTAAAAACGTCGAATCCGTGTTCACGGTTAACGGGTTTAGCTTCAGCGGACAGGGGCAAAACGCCGGTATCGCGTTCATCAGCCTCAAACCTTGGGAAGAGCGTTCCGGTGACGAGAACAAGGCGCAGTCCATTATTGCGCGCGCGACGATGGCATTCAGGCATATTAGTGACGCGATGGTATTCCCGTTCAACCTGCCCGCCATTATCGAACTGGGCACCGCCACGGGTTTCGATTTTGAACTGATCGACCAGGCAAACCAGGGGCATGATGCCTTAACTCAGGCGCGCAATCAGCTATTGGGTGAAGCGGCTCAGCGTTCCGATGTGCTGGTCCGCGTCAGGCCGAATGGTCTGGAAGACACGCCGCAATTTAAGATTGATGTCGATCAGGATAAAGCGCAGGCGCTGGGTGTCGCGCTCTCCGATATCAACCAAACGCTGTCTACCGCACTGGGCGGCAATTACGTTAATGACTTTATTGATGAAGGCCGGGTGAAAAAGGTTTATCTCCAGTCGGATGCAAAATTCCGTATGTTGCCATCAGATCTTAATACGCTCTATGTGCGCAGCAGCAGCGGTGAAATGGTGCCGTTCTCGGCCTTCGCGTCATCACATTGGGTTAAAGGCTCACCGCGACTTGAGCGGTATAACGGCTTGCCTTCTATGGAAATTCAGGGTGAAGCCATGCCGGGTAAAAGTACCGGGGAGGCCATGGAGGTGATGGAGTCACTGGCCGCTAAATTGCCTTCCGGGTTTGGATATCAGTGGACTGGCATGTCCTATCAGGAAAGGTTATCCGGCAACCAGGCTCCTGCTTTATATGCCATCTCCCTGATTGTGGTGTTCCTGTGCCTCGCCGCGTTGTATGAGAGCTGGTCTATTCCGTTCTCGGTAATGCTGGTGGTGCCTCTGGGCGTGGTAGGCGCATTGCTTGCGGCGACGGTAAAAGGCCTTGATAACGATGTTTATTTTCAGGTCGGTTTGCTCACGACTATCGGTCTTTCCGCCAAAAACGCCATCCTGATTGTCGAATTTGCCAAAGACCTGATGGACAAAGAAAGTAAAAATCTTATCGAAGCAACGCTGGAAGCGGTACGGATGCGCCTTCGACCAATCCTTATGACATCGCTGGCGTTTATCCTTGGCGTGTTGCCGCTGGTAATGAGTAAAGGCGCCGGGAGCGGTTCGCAGAATGCGGTGGGTACCGGAGTGATGGGCGGTATGCTTGCCGCGACGTTACTGGCCATTTTCTTTGTCCCGGCATTCTTTGTGGTAATTCGCCAACGGTTTAATAAAAAGTAACCCTGTAAACATGAAAGACATCGGATGTCTTTCATGTTTTTACATGCTAAATACGTTCATTTATTAATGAGATAAACCCACCGCTGGAACTGAGTAACTTTTCGGTTCCAGCGTAAATTTTCCTCTCCATTATTTTTACAATCCACATGAATTGAAAATAATGTCTGCTCCTCTCCATTTTTTGCCAGTGGTAAAATGCGTCTATCAAATCCAGCGCTATAAGGTTATGAATAATATTACCGTTAGCGAGGTTTTCTGGATGATTATTCTAATGAGGTAATACCATGAAGAAGTTAATCGCTGTAGCATCCCTTTGTGCAGTGCTAGCCGGTTGTGCGCATGACTCCCCATGTGTGCCGGTGTATGACGATCAGGGGCGTCTGGTCCATACCAACACCTGTATGAAAGGCACCACTCAGGATAACTGGGAAACAGCTGGCGCGATCGCTGGCGGCGCAGCAGCGGTAGCGGGCTTAACGATGGGTATCATCGCGCTGAGTAAATAATGCCAGTCTGTTCCGAAACGGCGCGTTCATCGCGCCGTTTGCATTTAAACGGTGCAACTCTTTTTGCCAGGCTGTTAATTTGTTATTTAATCGCACCAAAGCAAAATTAAAATTTCTGCAATAACTCACATTTCTTTATTTCTTTTTTCGGGCTTTAACTCTGCCTCGTGATTTATCTCACATCATTCATCATCCCTTACCCTGCCAATATTAACCTGAGAAATTAATTAGTTACTTCACGACGACGCTATTTAATTATTTTGCTCCAAAATGTGGCGCAGGTTGTAATTTCGCACCATTGGCGAGCATTACGTTTTACGTTTCCTGTCTACACTTCGCTTATTGCATCGAAATAAATGCATTATCTCCCCGATGCAAAACTGGCACTCCCTTTGCTTTAACGTTTATGGCTGTTGCCACAGACAGGTAATTAGCGTGCCCACGGGACGCCAATATAACGATAATTTCGCCACACAGGATGCACTATGAAGAAGATGATTATTGCCACGCTTGCCGCGGCAGGCGCACTGATGGCTGTTGCAAATCAGGCACATGCAGGCGCGACATTTGACGCAGTAAAAAAGAAGGGTTTTGTTCAATGCGGTATTAGTGATGGCTTACCTGGATTTTCGTATGCGGATGCAGACGGTAAATTCAGCGGAATTGACGTTGATGTCTGCCGTGGCGTCGCGGCTGCCGTATTTGGCGATGCCACAAAAGTAAAATATACCCCGCTGACGGCGAAAGAACGCTTTACCGCACTGCAATCTGGCGAAGTGGATTTGTTATCCCGCAATACCACCTGGACATCTTCTCGCGATACCGGAATGGGCATGGCCTTTACTGGCGTGACCTATTATGACGGCATCGGTTTCCTGACCCATAACAAAGCGGGGCTGAAAAGCGCCAAAGAACTGGATGGCGCAACGGTCTGTATCCAGGCGGGTACCGATACTGAGCTGAACGTGGCGGATTATTTCAAAGCCAATAACATGAAGTATACCCCGGTCACTTTTGATCGTTCCGACGAATCGGCAAAAGCGCTGGAATCGGGCCGTTGCGATACCCTGGCCTCTGACCAGTCTCAGCTGTATGCCCTGCGCATTAAACTCAGCAACCCGGATGAATTTATCGTCCTGCCGGAAGTGATCTCGAAAGAGCCGCTGGGTCCAGTGGTGCGTCGCGGGGATGATGAATGGTTCTCCGTGGTGCGCTGGACGCTGTTCGCTATGCTCAACGCGGAAGAGATGGGCGTCACGTCTAAAAACGTCGATGAGAAAGCCGCTAATCCTGCCACGCCGGACATGGGCCATCTTCTGGGCAAAGAGGGCGATTATGGCAAGGATCTGAAGCTGGATAACAAATGGGCTTACAACATCGTTAAGCAGGTCGGTAACTATGCTGAAGTGTTTGAACGTAACGTGGGTTCCGAAAGCCCGCTGAAAATCAAACGCGGTCAGAACAACCTCTGGAACAACGGCGGCATTCAATACGCTCCGCCGGTTCGCTAATCACGCACGTTGTTGTAACGGGCGCTGCGCCTTTGCAGCGCCCAAACCAGAGTTTTGTTATTGAGGTTCGCATATGCCCCATCGCCGCCCAAACGCAAAAGGAGAACTCTCCTTTTCCAATCCCGCGGTTCGCGCCTGGCTGTTTCAAATACTGGCAATCGCCGCGGTTATTGGTATTGCTGTTTATCTGATCCACAACACCATTACAAACCTCAACAGTCGTGGCATTACGTCAGGGTTTGCTTTTCTCGATCGCGGCGCCGGATTTGGCATAGTTCAGCATTTGATTGATTATCAGCAAGGGGATACCTATGGCCGGGTTTTCCTTGTCGGGTTGCTTAACACTCTGTTAGTTTCTGCGCTGTGTATTGTGTTTGCGTCATTTCTTGGCTTCTTTTTAGGACTGGCGCGCCTGTCCGACAACTGGCTGTTACGCAAGCTCTCTACCGTTTATATCGAAACCTTCCGTAATATCCCGCCGTTGCTGCAAATTTTCTTTTGGTACTTCGCCGTACTGCGCAATTTGCCAGGCCCACGCCAGGCGGTGAATGCCTTTGACCTGGCATTTCTCAGCAACCGGGGGCTTTATATTCCCGCACCGGCGTTAGGTGAAGGCGCGCTGGGATTCGTGCTGGCTATTCTTGTCGCGCTGGCGATTTCGGCGGGCCTGTTTCGCTTTAATAAAAACCATCAAATCAAAACAGGGCAGTTGCGGCGTACCTGGCCTGTGACGCTGGTACTGCTTATCGCGCTGCCGCTGGTCGCTCACTGGACGTTTGGTGCCGCGCTACACTGGGACGTGCCCGAGTTACGTGGTTTCAACTTCCGGGGGGGAATGGCGCTAATCCCTGAGCTGGCAGCCCTGACGCTCGCACTTTCGGTTTATACCTCCGCATTTATCGCCGAGATCATTCGCGCCGGGATCCAGTCCGTTCCGTATGGTCAGCATGAAGCGGCACGGTCACTGGGTTTGCCGAACCCGGTCACGCTACGCCAGGTGATTATTCCCCAGGCAATGCGCGTCATTATTCCGCCGTTGACCAGCCAGTATCTCAACATTGTTAAAAACTCTTCGCTGGCGGCGGCGATTGGCTACCCGGATATGGTGTCGCTGTTCGCTGGCACCGTATTGAACCAA
This sequence comes from Atlantibacter sp., assembly GCF_032062175.1. NCBI lineage: Bacteria > Pseudomonadati > Pseudomonadota > Gammaproteobacteria > Enterobacterales > Enterobacteriaceae > Atlantibacter > Atlantibacter sp. Next base: position 93,886 of record NZ_DAMBQK010000018.1, read on the forward strand.
ACCGGTCAGGCGATTGAAACCATCGCTATCACGATGTCGGTCTATCTGATTATCAGCCTGACAATTTCTCTGCTGATGAACCTCTATAACCGGCACATTGCCCTGGTTGAGCGCTAAAGGAGCCATGATGAGCAAAGTACTCATGAGCCCTACCCCGCGCGTTGCCGCTACTGGCTCAGGACGCATGTGGGTGTGGGTTCGCAAAAATTTGTTTTCCAGCTGGTTTAATAGCCTGTTGACATTATTTTGTTTGTGGATGATGTGGGAATTGATTCCGCCGCTGCTCAACTGGACGCTGTTTCAGGCTAACTGGATTGGTGAAACGCGCGCGGATTGCACGAAGGAAGGCGCGTGCTGGGTGTTCATTCACGCCCGGTTTGGCCAATTTATGTATGGGCTGTATCCACACGACCAGCGCTGGCGAATCAATCTGGCGCTCATTATCACGCTGCTTTCCATCGCGCCGATGTTCTGGAAAAGCATACCGCAACGCGGTAAATACATCGCCCTCTGGGCGGTGGTTTATCCGATTGTGGTGTGGTTTCTGATGTATGGCGGTTTCTTTGGCCTGGAGCGTGTAGAAACCCGCCAGTGGGGCGGACTCACGCTAACGCTGATTATCGCTGCGGTGGGGATCGCTGGCGCATTGCCGCTGGGTATTTTGCTGGCGTTAGGGCGTCGGTCGGCCATGCCTGTAGTGCGGATCCTGTCGGTGATTTTTATCGAATTCTGGCGCGGCGTACCTCTGATCACGGTGCTGTTTATGTCCTCCGTCATGTTGCCGCTGTTTATGGCGGAAGGCACCAGTATCGATAAGCTTATCAGGGCGCTGGTTGGGGTGATTCTGTTCCAGTCGGCCTATGTTGCCGAGGTGGTGCGCGGAGGGCTTCAGGCGCTACCGAAAGGCCAATACGAGGCCGCAGAATCTCTCTCCCTGGGTTACTGGAAAACCCAGGGCCTGGTGATCCTCCCGCAGGCATTAAAGATGGTGATCCCGGGTCTGGTCAACACCATTATCGCCCTGTTTAAAGACACCAGTCTGGTGATCATTATTGGGCTGTTTGATCTCTTCAGCAGCGTGCAGCAGGCCACGGTCGACCCAGCATGGTTGGGCATGTCGACCGAAGGTTATGTATTTGCCGCCATGATCTATTGGATCTTCTGTTTCAGTATGTCGCGCTACAGCCAGCACCTTGAGCAGCGCTTTAACACCGGGCGTACACCGCACTAAGGAATCCCATGAGTAATATAACGATGCAACCTGCCGACGCGATGATAACGCTCGAAAATGTGAATAAATGGTATGGGCAGTTTCATGTCCTGAAAGACATTAACCTGAAGGTGAAGCAGGGCGAACGTATTGTGCTCTGCGGGCCGTCAGGCTCCGGTAAATCTACAACAATCCGCTGTATTAACCATCTCGAAGAGCATCAGCAGGGCCGTATTGTCGTGGATGGCATTGAGCTGAATGATGACCTGCGCAATATTGAACGGGTGCGTACAGAAGTGGGGATGGTGTTCCAGCACTTTAATTTATTCCCGCACTTAACCGTACTGCAAAACTGCACGCTGGCACCGATTTGGGTGCGTAAAATGCCGAAGAAAGAAGCCGAGGCGCTGGCAATGCATTATCTGGATCGTGTACGTATCGCCGAGCATGCACATAAGTTTCCCGGTCAAATCTCCGGTGGGCAACAGCAGCGCGTGGCGATCGCCCGGTCGTTATGCATGAAGCCAAAAATTATGCTGTTCGACGAACCGACATCGGCGCTCGATCCCGAAATGGTTAAGGAAGTGCTGGATACCATGATTGGACTGGCACAGTCCGGGATGACGATGCTTTGCGTAACGCATGAAATGGGGTTTGCCCGGACGGTGGCCGATCGGGTGATCTTTATGGATCGCGGTGAGATTGTTGAGCAGGCGCCGCCGCATGAATTCTTTGCGAATCCGAAGTCTGAACGCACGCGGGCGTTTTTATCGCAGGTTATTCACTAACAATATTACAGGTCAGTCAGGTGACTGGCCGTTTTTTGTGTTCTGAAAACTAAAAAGCAAAAAGCCCTGCACTTATGTGCAGGGCTTTTTATTTGATGCCTGGCAGTTCCCTACTCTCGCATGGGGAGACCCCACACTACCATCG